>JADJRF010000005.1:2233372-2552426 GCA_016712355.1 Vampirovibrionales bacterium | reverse complement strand
AAGTGCGAATGTTCAAACCATTCAAGCCGAACTTGGAACATTAAACGCATCAAAGAATAGACATCTTCGAGTGTGTGAAACACTATGCCAAAGCTACCAGCAACTTCTCACAGAAAAAACGGTCCTGGAAACGCAAAAAACAGATGTAAAAACCCGGCTCGATGAATATACCAACCAGGCAATTGCACCCTATGAACAAACCATCAATCGATTTTTAGATCAGTTTAATGCCGGTTACAAAATTCAAGGGGTCTCTCATTCTCGTTCTGGTGGTGCTCCAAACACAAGTTATCAGATTGTCATAAATGATACCCTTGTAAACATTGGTGCTTCGGACACGCCGCTAGATACACCGAGCTTCAAGAATACCCTCAGTTCTGGAGATAAGAGTACGTTAGCTCTAGCATTCTTCTTGGCCCGTTTAGAGCAAGACCCTGATAGGGCTAATCGTATTGTTGTCTTTGACGATCCATTTACAAGCCAAGACAGTTTCAGGCGGAACAACACTGTCAGGCAAATTAAAAATTGCGTTCAAAATTGCGCTCAAGTGATTGTACTCTCTCTATGATATGCGCTTCCTTTACCAGGTTTGGGAAAAGCTAACCCCGCCTGAAAGGAAAGCTCTTCAGTTGATTCGAGTTGGAGAAATAAATACAAACATAACCGCTTGGGATATTGAAGATGAGACACGAACTCGTCACGAGAAAGAGCTTTTTTGAATTAAATGACTTTCTTGCCGAAGGTGTCGGAAATCCTATTGATATTATCCGTAAGGTGAGATCTGTTCTGGAAACACACTGCAAGAAAAATTATCCAGCACATTTTGACTCCGCTGACACACTAGGAAATATTTGTGAAAAAGTCAGGCTGGCAGGAAATGTTCATCCTTTAGGGTCTATTTATACAACTCTGGATGAGCTAAACGAATACACACGGCCATTTCATCATGGACATAATCCGCAAGCCTCCTTAGAAGATATTGATGGAACAGAGCTATCAGGAGCCGTCCGAAGAACTCTTGTTTGCGTTGGACTGATTCATTAGATTTGAGGAGCCCAGTACATGCCAATTGAAGCCCCTTCCAAGCTCAAAGCAAAATCCAAAAACCTCACTTGGACACAGGTGAAGAAGCACATTGAACATTTCAGCCAGGCATCCTTGCTGGATTTGGTTCACCAGCTTTATGAACTCAATGACCTGAACAAGGCATTTCTCACCGTTCGGTTTCAACCGGACGCTACATTCGGATCAAAAGAGTTAAACACGCTCAGAAGGCGGGTTTATCAAATGATGAACCCGGATATTACCCATGCCAACAGCTACCCGAAACTTGAGGAAGCCCGTCAGATTATCACTGACTACGAAAAGACCAAGGACACCTTGGGAACGCTGGACCTGATGTTGACCTACGTGGAAGCAGGAAATGATTTTACGTGCGAGTACGGAGATATTGATGAGGAGTTCTATATTGCTGTGGAAACGGTATTAGACGATTTTGCCAAACTCTTCCAAGTAGGCCCAGACAAATATATGGTCTATTTTAACGAGCGATTGAAGGATCTATCAAAATCAGCGAGCGGCATTGGCTGGGGTATGGCGATGCCGTCACCGACACCGTTGAGGAATTGGGCGTTTGGGAATACAATCCTGAAGAAGAGGCATAACTCCAATTACAGCCCCTTTTCTGCATCCAGAAACTTAATGAAATTCCGTTTGGCTTTGTGGGTTGCCCGTATGTCATTCAGGTATTTTTTAAACGTGGTCTGCTTTTTGAGACGTGTCATGAGTTCCTTGATTTTCACCAGATACCGGATAGCCTGTTGGTAGGCCGTATTATTTTTGATCGCGAGCGTGGGTTCTACCTGATCCTGATAAATCTTCAAAGCATCTGCCGGGTGGTTTTCTTCCCGCTTTTGGGCCAGCTCAATCCAGAGCGAATTGGGACACCAACCTTGTTGCGCTTCTTCCCAAGCGGTTTGAACATCACCTTCCCACAGCAGGATTTTGATTAACTCGGTTTGGTTTGGTTGCCCGTCCCGTTGGGTATAGGCATAAGAGGATTTTCGGGATTGGTGGTTTTTCTGGATCTCTTCCCGGATAAACGCCAACGCTTTAACCCGCATGGGTGGCCAGGGGTCTTCCCAATCGTCTTGTTGGGCAGTGTAGGTCTTAAGCTTTTGGTAGGTGCTTAAATTGGGTGACTCGGTAAATGCCTGCCATGCCAGTTCAAGCGTTTTCCGATGATTGCCGCATTGATGATACGCCTCGATTAAAAAGGAATGGAGGCGATGGTCTGTTTTACCGGGGAAGGCGTGTACCCCTTTCTCGGCCCAAACCAATGCTTTTGAGGTAACCCTGCATCTCGGTAAAGGTGCGCAATCCGCAAGAAATCGTAGGGTTCGGACAAATCCCGTTCTCGGACAGCGACCACAGCTTCGATATCTCCGGCCTGCTTGGCCAAAGAGTCCATAATCTGGGTAATTCGGTAACGGCGTCCGTATTTCTCAGAATCTTTATCCCCGGCTTTAAGGCGGGCACTTTCTCCCATTCCGCTTCGGCCAAGCGCCGGTAAAGACTGATGCCTTCTTTGCCGAACACATCCGCGTAATCTTCCAGAACGTTTGAAAAGGTATCCCACTCGGTTCTGATTTGCCATGCAAAAAGACGTTTGACCAGCGGCTCGATTTTGGGTTGGCCTTGTTTGCAGGCATCGTGATGGAGCGTTTCCAAGGTCTCCATAATCCCGGTCATATATCCAGCAGAATCATCCATGCTGTTCAGAGAATCTTCCAGCAAAGACAGGGCATATTCGGTCAAGTCTATGGTTTCCTGGGTGTACCCCTCTTTCAAAAGCTCTTGAAGCGATTCGGTAACTGCATCAATCCCAGCCGCGTAAGCACGCATGTGGTAATAATCGACAAAATCACGCACCCGAATGGCTTTTTCCAAAGCCTTTTTAAATTGCTGAAGGTTTAGATCCTTGCCCTGGGTAGATTTGGCTGTCTTAATTAGGAGTTTTCCCGAAGCCGGTCATCTTCTATAGCTTGCTGCATCAGCATCTCGACCAACACATCCGGTTTTTGTTGTTTCAGGTAGGTCTTCACATCCTCCATCGACACCGAAGGCGTCTTGGCGTTGGAACTCGCCTCTGAGGCATCTTCTTTCAAGTCTAACCATGTCAACCCCACAGCCACACAATGCTTGCAAAATTCCCCCTTCATCTCCCAAAGGGCAAGAACAGTCATGATCCAAGCTCTCTCCATTCCAGATAAGTTTGACCCGGTAGGAAGACTGGTAAGAACCCCGGACTTTGGCGGTTAGCGTGCCTTGGTAAACCACTGAATCAAAAACAAAGCCTCGATCATAGTAGTCTTCACCGCGCTCAAAATACTTGGCTCCGGCCAATCGTTTGAGGAGCTGGCGAGGAGGAAGTCAGGAGTGGGCGTCAAGGTTACCATGCCTTTAGCATACGACGTTTTAGAGGGGCCTGTCGATGAGCACGAGCAAAACTTTCACCACAAATTTGTGAGAGGGGATATCGACATTAAGGGGTCGAGTGATCCCCCCACACCCTCTTACGTTTTCAGAGTGTCGGTTCTTTTCTTGCGGGCTTGGGTGTTCAGAAAACCCCATGAAAACCATACCCTGGAAACCCGTATGAAACCGGGATCGCATGAGGCTGTTTTGAGTTGTTCAGGAAACAAATGATTTTTGAACACGTTACAAAAGATTTCCATAAGCCTGGATAGCCTTATTTGATAGACGTTTCACCGTCAGACCTTCTCGTTATTTTTAGAAAAAGGGTTGACAAATTTTTTGCTTTAAAACATGTATGAATACATGAAATGTTTTAAAGCATTTTATGAATCAGCTAAGCAAGAGGAGTAAAACCCGATGGAAAAACCCAAGCGCGATCTCTATCAGGAGATCACAGACAAGATCATCACGTCCCTGGGACAAGGCGTTAGACCCTGGAAATGCCCTTGGGATCAGTCACGCTATGGCGGCTTTGAGGGTATCCCTTACAACCTCAAAACCAGCTTTGGTTACCGTGGCATCAACATTCCCATTCTTTGGGCTACCCAACAGGAAAAGGGCTATAACGCCAATGGCTGGCTATCTTACAAACAAGCGGAAGCCATGGGCGGTAACGTTAAAAAAGGTGAAAAATCCACAACCGTTGTGTTCTGGAATTTCATCGACAAAGAGGAAGATGGTAAACATAAGCGGATCCCGTTCCTCAAGTGGTACAACGTGTTTAATCTGGATCAATGCGAAGGCATCGACCTGACGCCACCGGTTAAACGGGAACAGACATGGGATGACATACAACGCATTGAAGGCGTGATCACCGATTCCAAAGCCTTGATTCACTTTGAAAAATTGGTGTTCGAGCTTGCTATAGCCCCTTGTCAGATTTCATTAATATGCCCAAAAAGGAACGGTTCAAGGAATCAGGGGATTTCTATTGCACCCTATTTCATGAAATGGCGCACTGGACCGGCCACCACTCAAGGCTAAACCGTGATTTTTCTGGGCGCTTTGGGGATGAGTCCTACGCCTTTGAGGAGCTGATAGCCGAAATGGGCGCGGCGTTCCTGTTTGCCGATCTGGGCTTGGAAGGCAACGTGCAACACGATTCCTATATTGCCTCATGGCTCAAAGTCCTGAAAAACGATAAAAAGGCGATTTTCAAAGCGGCAACTGAGGCCAGCAAGGCCCATCAGTTCATTCTCAAGGGAACCGGTGAACAAGAGGAACCCATGGAGGAAGCCGCCTAGCGCGGCTCTCTCCATGCAGCTCTGTTCGGTTTTCATCCCTTATTTGTCCCTTATTCATCCCTAAAAACATCCCTAATTCGTCCCTATATCAGAAAACTTTGAGGAGCAATAACCATGTCCGTTGCCTATGAACAAGACACCTATTACCGATTCAGCCTCTTTGCCAAGAACTGGATCGCCACCAGCGGCATCATGAACCATTGCCAGCGAAACCAATGCTTTTGGGTTCTGGATACCCTGGCATCCTATGTTCCAACCCTGGCCAGAGCCCAAGGTGTTGACTACTTCCTGATTGTTCAAGTAGAGGTCAGCCTGGATAAAACCTCCGTGTTTACCATCCAACAGGAACAGCATGATAAAGAGGGAAACGCCACGTATCAAACCCTGGTCCGGCAAGAGATTGACTATACGGACCTCAAAGAGACCTGGACATTCTGGGCCATCAATGAGAGTTCAGGAGCCTATGATCCCGCCTGTCAAACAGTGGTGTTACTCCCGGAGGAGTATTGAAGAAATGCTACAATAAATGCATCAATGCATTCGCTGTAATGAAAGGAAATCTATGTCTGAACTGAAAAACGTGATTACCCTTTATGCCGAACTGGAAAAGGCTTTGCCTTATCCCCAGTTGTTCCCGGTGTTCCTGTTGATTTGTGACAAGGAACCTATTCCTTTGAGTGACATCAATAAGGCCCTGAACCTGGAACAATTCCAGGTCTCCCGGCATGTTTCCGCTTTGGGCAAGACCTACAAAAGTAACCGGGAGCATCATGCCGGGCCGGACTTGGTAACCACTCAAGAAGACCCGGACAACCGGACCCGAAAGATTGCCATGCTCACCAAGAAGGGCCAAAAGCTTCGAGATAAAGCTCTTGAAATATTGAAAGGAAAGACCCATGCAAAATCAAAGAGCTAAACGGGTTGCTCTATATGTCCGAGTTTCCACCGACGGGCAGACGGTTGAAAACCAGTTGATGGAACTGGAACGCATCAGCCAGCGGATGGATTGGGAAATGGTTCATATTTTCAAGGACGAGGGCATCAGTGGAGCCAAGGGACGCAAGGACCGACCGGGCTTTGACGCCTTGAGCAAAGCCGTGATCCGCAAGGAAATTGATATGGTGGCGGCATGGTCCGTAGACCGCTTGGGCCGCTCGCTGCAAGATTTAATCGGGTTTCTGTCCGAACTCCATGCCAAGGGCGTTGGCTTGTATCTGCATCAACAAGGCTTGGACACCACCACCCCAGGCGGCAAAGCGATGTTTCAGATGATGGGCGTCTTTGCCGAATTTGAGCGGACCTTGATTCAAGAGCGTGTCAAAGCCGGATTGCATCGGGCCAAAACCCAAGGCAAGACGCTGGGCCGTCCCAAGGTATCGGAGGATGTGGAACTCTCCATTTTAGCTGCCAGAGAAGACGGC
Source organism: Vampirovibrionales bacterium (assembly GCA_016712355.1). NCBI lineage: Bacteria > Bacillati > Candidatus Melainabacteria > Vampirovibriophyceae > Vampirovibrionales > Vampirovibrionales bacterium. Next base: position 2,546,224 of record JADJRF010000005.1, on the reverse strand, counting down.
AAGGGCATTCGTAAAATTGCCCAGGAAGTGGGTGTTGGTGTGGGAACCGTCCTCCGAGTGCTGAAAGAGGCATCGTAAGAAGCCGAAATTTTTATTTTACGTGTTTGTGAGAGGGGGTGAACCAACAGAAATCGACATTTTTTTGGGGATTTTGGCCCAATTGAAGCTATTTCTCGCTGAAACTTCGATTAAAACGCCGTAAGTCACGTTTAAAGGGCCTAGCCACAAGGGAATAATAACCATGGTTCCCTCAAGTGGTGTCAGGCAATGTCATTGAGCAATTCACAATGGAAACATCGCTCTCAAAACCGGTGGCAGCAATGCGAAGTCGGCGGATGTTACAAGCCGCGCCACCAGTCTTCCCAGTATTGCGCCAATCATGCCAGACGGCAACAATACTATGGCCACGCAGAAGGCTACCGCATCAAGAAAAAAGACCTCGCCCCTTTCCTGAAGTCCGTCAAGCGTTTCTTTCGGAAGCACAAAGAGCATCCCGCTATCGTGGAATCTATCAAGGTTCTGGACGAATGGTTATACGAAGGCGTGATTCTGGCCTCCAACGGAGGAGGAAAAGCCTGCCAAGAATTGCGACGCCTCTATGATTCCGGTATCCGAGGCAAGGACGTGTTGGAGGTGGCAGGAGCCGTCTGGTTGATGTCCCATCATCTCCCGGCGATGATTCCCGACGATGAACGACTCACGTTTGCTCTGTCCCGCGCCATCCTCCAAACCTGTCCCCAAACGGAACGGATTACCGGGTTCTCTTCAACCGGTGAAGCCAAGAGATCCCATAATCGGGCTGGAGCCACTGTGCATCGTGTCGTTGGCCAATTCATCCGGGACAGCATCGGGATTGTCTATTACCGGATGTTTGAAGCAATGGCACGGGATACCGAGCGAGAGAAACAACAACGCCAAGACCGCAAACACCGGCTCAGAATGCCCTTTGTAAACGGCACGGAGGACGGGCCATGAACCAACCGCTTCACAACGATTCCGCCGGTGGAAAACTGAAGGCCAATCAACTGGCCCGACAGGTTCTTCAGGAGCATCCACTGCTCACCGATCCCTTTGGCAACACCTATCGCTACAACGGCCAACATTGGGAACCGATGGAAGACCGGGTGTTAGAGAAGCTTTGTCGTCATTACGATGATTGGCAGCACAGCACCCGCCAGCGGGTTCAGGACACGGCCTATTACGTCAAGAACTTCACGTTGCTGGAAGCGGGCGTTCCCTGGAACAACCTGAAGCCCACCCAGATCCCTTTCAAGAACGGCCTCTATGATTTGAGTGTGGGTGCTTACCCGGAAGACCTGACGTGCCTGGATAATCCGTTGAAAACCGAACGGGTGGAGCTGAAAAGCATGTTGGGACTGAGGAACCATCGACCGGAAGACTATCTGGAAACAGTCTGGCCAATCGTTTGGAATCCCTTTGCCCAATGTCCCACATGGGATCTGTATCTCCAGGACTGCTTTGGCGATCTGGCCGAGTTTGAGGAGTATGTTGCGGCATTGGAGGAGTTTCTGGGTTATCTCCTGATGACCAAAGCACCCTACAAGAAAGCACTGCTTTGCTACGGGGAATCCAACACCGGCAAAACGGTTCTGGAAAACGTCATGATTGCGCTGGTTGGTGAACACAACATCTGTCACATTCCCATTGACCGGATGTGTGACGCGAGAGCCATTGCCCCTATCAAGGGCAAAGCCTTGAATGTGATTGGCGAGCTGAAGTTTGACACCATCTTGTCTGACTCTGGCTTCAAGCGGCTGGTCTCAACCGGAGAGCCTGTGGAGCTGGACCGCAAGTACAAAGACCCGGAAATCTATCGGCCTTTCTGTAAACACGCCATTTTCACCAACAGCCTGCCCGTGATTCACGACTACTCCGAAGGCGTCTTTAACCGCCTGCTTTTGATTCATTTCCCCAACGTGATTCCCAAGGACCGGCAAGATCCGTTTCTGACGGATAAGCTTCTGAGTGAAATCGACGGGATCGCGTTGCGAGCCTTACAAGGGTTGACCCGACTGATTGAGAACAACGGCCAGTTCACCATTCCCAAGTCGGTTGAAAACCTGCTCTCCGAGTACAAGGAAGAGACCAACGTGATGTACGAGTTTCTGAACGACTGCTTTATGCCAGATGGCAAAGGCCATGCCCGGATGGATCAGGTGAGAAAAGCCCTTTGGTTGTATGCGCCCAAGTGCCGCCAGTGGACGCCCACCCGGATCACCCAAGCCTTGAAAGCAACCGGATGTGACATCCAAAAGACCACCCGCAACGGTCAACGAGGACGCTTCCTGTTGGGGTACACGCTATTGGAAAACACCATGCCTTGTCCCTTCCCGGAGACAGACGGCTACCGACACACCCCAACCAACATCGACCCAGACAACCCCTACGACTGACGCCCAGATGGATGTGTTGGTTTCCTGCTTCAGTGACTTTTGAAGTGTGGTGCTGCTGGTGGTGTTTGGGCACGGGACGGAGGAGAAGGACACTTTCCCCAACGCTAAACAGACTGAAAGTAGCCTTTGGTTACCTCTTTACGGCACTTACGGCAGCAAAAACAACACTCTCATGAAAACGGAAGGAATATAGAGCAGAAAGCAAAAAAGCAAACCGTTTCAGCACACTAACGCCGTAAGGGGTGTTACGGTCCTGTTTGCTCTGGTAGCTCTTTGGAGATATCCACCACCTGACCGTCCCGAAAGACGTAGATGGGTGTCCCCAGCTTACGGTTAATCTCTACCGCCTCGGAGATAGCTCCCTTTATCCAAGCAGACAGTTGGGTTAAACGTTCCGGTTCGGTTCCGGTAGATGCTTCGGTTGATACCGGTTCCCTATCGGAATTGTCATAGACTCCCCAAGCATCTGCCAAGGGTTGGTATAGATGCCTCAAGTTCTGAAGGCTACGCCTATAACGGCGTCGGATATCGGCTTCAGGAATATGATGGCCTCCCGCCAGAACACGTTCGGCCACCCTGGAAACAGCCAACTCTGGCGTCTTGAGGTAGAAATAGAACAACACCACTTGATACCCTTCTTCTTTGCGTCGTTTGAGAAATGGCGCAAAGGAACGAGAGGCCAACGTGGTTTCAAATGCAAAGTCTGCCCTTTGATCAGCCAGTTTATGGATGCGTTGCAACATCATCCGTCCGGCTTTAAGGGCACTCTTTTCTGGCTGAAAGGGGGATAAAGCAGCCGCAATGGCATCCGCGTTGACATATTCCATGTAATCCAAACGGGGCAAAACCCGAAGGGACACTGAGGTCTTCCCGGCCCCGTTGGGACCTCCAATCACATAGCAAGTTGGTTGTTTTTTGCGGCTATTCATCTCCTTATCATCCCTGAATGCCGTACAGGAAGACAGCACAAAATCCCCATCCTGTGTGTTTGCCTCGGTCGTTTTCAAGGGATTTGAAGCCGGTCTGACCAAACCAAAACCATCCAGAGATGTCTCAGACCAGACCTCAGCCCCTGAAAGTGCGTCGGTCAAAGCAGATGGAGAAGTGGGATTTCAACCCAATTTTATTATGCCCAGAATCGTCTAAAACTAAACTCTGGAAAGGGTTTTTGCGTGTTTTAAAATATGATAAGGACTGTTGTAAGGCTCCCCAAAGACTGCCTCACTTGAGATATAATGGGGACGTTTTGTTTGTTAGTTGACAAGTGTAAAGTACTTTCAGGCTATCAATTTTGAAGTTTATTGAGCCACGCGGTTTTCAGACTCGTTCCAAGCGGTTTCGTAAACCGTAGGTCACCGGTTCAAATCCGGTCATCGGCTCCAGTTTTCTGGAGGACCCCTGCTGCCCGGGCGCGCCAAGCGGGATCAAGACGTGCGGGGAGGGGCTGTTTCCGAGAAACGGCTGGGGCCTGAAGAAAAACAGACCTCCTGAATATCCTGCCTCTAGGGGGCTCCCGGCGCGGTTTCTGTTGCGGATTTCGGGGGCGTTTCTGATGCGGGTATCCTGTTTAATTCGCTCTTATTCGTCGAATGAAGACTGTTCACATACGACCAGTATGGCTTAAAGTCGGAGACAATCAGTTCCTGGATTTTTCTGGGGAATCGCAGCGTCCTGTCTTCATCTTTGCTTCCTTCTATATCGATGACCAGCTTTAAACTGCTGGGGGTCTCAAAGCATTTTGAATCGAATGTATAGAGGCCCACATAAGATTTATCAATAAATTCATTGTAAAGATAACCGGTCATTTGACGCATCGATTCCTTGAAGGGGGCTCTGCCCGTTTCAATGGGCGTGCAAGCAAGTTCATTATTTTCTTTTTTAAGTGACATTTTCAGAAAATCTTTTTTAATTTCATGCTTTCCCATATAAAATGGGGCGAGCATGAGGGGCGTACCTACGCCAAACGAGGCGGCGCTGGCGACTGCGGCTGCTAAAAAAGAAAGAGTATTGACTACTTTGCTGGTGGTGGTCAGTTTTGGGTTTGGAATTACCACGACGGTCACAACGGGCTTTTGATAGTTGTAAAAAGCAAGGTTTTTATAATCAATCTCATCATCCGTCAGTTGAAAGCCTTTTTTCCTGGCTCGCCCCTTGCGGTGTTTGAGGATTTTATCCTCTGCTTTAATAATTTGATGATACCCCTGAATAGGCGTCAGGACACTCACGCTGAAATAATTGGATTTAAAGTTGTAATCCTTCTGATCTCTGTCTGTAAAAAGAGAGGGGGATTCTTTTACGAGTTGGGCGATGGGAAATGGGATCGCAGGGGTATCCGGGAGTAGTTCTGAAGAAGGCTTCTCTGAAGTTAGAATGTCTGCTTTGGCCTTGGAGAGAAGGAGAATCGCTTTTGTGATGGGGACAGCGCCTGCAAGAGGGGGGCCGTTTGCTGCCTGGACGAACGTATTGATCCCGACAATCTGGCCGTCGTAATTTAAGAGTGGGCCGCCTGAGTTTCCGCCATTGATGCTGGCGTCGTGTCGAATTACTTCCCCCTCAAATTTACCGACGACGCCGGTGGTCAGGGTTTTTTCAAGCGTTTCGCGTTGAATGGGACTCCCCACGGCAATAATTTCTTCGCCTACCAAGACCAGATCTTCGCCTGGCGGAGGGGTGAAAATGGGAAGAACCGTTGCCTTACCTGCCTTTTCAAGATTCACCCAGAGAATGGCCAGATCATTTGCTCGATCATTTTCCAGTAATTTGGCTTCTAAAATAACGCCGGGGGTTATTTTAACTCTTAAATTCCCTGCGTTTTCTTTAACTACGTGGCTGTTTGTTAGAATCAGCCCCGAAGCGTCGATGATCACGCCTGACCCATGCCCGGATGATGAGAAAACCGTGACAATACCGTCTTTGACTTGCTGGAAAATCTGCCCGGCTTTGGATAATTCTCTGGCCGGCAAAGGTGGACACCAGAATATGACCTGAGAAATTAACAGGCACGCTAAAGCTCGCGCAGTCCAACGTTTCATGCGTTTTCTCCAATTGTATTTCGGGGCAAGCGTATCAGCGCAACGCTATTAAACCCAACCGGCCACCAGGGACGGACCTTCTGTGAAAATGAAATATAGCGTATTATCAGTAATATTAAGGCGGTTTGTCAATGGTTCTTTCGGTGACTCTGTTGCAGTGCGTTATATTTGTCTGTAAATACTTAACCGGAAGTCCCCAACCCCGCGACAATACCGCCGGTTGAACTGATGAAGGCGCGATAGTATAAATCCTGAAGTTGCTGATCGTGCGCGCTGGATTGACTTCTGTATTGCTTCAACAGGTACACTTGTAAATAATTCAGCGGGTCCAGATACGTGCGTTTCATGGCGATGGACTTCTGTAACGAAGCGGTTTCTGGTGCAGACAGCAGGTGTTCGCAGTTTATGACGCTTAACAGCATGGCGCGGGTCAGCGCGTATTCTGCCTGAATTGCGTCAAAAATGGCCTGGACTTCCGTACGGTTATGGGAGGGTGTTTTGAGAAGCGTGGTGTAATGTTGTGAAATGGGCATGTCGGCTTGAAGAATGCCGATAGCGCTGTTATTGAGGACGCCATGAAAGAAGGGCCAATCCTGATAAAGCGTCCGAAGAGCGCTCAGTCCTTCCGCGTGCTGCTGTGCGTACGCCTGCAAAGCGGATCCCAAGCCAAACCACCCTGGAATAATGGTGCGAGACTGGAACCATCGAAAAACCCACGGAATAGCGCGTAAATCTTCTATGCGCGCAATTTTGCGCCGGTGCGTTGGTCTCGATCCGATATGAATGGTTTCAATCTCGCGAGGGGTGGCATCGTGAAAATAGGCCACAAAGCCTGGCAATTGCTTAAGGTCTCGATATTTTTGATACGACGTGGCCGACAATGCTTCTGCTATCGCCACCCAGGCTGGCGGATCGTGATCGATATTTTCCTCGTCTTTTAAATTACGCAGGAAGGCGGCGCTCAACAAATTATTCAGGTGGGCTTCGGCTGTTATTTCCGATAAATAATGCCTGGCCAATACTTCGCCTTGCTCGGTAATCTGAATGCCGGACCGAAAACTTTCGGTGGGAAGAGATAAAATATGTTGTCGGGTCGGTCCGCCGCCTCGACCAATACTACCGCCGCGCCCATGGTAATACTGAATGGTGACGCCATATCGATGCGCAATGTCGGACAATTGCTGTTGTACCAGATAGAGCGACCATTTACTGGTAAAATACCCCCGTCTTTGTTGCTGTCACTATAGGCGATCAGGACTACCTGGCGATTGCCTCGCGCGCGAAGATAGCCGCGATACGCAGCGGATTCAAATAATTGCGTCATCATCTGTGGGGCCGCGACCAGATCGTTGATTGTTTCAAAGAGCGGCACAATATCTACAGCGCCCATCCATTGGTCATTTTCATAGTGCGCTAACTGTTGCCACTTGAGCAGCGCAAGCGCCGCCAGTGCGTCTGATGCCGAATGCGTCATGCTGAGCAATACATGCCGTGACGCTTGCGGCCCGATTTCGGCATGCGCGAGCTTCATGACCGCTGTCATGCCAAACAGGCGCATTTCTGAGGCGCCGCCTTCTGAAAACCATTGTGGCCAGTGGGTGACGACGCGCGCTAATTCATGAGGCTGAATATGCGTTGTGGTTGCCTGGGTCAAATACTGCTCTAAAAATGCGAACCATGCGTCAGTGGCGTGCGTATTATCATTTGGGTTAAAGAATGGCGCTAAATCATATCCTCTCGCCATCAACCCGCAACGTGCGGCGGATTGGAAGTGCTCCGCCTCTTCTCGCAGGTCAATGCCTGCAAAGTGAAAATCAAAAATCTGGACGGCATTTAAACAGGTTTCAATGGGCCGTAGAAAATTATCGGAAAGCCCTAGTTCATTCAGTCCGTCTAAAATCAGCTTCAAATCTGAGATGAGTTCGGCGGCGCGTCTATAAGCGAATCCATGTGGAAAAGGCTGCGGGAGGAAGCTGAATTGACTGCTGAAACGAGGCGCGTCTAACATGCTTAAAGTGAGGGGATAGGTCAGGGTGTGATTCAGCTTGGCGACCATTAACAGTAGTTTCTGACGATAGGGTTCTCGTTCGTGGTACTTATAAATCCCTTCTGACCGCTCAAAGGGATGCGATTTTGCGGCTTCAAATTCTTTTAAATCCTGCTCAATTGAAGATAGAAGCGCTTCGTGACGCTCGATCCCTTTAAGTGCGGAGAAACTATATTCTTCCGCTAACGCCGCTAATTGATCCCGATACTTTATCAATATCTGCTGTCGGCGAGAAGCTAGAATCGCGGCTAAAACATGGGGCTGAGCATTCGGGTTGCCGTCCATGTCCCCGCCTACCCAACTGCCGATCTCAACGGCGGGATGGTTTTTGAATAATCGTCGCTGAGTGCGCAACGTCGTTTGTAATGTGCTCTCTAGCGTAACCTGGAGTTCGGGGAGCGTGTTAAAGAGGACATCCAGATAATTTTCTAATGCCTTGGCTTCGTCCTGCACCGTAGGTTTGACCCATTTCACAAAGCCTGTGAGCCAGAGGCACTGAATACGCGCTTCCAGCGCTTTAATAACGCGAGCTTGGTCCTCCGCGTTCTTGGCGTCATGAAATTCCCCTAATAACTTTAAAATTATCTTGTGATGGTGAAGATACGTCGTTCTGAAAATCTGAGTAGGATGCGCAGTCGAGACCAGTCGCAAGCAGATCTTTTCCAGTGCAAGAAGGATATTGTCTGACGGGACGCCACCGAGCGCCTTTTGAGCAATAAGCTGCTCAATGGAAGGTTCTGGAGGTTGAAATTGGTCATGATGATAGCTTTCCGCAATAGAGGCCAACTCCAGAAAAATGCGAAACGTATCGACGATTTTCAGTAATTTTTCGAGGTCTGCTTTTGTCGATTCGCTGGCCAGCAGGTTAGACAGAATATTTTCTACGTCCGATTGCGTGGTATCCTGTCCTGCGGCGCGAGACGCCTGAATCTGCCGACGTAACTCGCGAATTAGCAGGAATAGCTCATGTCCATTGGGCCGATCGCCCACAACGACCTTGCCCAGCAAGGCCCCTAACAAGCGAATGTCATCATATACCGGGGTCTGGGGGCTGATTTATGGGGGCCCGAAATGCCGGGTAACGTCTGTACAATGCGTTGGTACCACGCCCATGCAGACAGTGTTTGCGAGGTCTCTGCCGACGATTGTATGCCTGCGCCCTGCATGGCCATCCCCTTTCTCAGCATGGTGATCCGAAGCGATTCTCATGGTAACACAACTTCGTCTGGCCTCTCTGAGTGTGTGTGCCTGAGGGTCCGGCGCGGCCCCGTAAGTAAAAATCATAACAGGAGAATTTCTGTACGACAAGATAAATAGATTGTCCCCAATGCGATCGGTTCAGGTTATGGGGCTCTGGATCTGGGCGCTGTCCCGTTAGGCGGCAAGCCGACAAATAGTGATAGACGGGATTTAAATATTGAGAAATTCTTCGTAGAAACCTCTTTCTTGCGCCAAATCAAAAATTATTCGCTAATTCTCAATTCGGTTCCTCCGGGCTGTATTATCTGGCGTTTTTCCACCTCTTGAAATAATTTTTCGGCCTTGTTTTGAGCTTCCAGAAGACTTAACGCCTGAGGACTTCGTGCGGGAATCACGATGTGCTAATATCCTTTAAAATTTCAGGCTTTCTGAACAGGGGGCATAATTCATTTTTTTCCGTTACGATTTTTATCTGTCAATCTTTTTGCGCCGCTTCAGGTGTGGTTATTTTACTCCTTTTCATAACTCTCGACAAGACTCGATGAGCCTCCTGTTTTTACAATACAAATAAGGGATTGGATGCCCGTTACGCTCATGCTGAAAAACCCACTGCCCAATGTTTTTTCTACGGTTTCTCAGGTGAGGTCTTCCCGACAGCCGTGTGGAGATGGGCTAAACCCGCCTTGCGAATGACGACTGTTGCGGGCCTGTATAAACCCTTCCTCCTGATCCTCGCGCTGTGGGGTGCGCTATGGTCACAATTTGTTAAAATAGTCGGTGTATATTACCACAGCTTTCCCGCTTAAAATTGAGGTTCCTGGGGCGGGTAATTCGATACGCGCCCTAATTGCCGAATGGTTTTTGATTAAATAAAGAAAAAATTAAACGCTTCTTCCCGATTTGAAAGCATATAAGGCTGAGGAAAAGAAGTATTGGAACGGCCAGGATCATGAAAAACTCCCGGAGTCTGATTTCCTTGTGTATGAAAGATTCTGCTGGGTTTTTGCTGTTGTAATGTATGCTGATAATATTATTGGGTCTGTATTTTGTGGCGCATAGCCTGTTTAGTTCGGTCACATTGGCGGATTTTTTGCAGGGACTCTGATCATTAAAATTTTTCCCAGTGTGCTCGATTCCTTTTTGATCTCTGAATGTATACATTACACAGAGGGACGCCGGACCCCGTGTCGGTATTAGAACAGTAGAGCTTTTTACTCTTGCAGCTTGTGTAATAAAGAAATAGCCTCGAATGTCATTGGGCGCCTCTGCAAGACTGGCTGTTAAAAGGGCGCAAGAAAACACAAACAAGAAAAATCCGCCAAGAAAAACTAAAACGATTTTCTGTCCAAAGTCCAAAGGTTCGATTGGGAGGTGCACAGATTGACTCTTTCCTGCTCTGTTGAAGTTAACGATTAGGTAATTTGATTGATCATTTTGACCGAGCCCCGTACCCGGAGCCATCCAAAAGTCGAATTTTAGGATTTTTTGGTCTTGCCCCGAAAAGCGGACCGTTTGAAATGAGAAATCGGGGATTCAAACAGCTTGGCTAGCCAGGCTGTTTGCGGCGGCGAAGGAATGAGGGGTCAGCTCTCCCAATGAGCTATGCGGACGCACGTCATTGTAGTCCTGCCGCCACATTTCAATTTTCTCCTGAGCATCCTCCAAAGACAAGAACCAGTGCTGATTCAGGCATTCCTGCCGGAATCGGCTCAGGTTGGCCATATCGCTGCACTGCCAGGTTCAGCGTGTTAATCACGTTGCAGGCCGTGTAGCGAAAACCCACACCAATCGCCGGACTGATTCGGGTGTGATTATCGACAATGGTCAGGCAGCGCAGTTTCTGTCCGTCGTACAACTGGTCAGATACAAAATTCATGCTCCAGCATGGATTCTGCTGCTGGGCCGGTTGCCGGACCTGCCGCAACTGCGGAAAAACCCGCCGCTTGGGGACTTTCTTGCGCATCTGTAAGCCCTCTTCCCTGTACAGCCGGTAGACCCGCTTAGGATTGACCGGCAAGCCCTCCCGTCGCAGCAGAATCGTAATCCGGCGGTAGCCATACCGGGGCTTTTCAGAAGCAATCTCACAAATGCGTTTGGATAGATACGCCTGCTCAGAGAGTTTGGATTGGTAGTAGTAAGTTGGCCGCCGAAACCGAATTAATCGGCATGCGCGACGCACGCTGACCTTGTGGCAAAGCTTCAGCCAGTCAACCAAATCCCGTTCCTGAACAGGCTTCAGAGCTTTTTTTGAACGATTTCCTGCAACATATGCCGATCCAGGCTCAGTTCAGCTACAAGTTGCTTGAGTCTGGTGTTCTCTTCCTTGAGCAGACGCATTTCTTTGACTTCCATGACGCTCAGGCTGCCAAACTGTTGCTGCCACCGGTAGAACGTCGCCTGCACTACTCCCAGTTTCCGGCAGATGTCTTCCACTTTCGTACCCTGCTGGTGCTCTTTTAGGGCAAACACAATCTGCTCTTCGGTGAATTTGGACTTTTTCACGGGTTAAACTCCTTCACTTCTTTAACTGGTTTAACCCGATTTTCTCATTATCCCTGGTTCGTTTTCTGGGGGGCAGACCAACCCCTGTACCATATAGGCTCCCTCACATTGACAACTCCACTTATAGAGTAGGAACGCGAACCATAGTAACCAGCCAATAGATCCTAAAAACAAATAAATAATTTTTTGAGATTTTTTCATTGCAGCGTTTTTACCTTTTTGTCCGGCAATATTTATGAAGAAATTCACAGGCAGATTTTTGCCCTGCCGAGCAAGATTTTTTTAAATAGAACTGCCCTTCTGCTATTTTTCCCATTTCACAAAGCCTTTCGCCATAATCTTCCATCCCCCATATAAAATTATTTTCTGCAGACAATTTTAACCATTTATTGGCTTTTTGGTAATCATGAACGGATATCGCGTAGTATTGATATGTCCAATACATCGCTTCAGCATCGCCCGCCGCGGCTTCTTTTTCTAATCGTTCAGATTTCCTAACCTCTTCTTTTAAGACCTCCTGCTGTTCCATTCTAGCCTTTTTACAACTGGCGGCGTCACCTGACAATATAAACTCGCCAATCCCATATACAGAAAGAGCCCATGGGGTTGCAAGAAGCAGAATTAGTAGAATTTTTTTAGACTTTTTCATTATCTAAGGCTTAAAATCAGTAAGAGGGCCTTTGAAAAGGGGCTGATCAGGAGCAAAAGGATTCATTATTTTGGGAGCGCTATAGAACTCTCCTTTTGAAGTAACCCAACCATAATCTACAGGGGATTGAACTTTCATTCTAGATAATTTTGCAAGTTTTTTGCGATCGAATCATCCCCACCTCGCCCGGCATGGCAGGCCTGAAGAATAATTACATCTTGAATTCCTATATTTCTATTCCCTTTTATGTACTTGCTATAAAATTCCTCAACGGAGATTCCCTTATAGTAGATGCGTTCTCCGTTACTACCCAAGACGGGCGTTTTTAAGGGTACAAATAATTTCCTCCCATCACTATGGACAACAATCATATATGATTTTGAGCTATTTTTAATATTTTTGGCACTATAATAGAGACGCCGATCCTTTGGGCTCTTATTTGAATTGATAAAGATTGCATCCGCTTGCAGCCCGAACGGATCCACCCACCGCAAAGGATTCCCCCCAACATACCGCTGGCCATCCCCCAGCGGATCGTCGGAAATAAATATCTCCAGACTTGGATCGTAATACCGCGCGCGATAGTACATCAAGCCGGTACCGTCGTCTTCACGAGCCGTGTAAGTCAGGCTATTCGTCGCCGACGGATTCGGGAGGCTGCCTTCTGGCTTGCCGTAGCCCGAATAATCATACCTCGTCTGAAACGCGCCATCCGCATCACTGAGCCACGCAGTGGATCTCAAATGATCGCCAAGGTAAGTCTGCGTCGTTGAGCTGTTGGTAATGGTCAGAGGTTCGTCAATTCCTGCTCCATTTTTCAGCATGTTTAATCTGTCATATAAATACGTCTAACATGGTTCCGAATATTTATACGGGTTGAATATATTTATTAGTGCTTCAATACGTTCGCCAAAGGCTGTCACTTCATCGTCAGCATCTAATCCTTTTGAAGCAAGTGAATCTGTTAATTCCTCATTAACGAGCCCTATGTATGAATAATCAATATAAAGAACAAAAGCGTTATTACCAATTTTAGATGATCTCTTTAGAAGACCCTGCTTACTGCTATCGCTTAATAATGATAGCAATAAGTTAAAATCAGAGTCTGCTATCTCTATTTTAAGGCTTTCGAGGCTTTCCATAGGTGGTTACGATTTTCCCCTTTTTTATTAACTACAACCGTGGCATTTCTGCCTATATACTTAGTGGTGCCGGCTGCCTGATTTGTGATTTTTTTAGGGTTTCTCAGCGCGTCATTTATAGCGTTAATACTAACTCCTTTACCTTCTCTTCCAATAGCCTGATTCAAACCATGTCTAGTATAACCAAATACAATCTTTCCATCAGCAGTTTTAATAAACTTACTGAATTTCCCTATTTTTGAAAACTCGCCCTCCGGTGTGAGGCTGAATCCCGACCAAGCTTTATCAATAAACGATGAACTGGGACTTGACAGTGTGCAAATGTCATCCCCTATTAAAAACATCCAGACTTTAGCACCTAATTGAAATGCATTATTAAGCGCATTATACCAATTCTCAGTGGGCCCATATGTCCCATCCCTATGCTTGTAAATACCAAGCTCTAGCCCTAAAGGATCTGTCGCAATTGTTGGCATCCCCCCGACATACCGCTGGCTATCGCCCAACGGATCATCGGAGATGAAGATTTCGATCGAGGGGTCGTAATACCGTGCGCGATAGTACATCAGACCCGTGCCGTCATCTTCGCGGGCGGTATAGGTCAGGCTATTCGTCGCCGACGGATTCGGCAGGCTGCCTTCCAGCCTGCCATAGCTCGAATAATCATACCGTGTCTGGAACGCGCCGTTTGAATCGCTCAACCAACTCGCAGATCCCAAATGATCGCCTAAATACGCCTGCGTCGTTGAGCCGGTGGTAATGGTCAGCGGTTCGTCAATGCCTGCGCCGTTCAGAAACGTGCTGTTTCCGTCCTTGAGTGATCAAGCCCGTCGTAGAAATAGGCTTTGGTCTGATTATTATTCATAAAGTCCGAAAAAGTCCTAATATTATTTATTATTGGGTATGTATCATCTTAAGAATCTGGCCTGTGCTCTTTGACAAATAAATATAAGCGACTCCCCTAAGCGCCCCTTTTTTTAATGTGCCTTTGATCTGCCAGACGTCGTCATTTAGAATGGCATGAAACGGCCTTTCTGAAGAAATCATCTCTTTTCCATAAACTTGAGCTAATATTATTTCAGCTATTTCTATGGCTGTTTCTTTATTTGGAATAAAACCATCTGAAGGGGCATATCCCTTCCCTTTAAAGAGGCTTTCATTAAATAGCTCAGGGCTAGAGCTGTTTCCAAACGGCTCTAGAAACAACATGAGAGTAAATAATATTACAGCTAAAAAAGCAGAATTTTTCATGTTTATTCTCACTTATTTCACAAAGCTTTCCGAGCCGCCCAAAGGCTTGTTTGGCTTGGGGGTATATTTTTTTATTTTATTGTTTGGAGTTCCTGCATATCTTGGGGGGAAGTGAAAGTAAAAATTAACGCTTAACTTTCATCATCTTGAATGGGGAAAAGAACATTAAGTATTGACGGTATTCGCATTAAAACAGCTTCACCTACAGCACGACAGGCTTCTCCAATCTCTGCCTGCTCAAGCTTAAAAAGCCTAAATTGAGCGTATAAAGCCTCCATGGTTTCATCAGTTTCTTCATTATATCTGTGATCGTATATGCAAACTGAATTGATATCCTTCTCATATCTAACAGTTAAAACATCTTTGACAAAGATTATCATAAAGCCTCATTTCAAATTACCATAATACCAATGGGGGAAGTGGCTTTCTTGTGCGACAAGCCCCATAACGAACATTCGCAGATTCGAAACACCTATATCTGGCTGATTTATTTGGAAGGCGTCTACATTGAGCATCATCGAGTTCTTTTTGAAAATCACAATGGTCTATATTATTGTTTTGATTCGAGGAGACAGTACAAGGGGCAGAAGAAATCTCTCCCCAATGATCTTCGAGGAAGCTGCCGAAAATTGCCCCAAGGGAGGCGCCCCCAGCAGCGCCCAGTATAATTCCATTCTGCGCTCCATATCCGCCACACACAGCAGCGCCGGGTCCAGACCACGAACATGCCGCAGCGCCCCCGCCGCCGCCTGCTAGTGCTCCGAGGGCGGCTCCCAATGCCGTGCCAGTAGCGGCACCTTGAGCTGCTCCCTTTCGGCCCTAGCCCAAGTGGGTCTTTGAGGGCCACCGAATTCCCCTCGACATACCGCTGCCCATCACCCAGCGGGTCGTCGGAAATAAACCGCTCCAGACTTGGATCGTAATACCGCGCGCGATAATACATCAAGCCGGTGCCGTCGTCTTCACGAGCCGTGTAAGTCAGGCTATTCGTCGCCGACGGATTCGGCAGGCTGCCTTCCAGCCTGCCATAGCTCGAATAATCGTACCGCGTCTGGAACGCGCCATTCGCATCACTGAGCCACGCAGTGGATCCCCAAGTGATCGCCTAAATACGCCTGCGTCGTTGAGCCGGTGGTAATGGTCAGCGGTTCGTCAATGCCTGCGCCGTTCAGGAACTGATTAGCGCCATCGCTGAGCAAGTCCAGCCCATCGTAGAAATAGGTTTTCGTTTGGCTGTTCTTCACAAAACTCACTCTTCGGCCTAAGGGATCGTAGGCAAAGGTAGCATTAACGCCGGTTTTATTCAAGGCGGTGAGCTGATCCAGCGCATTCCATGTCAGCGTGCGGCCTGTGGAGTCGCCGGTCATGTTGCCGTTGGCGTCGTAGGTGAAGGTAATGGCCGAGCCCACGGGCGGCGTCAGCGTCGTGAGCCGGTCGGCGGCGTTGTGGGCGTAGGTGGTGGTGTCCGTTCCACCCAAGTGCTTGCGCACGGCTTTACTGGCAATATTGCCTACTGGATCAAACGTCCACGTCGCGGTTTCTGGCAGTGACGCCCCCAAATTCTCGGCATTTAGGAGATAGGTTTCGCGCAAGGCCGGGTTGCTGGTTTGCTGGGCTTGCGTCAGCCAGTTAATGGCGCTGTCTTTGGCCGTCTGATTGGCAAAGCTGCTGGCGCCGAAGATAATGCCCAGGCCATCTACATGCGTGAGACGGTTGAGTGCGTCGTAGCTGTAGTTACGCACCATTTTGTCGGATGCGCCGTACAGGTAGCGGCTGTATTGCGTGATATTGCCATTGTTATCGTAGCCATACTCATTGTTTTCCTGCGCGCCGCCATCTTTTTGTGGATGAGTGCCGTCAATCGGTCCGCATCGTCATAGTAATAGTACGTATTGACCCCATTGGGACGTGACAAATTAATCCGTCGACCGACTGCGTCGTATTGATAGGTATAAATTTGATTATTCTGCGTGACGCTGGTCAACTGGTCTAAGAGGTTGTAACCATACGTGACGCTGGGATAACCCGTCGCGCTCATACTCGTCGCCAGGCCGTCGGCATTGTACGTATAGCTCACACTGCCTTGAGGCGACGTCATATTGCTGACCCGCCCCATTACGTCGTAACTGTACCCCCATGTCCCCGAACCGTCTGCGATGGACAGCAACTCGTCGTTTGCGTCGTAAGACATCGCATAAATTTTCTGGCCATTGTAATTGACCCAGTTTAATCGACCTGCCGCGTCGTATTCATACGTGGTGGTCTGCGACTTGGGATCCGTCGCGCTTACCATACGGTCCTGCTTGTCGTAAGCGTAGGTCGTGGTTTGATTCAACGGATTATTGACGCTGGTCACGCGATCCCGGCTGTCGTAAGCGTAGGTCGTCGTGTGATTACTGGCGTCTGTCACCGTTAACAGGTTACTGTTGTTGTCATAAGTGTAAGTGGTCGCTTGATTCAACGGATTGGTGACGCTGGTCAGCCGGTTCAAAACGTCATAAGCGAACGTCGTCACATTCTGCCTGGGGTCCGTCACGCTCGTCAGGTTGCCCCGATTGTCATAAGCAAACGTCGTCACATGGCCCAGAGGGTCCGTGATCGTCGCCAGTTCGTTATGAGCGTTATAGGTATAGCTGGTGGTCTTGCCCAGCGCATTGACGCGCGTCAGCGTTTGTCCCTTGGCGTTGTAAGTAAAAGTTGACCTGAGCCCAGAAATGGGGACCGTTCAAAAGTAGAGGATTTTGTTCTTCAATCTTTTGAAAGGAGTGTTTGGAATGAAAACGAGCCGATTCACGGAAGAGCAGGTTATTACTGCATTACGGACACAGGAAAGCGGTCAGAAGACGGTCGAAGGTGTCTGTCGGGAGCTTGGCATCTCGCAAGCTAGGCGTTTACGGATTCTGGAAGCAGAGAATTCTCGACTGAAAAGGCTGTTGAGTGAGCGCACGCTGGAATTGGATGCGTTGCAGGATGTGCTAAAAAAGCTCTAGGGCCTTCCCGTCGCCGGATTCTGTTTCATTGCCTGCGCGCAGAGAAATACAAGTTGTCGAAACGCCAATGCGCCCGGCTATTGAGCGTGCGGCGGCACACCGCCTGTTCCTTGCCAGGCGCCAGGAATGAATCCCTGCGTCAGGCAATCCTGCGTCTGTCCAATCGCTTTGCGAGGTTTGGCTACCGCCGGATTCATGCCATACTGGTGAAGCAGGAAGGCTGGACCATCAACGTGAAGCGGGTGCGGTGGATCCGGGGCGAGAAAGGCCTGCAAGTGAGAAAGAAAGCGAAAAAACGCAAACGCGGCCAAGGCGTTCAGTCGCCCGAGCAGGCCGTTGCGCCAAATCACGTATGGACGGTTGATTTTGTGCAGGACCGCCTGACTTCTGGCGGCCGTATCCGGCTATTGACGGTGCTGGATGAATTTACGCGCCAGTCCCTGTGCATTCGCGTGGAACGTTCTCTCAGGGGCGAGGATGTGCGCCTGACATTGCAGACGTTGTTTAGGGGTTACGGGATTCCCCGGTATCTACGCAGCGACAACGGGTCGGAATTTGTCGCCTGTTGCCTGCAAAGCTGGCTACAGACGCAGCACACGCAGTCGCTCTTTATTGAGCCGGGCAGCCCGTGGCAAAACGGCAAGTATGAAAGCTTCAACGGTCGATTTCGGGACTAATGTTTAAATGCCGAGTGGTGGGGCAGCTTGCGAGAGGCTCAGAACGTTATTGAGATGTGGCGTGAGCATTACAATACCGAGCGACCTCACAGCGCCCTGAGATACTGGACCCCCGAACAGTTCGCCGCCGCCTGGTATTCTACGAATACCAGGCCTTCTCCACAATCAGGCTGCCATTAAACAGGCTGTGTTATGATCCCACTCTCTGGTTTTATTTGGATCAATTCTAGGGGGGCAGTCACATTGCAGACGAAAAGGAACGCCGTCTCAAGGATGCCCTGGAAAATTTCATGGATCACGTAATAGGTCACAAGCCGAAAAGCGACACTTGGATGGATGTTTGATCCTAATTTTAAAAAAAGCCGTGATATTGGGAGCGTGACTACCCATATTTTGATCGAAATAAAAATTTTGCTTTAGGCATTTAGCTTTTGAAAGAAAAATTCATGCCGGTCTTTTGCATCTTGAATCAGCCTTGCCCAATCCACAACATAGTGAATACAGTTAAAGCCTTCATAAGGACGGCTGAAGGCATCTCGGTTGCAGGACGGCTTATAGCCTTCATAGTTTTCTAGGGTGTTTCGGGTTCCGTCCGTCAAGGTAAGGACAGTATAGGCATGGGTAATTCTATCTGCCTTTTTTAACTGTTGTCCTTTATGGGTATATTTTCCGTTCTGAAGGGGATCAACATATTTGGTTATCACCTCTTTAAGCTCATCCCCTTTTGTGATTTCCCTGCCGGGTCTTTTAAATTCAACCACTGCAACATTATTTAGCGTATTTGCGCTTTTGGACTCAGCCACAACAAGAGGTTTTTCAAATAAGATATCGGCTTCTTTTCTCGAATCAGCCTTGCCAGCACTGGCCAAGGAGCAATCCGAATAAAACTCTTTTAGGAGCATCAACCGATCATCTAACAGCCATAAGTTATGCTCATGCGAGGTAAGCGTTTCATGGCTTTCCCTCATTGGACAAATGATCTGGTGCAAATGTTCTTCCAGAGGGAAAGTTCCCGTGTCATCTTGATATTGTAGATATTTGTCTAAAAAGGTCTAAAACGACCTTTCTATAAGCCATATAATGGCCTAGTTGTAATGAATTCTCATGAGTGACTTCAGCAATGGTTTTAGCCAGATTCTCTTTTTCTGCGTCGGTTGCCTTGGAGAGAGGTTTTTGAGCAGCTTCCAAAAGTTGCTTTTTCACCTGTTCTGCATGTCTAGCTTGTTCTGTTACAGCCTCAATAATGATTTTTTCCTTGGTATGTCCATACCCGATTTTAGGGTTAAGGGTCTCAACACTTTTGGCAAGATGCGGATACTCCTGAATCACTTCTTGAATCACTGTGTTCTTTTTGTTGTTGGCCTCTTCGATGTGTTGCTGAGCATAAGCATTGGCTATCTCAATAATGTGATTCTTAATCTCTTCCATATAAAGCGCTTCTGGTTCCAGTTCGAGAGAAGGGCGCTTCTCTAAAATCTTGAAAGAATCTCTAGTCGTTGAAACCCGCTCATTCAAATAGTCGCTAATAATGAAAAAATAAAGATAGGCAGGGTTTTGACCATCCACAGCCAGCTTTTCATTGGGGTAGATATCCAAACTCTCGGACTTAACAACCCGATTATCCCCACACAGATTGTATGCATGGTGAGCACTGGTAAGTTTTATATCACTACTCAAACAATAAACCGTAAAATCAACCTCGTTTAGAGGTTGAGTGGGCAAAGATTTAATGTTCAAATTTGCATAATCAATCGTTTCAGATTGCCCGTCCACCATATCGACATAAATGGACAAATTCTGGTGCTGGATGAGATACGGGACAAATACCCGTTTGATTTGGTTCACAAAGCTGATAGACAGCCTTTTATCATCATAAATATTGGTAAGAGGCTCCAACAGCCTTACTTTCGTTCTAGGCTGAGTAGCTTTAGGGTCAGCGGGTTTGTTTTTCTTTTTCTTCTACTTCCTTGTCCAGGGAGAAGTGTAACTCCCTATAACGCAAAGTCTCTCCATGCTTGTAGGTGCTTTCAATCACCACACGCTTAAAACAGCAGAGCCAACTTAAACGCCCCATTCCTTTGCAACCCATATCTTCCTTATGGGTACTGCCTACTCTCTTGAATGAGATTGCATTCCCGTCATCAAAGCCGGTTCCACAATCCTCAATAACAATCTCATCTATTTGTTGGGCCACCTGTCCGACAAGCAAAGAGCTTTGATTCGTGACAAACGAAACCCTAACGGTCTTATTGCTTGGGTTTGCCTTGATAATCGAGTCAAAGGCATTGGTAATGGCTTCAATAATCGGCAAGTAGGGGTCTTTCTTGACGGCCTCTTCATAGATAGGAAGAAGCCCCTTTAGCTCTGCCTCCATTGTCATTTGTAAAGCTCCTACCGGCCAGAAGATGAATTAGGGCCAAAAACAACTGCGTAAGGTCATGATTTTATCATCAAGGGTACAGAGTATAAAACATCATCTCATAAACGGTAAAAGCCCCTCAATGAGGAGCTTTTAAGGGTTTTAAAAGTGAGTGCCAACTGAGTAGTTGGTGATTTTTTTGGTCGATTCTTTTGGCTATACTTTTTGAAGAATCGTTGTGAGAAAATGGTGGGCCTGCGGTGACTCGAACACCGGACCTCACCCTTATCAGCCATGTTATTATTGTAACAATCAATAAGGTAGGATCGCCTAAAAACCAAGCGCCATAACGATCTCCGCTGTTAGAATACAGAAGGAGATTATATATGACGTATGACAAAAAAGACCCGAAAAACTCCAAAAGTGAGTACAAAGTGAGTAGTTTTTCGGGGGCATTTTTGACCGTTTCCGAGGTTTCTCAAGTCCTGGGTAAAACCAGGAAAACCGTTTTAGAGTGGTGCAAGAGCGGAAAGCTGATGGCCACACCCAGGGTGTATAACGGGATCATCACCTATCAGATCCATCAGCAAGCCGTCGAGGTCTACCTTCAAGGGCAAGCCGCCCTGGAAGAGATGAGGCTGCGAAAAAAAACAGATAGGGATTCAAGACCATACTCCCTACGTGGCAGGCTGGCGTAAGGCAGCCAAGGCTGGTCTGTTGGGACGGCGGGCCTACGCTGAGAATACTCTGAACTCGTATGAGTCCTATATCAAGAAGTACCTGGCCAAGTACAAGCTTCTGACCTTTAGCCGGGTCAAGAGCGAACTGGCCGAATGCCCGGCGGATCTCCCGGAACGGCGGCGGGGCTTGTACCGTTCCTTCGTGTCCTTTGCCAAGTATCTGGTAATGGAAGAGGCTTTGGACAAGGAATTCCTCGAAAAGGCTTTGGACAAGAACTTTGCCCCAAAGCCCAATCCGAACCCCAAGCAGCATGTGGTATCTGAAGAGGACTTGCCCAAACTGATCGCCGCTACCAAGACCCTCCAGGAACGGGCCATGATTATGCTGATGGCCAACACCGGCATCCGAGCCAGTGAGTGTTGCAAACTGAAACTGGAAGACGTGGATCTGGAGAAGCAGGAGATTTGGGTCGGCGAAGCCAAGTATGATGAAGCTCGGAGCCTGGGCTTTAACGATGACACGGCGCTTGCCATTCGGAGCTACCTGGATAAGGAACGTCCCAAGGTGAAGTATGATTTCGTATTTTTAGACAAATATGAAAATCCGATGCGACGGGATGGCTTGTATCAGCGGATAGCCCGGATAGCCAAAAAAGCCGGAGTCTATGCCTATCCTCACGCCCTGAGAAGCCGCTTTGTGACCTACAACCTCACGATGGGACGGAATCCCCAGGATGTTCAGGAGGCTTGCGGACATAAGAGCATTTTGACCACGATGCTCTATAACCGCCGCCGGACTCAAGACCGCGTGGATTCTATGAAAAATTGGTAAAGCTAGGCAGTGTCGACATTCATTTTAGCCAGAGGTAGATAGCGGCTAGGTGAATAAAGCTCAAAAAGGCTATATCCAGCTTGTCATAGCGGGTAGCGACACGTCGAAAGTTTTTAAGCTTGTTGAACAGACGCTCAATTTGGTTGCGCTCTTTGTAGAGATGGGTATCGTATTCTCTTTGTTCTTTCCGGTTTTTGTGGGCGGAATCACACGCTGCACTCCAATTTCTGAGATTGAGTCTGCCAAAGCATCCGAATCATACCCTTTGTCAGCCAGAATAGCCTCTTCTGCCGGAAGATCCGCGAGCAAAGCGTGCGCTTGTGTGTGGTCAGATGCTTGGCCGGGAGTCAGGATAAAGCGCAGCGGGTTTCCGTGACTATCGCATGTGGCATGAATCTTGGTGGAAAAGCCTCCCCGGCTTCTCCCTAACGCTTGGGGACCAGCGCTTTTTTTGCCCCTGCCGCGCATTGGTGCGCCCGGATAATGGTGGAATCAACCATGGGCCATTCGGTGTCCGCATCTGCTGCCAGTGTATTGAAAATCATCTGCCATACACCCTTTTCAGCCCAGCGTAAGAAACGCTTGTGCACGCTATACCATTTACCGAACTCCGGTGGTAAAGACCGCCAGCGGCCTCCGTTTCTGCCCACCCAATAGACGGCCTCCACAAACAAACGATTGTCCGACGCCGTTCTGCCCGGATCACCGGCCTTCCCCGGCAGGGCGTCCTTGATTTTCTCCCACTGCTCATCCGTTAATTCCATCTCTCTATCCTCGCATAACCAACAAGGATAGTAGATCACGGATTCCTAATTAGGGGAAGTGTGAATGTCGACACCACCTAGTCTTCATCGCCTCAATGACTTCCTCTTCGCTGGTCTGGCAGTAAGACCGGGTAGTGGTAATCTCCCCGTGGCCGCAGGCAATCTGGAGATAGACCAACGGAACGCCGTTTCGGACATTGATGGTGACAAAGGCCCGGCGTAGGGCGTGGGGTGTGACTTTAACGTCTACCCTGCGCCCTATTTTTCGAGCCGCTGGTAGACGCCATTTCGATCCAACGCTTCTCTGGCCGTGTTCTGGAGAAGCTGATCGGAGGACTTGAGGCCAGGGCGGGTTTTTAAGTAGTTCTGAATGGCCAACAGAAGCCCTTCTCCTATTCCAACCTTGCGTTCCTTCCCCCACTTGCCGCAACGGACAACAAGCCGCCGCTCCTCAAAGTCGATATCTTCTAGTTTCAGGTCACAGGCTTCCGAGGCCCGCAAGCCCGTAGAGGCCAGGAGGATGATCATCAGGCGATCCAGGGGGTTCTTGGTAGCGTTAATCAGTTTCTGGATGTCTCCTTCCTTCACGCTATGGCGTACCGGTGGCCGGTGACGTTTTGGCTTGAAGGGTTTGGCCTTGTCCAGAAAGGTGGGATGGAGGGTGTTTTCCTGGATAAGGTACTTGGCAAAGGAAACGACGGCCCGGAAGATACTGTTCCGTTTGGAGAACTGGTCAGTGGGGACGGCTGACAGTTCGGCCTTCAAATTCTCGATGGAGACACTGCCATACTTCTGGAGGAAAGGAACCATATACCGGACGTACTGGCTGGAAGTATGCCTGCTAAAAGGACGACCGGTCATCAAACCGGTCGCCATCGCTCTCTGCCATCCATCCAGGTAATCGCGGTGTTTCTTGAAATTGAACATACGAAACCCTCTTATGGCTTGGCTTTTAGATACAAAAAAGACCGGCCCCAAGACCGGACTGTAAGCATTATGGTATCCTCCACTAAAGACCGCTGTAACAGTGAAGGCTTAGAATCGCTATAATGGTAATAAATGAAAACAAGTAGAGAACAACTTTGGAAATGTAGTCGATCTGGTGCTCAATCCGGTAAAGGGTATAGGTATCAAGATCATTTCATTGCGCTTTTGCTTATTAAGCAGTGGGCCGGGCAAATTCCAAGTGGCTCCGTCATACCAGAAGGGTTTGAAGATGTAGTTCTGGAATTTGAAAACCGTGAGATATGGATACAGATTAAATCTCGTAAATCCAATTCTTTTAGTTTGAACGAGGTGGAATCTTATCGTAAAAATGCTGAAGAAAAACTTAAAACGCTTAATGAAAATAAAGTCTTTGAAATAGGTATAGGCTTACAAAAGCCTTGTAGCAAAATAACTCCCTGTCCTCTTGAAGAGCTACTCAATAGCTCAGGAGAGCAAGTTGTGGTGTCAGAGTTTCCTAACAATGAAGCAGTGGAGATATTGATCCAAACTTTGAAGATAGCCGATTCAGTGGCAGAAGCTTTGTTTAAGAGTTTGAGTGCCTTTGTAGGGGAAGTTTCGGATGCAAATGAAACCACGGATTTTCACAAAAGAATTCAAATTAGTCCAACAGACATCGAGTGGCTCATTTTAAAATTTTTAGAAGGAATGGATAGTTCTGCTATTGATACAGCCCTTCTAAAGGGTGCCATTGAGCCTATTGATTTTAATTCACCAATTGAAGATCAAGCCTTTTATAGTGGCGTTAAAGCGCAACCGGGTCATATTGCGGCTGGGCTTATTATTGATAGACCTCAACAAGTAGAAGCTGTTTACCAGCAATTCAAAACAGCACGTCAAATCTTGGTTACCGGGCCATCTGGGGCAGGAAAATCATCGTTGATATGGCTTACTGCTAACAAAATGGCTAGTACTACACGTTGGTTCCGCCTGAGCGCAATGGTTAAAACTGAGGATGTGAAGGATATACAGAGATTCATTAAGGCAAGAAACCCTAATCAACACTCTCCCATAGGGATTGTATGCGATGAAATTAATCCCACTAATATGGCTGTTTGGACTGTATTAGCTGAAGAAGCATCGAAGCTTCCAAACGTAATCCTTTTGGGAGCGGTGCGTAATGAAGACCTTGGCATACTAAAAGGTATTCAAGATGCCGAGATGTTCCCTGTTGAACTTGATGCAGATTTAGCCAGATCCCTTTGGGAGGAACTTAAAAATAGGGGGTAAAACCAACTGGCCCTATTGGAAAGAACCATTTGAAGACTCAAAAGGCCTTTTATTGGAATATACTCACATTCTGACTCAAGGGAAGCGATTGGAGAAACTTTTATCGGAGCAAGTCCAGCAAAGATTGGAAGATTCGACTAGAACCATCGAAGTGAAAATACTTCGAGCATCTTCACTAATTACAAGTCTAAATGGTGAAATTGAAGTCGGAGTCCTTTTAGACATCCTGGGAATTTCTCCAGAAGAAGGTCTCCGCTCTCTATCGAGATTACTTAAGGAACACCTCGTCAAAGAGAAATCTCCAGGTATTTTAGGGGGATTACATAACCTGCGCTCTTCGGCACTGGCCAGACTCACTCATGACGAGCTTGTAATACAAACAGAAGACTCATTACTTCAATCTATTCGTGCTGTGACAACTGCTTCGCTTCCATTAATCATTCAAGCGGTACTGAGAGAGCCTGAAAAATTCAATCGTTTAAAATTGATTGATGCTCTCGTTAGTCTTCAGAAGGAACAAAATACCGTTGAGACTATGACTGCTATACTAACGGGCTTAGGTTTTGCAAGTCTTGAAGTTCGAGCAAAGCAGTTTATCCAATTGCTAGAGGAATGGAATATTGAGCGGTCTTTGTGGTCAGTGACTGCGATGTTTGCAGTGGCAAAAGGAGTGGAGTTTCCCGACCTTCCATCTGTAGGTGAAGGTTGGAACCGTCTTAAAGAGCTTGTTCAACATTTTCATTCGACACCACTAGAAGATTTTAGAATCACTTTTTTAGACAAAATTCATGTGTTTCCAGCATTAGAAGGATTAGATACCTTACAGTTATTACTTGCTTCTATGGTCAATATGAGTCACTTTCCTTCCTTTGATTTGAATATTCTGGATGCCGAAACAAACAATTATTGCATTAGAAAAATTTCAAAAGTTCTTGAGACGGCTTATTCCGTATCACCGGACTTTGCTTTATCACTAAGCAAATCATTTGGTGGTGAAGAATACTTGTTAAAAACGGCTTCAGAACAAATTTCCTGGATCATGCCACCGATTATAGGAGAAGAAGAACATGGCCGAACTGTAAGGGCAGACTACCAATTCATATCTGCACAAGCTTCGGATAATATGAATGATAAAGCAGTAGAAATTTGTAAAATTATAATGGCGCTTGTTCCTTCTTCAGAAGCTGCCGCTTGCTCATTTGTCGATACAAATGGAATGGTTATTCAGATTGAAGGCCGTCCTATGATGGCTAAAAATATTCCTCGGTCTAACCTCCCTACTGAAGTGGTTGTGGCCTGGAATAAGGCTCTTGGCTATTTTATACAATCTAATGCGAATATTATTTCCTTATCTGAATACTCAACAGTTATGTCGAGTTTAATCACACGAACTGAATCTGTCTTTCGTGAGGTTACAGAAAAATGGATTCGAGGCGTAAAATTTAATAATCAAGAGCAGATTGCTGAAGAGCTCAATTCTATTGTTCAAGCATGCAACGGGCTTAGTTTTACAATGGTTCCAAGCCTTCTTGGAAGTCTTAAAAATGCTTCTAATCTTGGGATATCCAGCGATACTATAGGAACGCTCCTAACTTCCATTTTAAATAATTTAATACCTCGTCTGTGTGCTGTATCTCAGAAGTCTGAGGCACAAGCGGTAGCTAGTTTTTCACTACATTTATCCGAGGATGCTCAAAAGTGTACAAGCTCGACAATATGGAGGATGTTAGATGACACTCCTGCCGACCAATTAATAGCCATTTCTGAACGACTTGAATATTTATCTGAAATTCTACAGGAGTTTGCAGCACAATATGAGAAAGATTCTATAGAACTTGCTGTAGCAATGGCAAAACGAGCTAGCTTTGGGAAGTCTATTGCAGCCGCTTCAAAATTTAGCAAAAATCGGGGCGAACATCGTTTAAAGAAAACTTTGGAATGCTTGTTGAGGAACCTAAAAGAAGAAGGTATAGAGGGAGAATACAAGACTGTTCCATTAAAGAAAAACGATGGTATTTACTGGCCTGCGGTTGAGATTGCAATTATTATGACTATATCAGAGCTTGAAGAATTAAATAAACTTGAAACGGTTATTCAGATTGCCAAAGAAGCTCTTGATGAGAAGAGAATATTTACAGTGGTTCCTAAGCTTAATGGGAAAATTATTTCTAACTTAGCGATGAAAATTTATCCAACCAAATCTCTTCCAGATGTGAATTTTAATGATATATGGTTGCCAGAATTCCAAGAGCAAGTCTTGAAATCTAAAATTATAGAGACGTTTAGTAATGCCATGTCATCAGCTTATGATATATCTGCAATTTGCTGACCGAGCCCCGTACCCGGAACCATCCAAAAGTCGAATTTTAGGATTTTAGCACGTTTTCAGGTCGGCGTCCTGAGTTCCAATTTTAAAATCGTCGTCGAACGCCAAAAACTGGTGTTGAAAAGCGGTTGGAAAGCGCCAGCGCTTTTCAACCGCTTTTCAACACCTTTCCATTTCCACGATAAATTCGCCCGCTGTGGTTTCAGCGGGTTTGGAATGCTGGATTTTTTCAGGCGATCAGACGTAAAGCCGCCTGCTCACCCTGCCAGTCGAGAATAAAAACTTCAGGCGTTCGGTATTGCAAGGCGCTGTGAGGACGCTCGGTGTTGTAATGCCCGCGCCATGCTTCAATCACGACCTGAGCCTCGCTCAACGTATCGAAGGCTTCCATGTTCAGGCATTCATCCCGCAAACGGCCGTTGAAACTTTCGCACTTGCCGTTTTGCCACGGGCTCCCAGGCTCAATAAAGAGCGACTGCGTGTGCTGCGTCTGTAGCCAGCTTTGCAGGCAACGGGCGACAAATTCCGACCCGTTGTCGCTGCGTAGATACCGGGGAATCCCGTAATCCCTAAACAACGTCTGCAATGTCAGGCGCACATCCTCGCCCCTGAGAGAACGTTCCACGCGAATGCACAGGGACTGGCGCGTAAATTCATCCAGCACCGTCAATAGCCGGACACGGCCGCCAGAAGTCAGGCGGTCCTGCACAAAATCAACCGTCCACACGTGATTTGGCGCAACGGCCTGTTCGGGCGACTGAACGCCTTGGCCTCGCCTGCGTTTCTTCGTTTTCTTTCTGACTTGTAGGCCTTCCTCGCTCCGGATCCGCCGCACCCGCTTCACGTTGATTGTCCAACCTTCCTGCTTCACCAGTATGGCGTGAATCCGGCGATAGCCGAACCTCGCGAAACGATTGGAAAGACGCAGGATTGCCTGACGCAGGGATTCATTCCTGGCGTCTGCCACAGAGCGTAAGCCGTGCCGACGCACGCGCGATAGCCGGGCGCATTGACGTTTCGACAGCTTGTATTTGTCCGCGCGCAGGCAATGAAACAGAATCCGACGACGGGAAGGCCCTAAAGCTTTTTTAGCACGTCCTGCAGCGCATCCAGTTCCAGTGTGCGCTCACTCAACAGCCTTTTCAGTCGGGAATTCTCTACTTCCAGAACCCGTAAACGCCTGGCTTCCAAGATGCTCAAGTTTCCGTACTTCTTTTTCCACTTGTAGAACGTGGCTTGCGAGATGCCAAGCTCCCGACAGACACCTTCGACCGTCTTCTGACCGCTTTCCTGTGTCCGTAATGCAGTAATAACCTGCTCTTCCGTGAATCGGCTCGTTTTCATTCCAAACACTCCTTTCAAAAGATTGAAGAACAAAATCCTCTACTTTTGAACGGTCCCCATTTCTGGGCTCAGGTCATTGCACTTCCGCCAACAATGAGGTCTTAAGAGGAGAAGAAAACGATGCGCTTACCAGCGCAGTCGAAAAGTTTACAGCCGCTATAAACCTATTAGAGAGATTATTGGAAATAGATAGAAAACCATCACACGCCGCTGCTGGGGAGTTTATCATTAATTTATCTACTAGATTGAAAGTAGAAGTCGAAGGAAAAGAACAAGGAATAGTGATTGAAGATCCAATTGTTTCTGAAAATCATCAAATTTTGAATGGGCAGCTTTCCGAGTTATTACAGGAATATTCGATGGTCAATCTTCTGTTGATTGCTGATGAATGTCATCAACTTGTTTAAATCAATCTTTTATATTCCTCGTGACGTAAAGCTCTTATAGCGAGTGGTGATTTCATCTGTGATTGATGCTGGTATCTTAGCCATTACCTGAAACATAATTTCGCTGGAAACAGGATTTTCGGTTCTCATCGCAAGTCGGGCTGCCTCGTCCACAAGAAACCTAATATCACTGGCCGAATACCCTATAAGCTGTTTTGAGAGTCCCGCCAGATCAATAGTCTCATCTGTAGGCCGATTCTTTAGGTGCAATTTCAACATTTCTTCTCTAGCTTCCTCGTCAGGAGGGCCTACATAAATTAACTTATCTAGTCTTCCTGTTCGCCTAATGGCAGAGTCTATTTTCTCTGGTTCATTGGTGGCGGCGATCACAAATATGTTCTTCGCAGCACATTCGTTTAACTGGGACAAGAATTCATTTACTTCCCCAGCTTTATGCTGCTGATGCCCACCAAGTTCTGAACGGGAAGGAACCATAGCTTCAAACTCATCAATAAAGAGAATTGATGGCGCTCTCTCTTTGGCTGTCTCAAAGATATCTCGTATGTGCAAAATGGATTGATTAATATATGGGCTAGCAATTTCTGAAGGAATAATTTGAACAAAATACAGGCCTAATTCTTCAGCTAATTGCTTGGCAATGTAAGTTTTACCGCATCCAGGAGGCCCAAACAGGAGTATTCCATTGGGGATTGAGAGGCCATACTTCTTATAAGGCTCAGGGTCATTTATGGGCTTGATAACCTCTTGGACTAAAAGGTCTTTAAGCTCTCGCATACCCGCAACCTTTGCAAGGCCACCCTCTAATGGTTTTTTAGTTTGCACCTGAGGGGATTTTCGACGTGTAGAAGTAGCCCTAGGTAGGTTTGGAAGGGCCATAGTTTCTTCTTCTGTGAATGATATTGCCTCATTCTCAATATCCAAAAGGGACGGTACAGCTTGGTCAATGCAACGGTTGATAAGCCCAGATAAGCCTGGGCCAGCATTAACACACCATTTGCTTAGTGGTGCGAAAAGACCTATATCTTGGCTCTCATTTAAATCTATTCCAGTAGTAAGGGTGTAAAATGTTTTTCCGATTAACTGAATAAGCTCTACTTCCTTTAAAGCTATCGAAGTCAAAATCAAGCCTGATAGAGGCATTTCTTTATTCACGGATAGCCATAATAATGACGGTGCATATCTGGGAGAAGCCTCAAAAGACTCACTAGCCTTTGCGAGCTTAACAAGGGCAAGTAAAAGGTTTACGAGTCCTTTCCTGTCTAACTCAGGGGAGTAACCACCTAACCATTTCCCAGAGACTTTTACAACCGCTTGAAACGAATTAGGAGCCTTCTGAGAAATGAATTGGATTTTTTCTACTGGGAAATATTCTATTTTATTCTCTTCCCACCATCTGATTATTTCCTGTTCTTCTCTTTCAGAAACAATAATAAATAAAAGGCTGGAATCTGAACATTCTTCCAGCAAATAAACTTCACAGGACTTATCAGAATGAAGTGCCTTTTCAATAGCCGGATGACCTGGAATAGGGGTTCCTATTGGAAGCTTTGGCTTTTGAGTTAGATAACTCATCATTCTTAATACCTCTTAAGCCCAGCAAGAAGGACTCTTTCTTTATCGGCTTCGGCAGCGCTTACTGGTTGTAGTTCCCATAGCTTCCGAACGGCTTCCCGAAGTCCTTCACCATCTCCTCGGCGAATAGAGTCATCACCGTGTGCTATCCATTTTTGAGCTTCTTGCTTGTTTGTAAATTCTTTCCACGGCTCCTTCATTGATTCAAAGATGTCTTTCCAGAACCAGTCTTGTTTGAATAAAATTCTCCACTTTAAAGTTTCTAAAGAGTCAACTGTTTTCTGAAGACTTCGTTCATCACCTTTGTCTATTGAGCGTTCAGCTTGCCGCTGTAACATTTCAAATTCTTTCTTTTCCAAGGGAGAACCAAGATCATCAATAACTCTCTGAAGGCTTAATAGGAGTTCTTCAGCCTCTTCTATCTTGAGGGTATTAGAAGTCCCAGTTCCAAAGTTCCGCTCTATTTTCGATAGCTTACCTCTGATTTCACGAGATGTTTCAACCAATCTTTTTGCCTGATCAGGATCATTTGTCTCGTTGCCTGTTTTGCTGGCTTCAATATCCAGATTTTCAATATCTTCTCGTAGTTTTTCAATTTCATCCTGTGCTTTAGCATCTTCAACGGACAACTCAAGGTCATCCAACCTACTTACATGAGTTTCTATTTCTTGGGGTATATTCTTGAGAAGGTCGGCAAAATCTTTTTCCTCTCTCTGAGGTACATATACATTATCTGAGAAATTCTGGTTCAACTGCGGAACAAACGCATCCACTGTCATTCTTCGTGAAGCATCTATTGCGATTGTAATTTCAATCTCTGAACCTTCAGGGATTGGTCTACGAATGTCTTCTGAGCTAATGGTAAGATTGCCAACCCACTCATTTGCTTCCGGGTCTTCTATTATCTCTCCTTCCCATAACTTAATGGGCAATGCACTCCCAGCTTCGCTTGGCCTTAAAGTGCGTTGTGCCCTATAACGGCAGGTCTTCTCAGCAGGAAGAGGAGTGCCTTTAGGAAAGATGACTTCAAGCTCAGGCTTATTGTTATTTCCAACAATCTCTATTGAAATTGAATGCGGCAATGGTGGAGAGGAAACCACAAGACCATGGCGGATAGAGAACTCTTCAGGCTCAATATCAACCATTTCACCAGTTTGTGTTCTTGTATAAAGCCAAAAACGGCTTTGTTTCCCTTCTTTAAGGGTGACAGGAATATCAAAGTGTCCTTCTGGAATTGGCAACCACCCGCTCGTCCAGTAGCCACCCTCCGCATCAATCTTGATTTCTGAAATACTCGCTTGTTTAGCATTCTCTATCCGACCGGCAACATGAGCAGTGACTGAGGCACTAACCGGTTCGTAAGCCAAATGTACCAGGGCTTTACCAGAATCAACGCTCAGAGGAACCGGTTTAGCTGCTTTCTCGATAGTGGATGCGTAAATGGCAGCACCTCTCGCTACAACAGTCATCGGATCGAGCGAAAAGTCCACTTTGGAACCGATTCTTTCGGTTATTGCTGAACGAACATAAGGTATCTGGGTAGGCCCACCAACCAAGAGAACTCTATCTAAATCTTTTCCTGAGACCCGACTGCTCGATAAGACCTCTTCACAAAGTTGCAAACACTTCTCAACCAAAGGCTCTATAGAATACTCATAATCTTTACGGGAAATAGTAACCTCAATGTCTATAGGATTGCCTTCCTCATCATCACCCAGGTCAAAGAGACCAACCGGAACTGACTCCGCTGAACTCAATTCTATTTTTGCCTCTTCCGCTCTCAAGGCCAATCTTCTGATTAGCCTGTCGTACCCTTCAGGATTGTCTTTGGGGTCTGGTAACACAAATTCCTTAGTGAGGGTTGGCAGGAAAAAGGTATCAATGATGATACGGTCAATATCCTTGCCTCCTAAGAGGTTATTTCCTCTATGTTCAAGAACATTCAGGCGTCCATCTTTGGTTGAGACAAGCGCAATATCCAGGGTGCCTCCTCCGAGATCGAAAACTAACCACCGCTGATCGATGGCTCCTGGAGTTATACCGTATGCTATGGCAGCCGCAATAGGCTCTTGAAGCAAAGGTGCTTCAATAATACCAGCCAACTGGGCTGCTCTTGCGGTAGCTTCGCATTGTAATGCACCAAACGCGGCTGGAACTGTTATAACGGCAGCAGATATGTCTTCGCCTGTTTGCCTTTTGACATCTTCCTTCAGTGCTTTTAAGACTTCAGATGATAACTCTTCAGCAGACATGCTTCGGCCAGAAGCCGAAAAAGACTTTTTATCTTTCTGTCCCATCCAGCGTTTGAATTCAGAGACCACATTATCAGGATCCTCCACAATAGCGTTGTATGCACGTTTACCAATAAGAACCCGATTATTCTTTTGGACTCTGACAACGGAAGGAGTGACATTCATCAAATCATTATTTTGATAGATTCGGACATCGTTACCGTCCCAGGAGGCGGTACAAGAATTGGTTGTGCCAAGATCGATGCCGTAATTAATAAATTGGTTCATTCCTTATTGCTCCTCAGCCGTCGCTTGCTCTAAAACTTCTGCTCTTTTACGAGTGACTACCTGCCCATGCCTGATTACCTGCTCTTGGTAAACCACAATGGGAGCAATGGTTTCGTCTATAACTTCAATACCCGATTCAAGAGTGTCATCCTGAATAGAATCAATAATATCCAAGGCCATTCCAGGATCATAAGTCTTTCCTGTCATATCCAAAACCTCAATTCCAAGGTCTTGGAAGAACCTTTCATACTTTCTAAGAACATGCCTGCCAATAGAGCTTTGTGAGTCAAGCCTTGAGAGCCATTGGCCTAAACGCCATGCCTCAACCGAAAGCTCTGATAGCTGTTCGACAGAACATTCGATTGTTCCTTTTGAAGACATTATCAACCTCTTTATAGCGAATTATATTCCTGAACCATCCTGTGATCCTCTTCGAGAACTGCATTGTATTCTTGCTCAGCTTTTTTAGCCCTGGAAAGCGTTTGATTATGCTTTTCAACGAACTGATTATAAGCTTGTCTCTTAGATTCATACTGTTCAACATCAATGCCATACTTGGCTTGGGTTTCAAGCTTTTCAACTTCAGCTTGTTTCTGATTAAGTTCAAGCTTCATGCTCTGCACCTCATCCGCTAATTGATTATAAGAGGCTTCCAGAGAGGCCAATTTGGCTCTACCCGCATCTATCTTTGCTTTCAAGTCGATTTTGTAAGTAGAGCTGAATTGATTGGTGGGTATTATACCCTCTGGAGGAGTTTGAATTTCCTGAGTCGCTGGTTCATTTGTGGAGGTCGAAGTGGATTCAGGATCTGTGTATGTTTCACTGGGAGTAGAAGAATAGTTTGTTGTTTCACTAGGAGCAGAGGAGTAGTTTGAAGAATAATTCGATGAGCTTGTTGATGAGCTAGCTGAAATCCACAGAAAAGCAATAAGAATCAGGCACAGTGATATGCCTAGGTGCCACTTATCCCCCTTTCTTAAGGGGGCTTTTCCTAAAAATCTATAGCTCCTATCACCTGTTGAAATTACTCTGTATCGACAAATGGGGAATATAGGAATACCTAAAATTACAAAGTAATATGTTGACAAGCCAGACTGTGTTTCAGGATCAACATTAGTACAACCATATAAAGTGAAGCCGCAGGCGTTAATGGTTTGAAGGACAGGAGCACTCTTGATAGGTTTTAAGTCTTTCCATATCTTCTGCTTCTCAGAAGTTTTTTCAACATCTCCTGAGTCCTCTAGCAGTCGATGATAGACGGAAGAATCTTTAGGAGCAATAGTTATAGCCTGTTCAAGCAACTCTTTAGAACGGATAAACTCATCTGCCCAAGTAAAGTTTATAGCAATGCCCCTTAGACAACCGGCGGCTTCTTCTTTAACACGATTAGCAAGTTCCGTATTTTGACCAGCTACATTCAGCAATTTGCTTAAGAGAGGCCGAACCTCATTATTAAATCGGTTTAAGGCTGTAGTACAGGCTTTGATATTATCTGGCGCATTGGTATCCTGCTTGTTAAGAATACTATTTGAATCATTCCGAATCTGTTCACATAATTCAGTGAGTTGATCTTCCAAACTTCCAAAGGCTTGAGTTTCAAATTCGTAAAAAATATTTCTGGGTATTTTTGAATCTTTAAGAATGCTAAAAACTTGCCTACAAATCCCTTCATTCTTGGCAACTATACCCTCATTTGCTAGGGCTAATAGCTTTGAGCAGACCAACCTGTAAACATTCAGTTTTAGGTTCTCTACCTCTTCTATGGTGGCAAAAGGCTCAAATTCACCGTCCATTTCCATATCGAGCAAAGAGGCCCAATAGTCGTCTGAAGAAATGACTGTTTCCCAAAGAGTTATTGCTTCTATCCAAAGTTTTATATTTTTGAGTTCAGGATCAATCAAATTAGCGTAGGCAAGCTTTACCACTGCAAGATCATGGCTATTGGCTTTTGTTTCAAGCTCAGAAATGACGGACGATAGAGATTCTATGGTTGCTTCATTAAGTAGAGGCGTATTACTTGAAAACCAAAATAAGCGTTCCTGAAGACGTTGAACTGGATTCATAAGCCTGCCTATAGCAGACTGTAAATCTTTCTCGCTCCTATTGATTGGGCCAATCCAAGCCAAATCCCAGGGAGAGGATTTGCTTACCCCAATCTTTAGAACTCTACGAATAGAGCTATTAGCTTCATGAATCGATTCCTGAGAGGCATCAGCAGGAAGTCCTAACACCCTATAGGCATTGTTATTAATTAAATCAAATGAATGCCTTACAGGAGTATTATGGATTTCTATCCCAACATTAGACTCAGAAATGTTTGACGCTTTTTCTAAAGATTGTTCTATGAAACTTTTACAATGTTTGCACTTAATGGCTTCAGCCAATATTTCATTATTGCAATTAGGACAAAGCTTCGTTTGCTTGACTGTATTTGGCATTAGTTATTACCTCCCACTAGAGCACCCACAATACAGAGAAGCCAGAATAGTCCTAATACTATTAAGAATACCCATTCCCAGACAGTGGGAAACTTTCTCGTTTCGAGCGACGGCTGTGTTTTATCCCAATAAGCGTTAAGTTTTCCTTGCAGGTAAACCGGAGCCCAGAAGCCAAAATGAAAGATTACATAGCGGGAAACTATATTTGAGAATATATAGCAGAACCCTACCAAAAAGGGATAAGGGTAGGTCTTATTGCCAACACTGTCTCCCAGTTTTTTAACCTCACGAATAAAGTTATCGAGTAGGTAGAGATTGAGAAAGGGAACAAAAAGACCTAATAGTCTCAATCCAGGGGAAATTTTATAACCAATAGACTTTAGCTGTCTCCAGTTCTTATAGAACCAGTACAGGTCATATATACCAATCGAAAGGAAGGATAGTAAAAATAAGAAAATAAGACTTTGTTTGTTGCTATAAAGCTTCTTGCCAGAATTACTTTGATCGATAAGCCATTCCTCACAATGTTTGCACTTTATCGCATCTATTAAAATACTCTCTGCACAGAAAGGGCACTGCTTTTGAGGTGCTATATCTTCTACAAGAGCAAGCTCTTGAGTCTGGCTTTGTCGCATCTGCCTCAGTACATCTAAATGATCACTCATTGGCTGGGAACCTCTTGGTATTGTTTTCAAGTTTGAAAATAGACACCAAAAAGATAGCAGCAGTTACTAAATCCAGAACTGTCCACAATTGCTTGTTTAAGTGAACCGGGATCAGGGGATTGAATAAGAAGGCAGTAATTAGCAATGTGATAAACCAGCCTTCCTTATTTAATGCCTTAAAAGAAAGAGCTATACTAATGGCTGCAATGCAAACAACCCAGCGAAGCAAAACATAGTAGCTATAAGGATTATCTGCCAAAGTACCTAACAGCATTAAAATAGAAATAATGCCCAGCACCTTTTTAAATGTTTTATAAGACGTATCGCTCATTGCTAAAACCATTTCTTTCAAAATTTACTCTTCTTATAGCCTGCTAGCCATGCTTCCCATTCTTGAGAAAAACAGATTCTGTTTTCGCGGGCTTTATTTCTTTGGAGTAGTTCAAGATAGTGGTGTTCCTTAGGAGTGTGATACAACTTTGAATCGACATTTCCGATGATTGGACACTGCTTTGCACCCAGCGCCTCATCTATAGCGGTAGGTTTATAGCCAAGTTGGGAACGCCCATACAGGCCAGCAATAACTAACAGGGTAAGAATTGTGAGAAAAAGGCCGTAGCGACGAGCTTTACTGGCGTTTGTTGTTATTTCTTTAGTGCTCATAAGGCTTTTCAGCAGGTCATATCTGCTCATCTTGTCTTGTCTCTGACTGATGGGGATAACCTTTTCTGTATCTTGTGTCATAGAGCATTAACCCTCTTTTCATGGGTCTTGCTCAGGGGAGGTTTCGTTTTCTGTTTGTGCAGAAACCCCGCAGACTTCAACGATTCTAAAAAATCTTTCCATCCAACGGAAACGTATTGTTTCTGCAAATCTAAGTCTCGGTGAAGCTGTTTCAACAATTCTTCCAGATCATCCTCATTGTCAATCAGGCTTTGGAGTTCCCCTACTTGTTCTTTGGTCAAGAAAGAGTCAAAGACCCCAATGGTAATCAGTTGCCACAACGGATACCGATCTAAGAGGGCGGCTCTCTTCAAGGTGATGTAATCCACGTCCAGGAATAAAGCCATCCTGATCAGAATCTCATCCCCTGGTTCCCGTGCGCCTGTGCAGTATTGCGACAAGGCATTTTTAGCTACACCAATACGTTCTCCAAACTCCGTAAGAGACTTCATCCCCTTTTCATAAAGGAGATCGTCCAATAAGTCGCCGAAAGCTGTTCTGTACTTGCCCATATACGCTCCTTCACAAAACTTGCATTGTCACAATTTGTGATATATTATCTCATTATGTGAACTTTTATCAATGTAAGTTCCTGAAGTTTAATAAATAGAAACTTGTATATTATCTCGTAAAGGTAATCGCAGATGCAACTTTTAATCTCTACGCTGGTAACAATGTCTTTACTCTTTTCGGGCGTGGCTTTTGCCAAGGACTACAGTCCAAATGACTGCCCCGTAGTCGGTAATACAGCTTCGATGATTTATCACGCGCCAGGGCAGAAATACTATGATCGGATGTTGGTTAGGAATAAAGGCAAAGACAATCGGCGATGCTTTAAAAGTGAACAAGAGGCACAAAAACAAGGTTTTAGGAAAAGTAAAGTCTAACTAGGAGAATATAAATGAGGAAACTAAAGGGGCTGGTCATAGCCCTCTACTTGGCTATGGCATCATTTTGTTATGCTCAGGGACTGCCAAGAGAGTCGGTTACCCTACTGAGGGTTGTCGATGGAGATACTATAGAACTCATATATCATGGCAAACGGGAAAAATTGAGATTGGAAGGGATTGATGCCCCTGAAGAATCTCAAGGAGTCTGGGGACAAAGAGCCACTACCTATCTACAAGACCAGCTAAATGAAAAACAAATTTTCGTACAGATAACGGGCCGAGACAAATACAAAAGGTTGCTTGGGTATATTTACGCTGAAGATAAGGATATTAACCAAGCCCTCGTGGCTAATGGCTATTCTTATGCGTATCTGAAGTATTCATTTGAGTTTGAAACTGAAGAGGAACAAGCAAAGAGCCAATGTCTTGGATTCTGGTGTAAGAAGGATCAACCCCTCTATCCCTGGGTCTACCGGCATCCCGAATTAAAGCTAGGCAATCTCAAAGGTTAATATGTTAAGGTTTGGTCAACCCCCAAAATATGATCCAGTTGTAAGTCAGTGGTTTGGTGTTGATGGGGTTCAGTATTCAGGCGCATGGAGCGGAGCGGAATGGGACTGAATACTGAAGTCGCGCAGCCGGAGCTGGTGGCTTGTATCCCAGTGAGCTGTGCGGCCTGACGTGATTGTAATGCTCACGCCAGTCTTCAATAACCGTCTGTGCTTCTTTGAGCGTATAGAACAACTCCCCATTCAGCAATTCATCGCGTAACCTTCCATTAAAGCTCTCGTTGTAACCGTTTTCCCAAGGGCTGCCCGGCTCAATGTAGGCCGTCTTTACCCGCAGTTGATACAGCCACTCCTTGAGTGTGGCAGCGGTAAATTCGCTGCCGTTGTCTGAACGGATATAATCCGGCAATCCTTCTCTCAGAAACAAGTCACTCAGAACATCCAGCACATCATCACTGTTCAGACGATAATCCACACGGATGGCAAGGCATTTGCGGGTAAACTCGTCAATCACGGTGAGCATCCGTATCTTCTTGCCACAGGCCAGCCGGTCTGCCACAAAGTCATAGCTCCACACATGGCCCGGCCAGCAGGGACGAAGCCGAATGCAGGAGCCATCATTCAAATACAGACGGCTCCGCTTCTTCTGGCGTTTAGGAACCTTCAGACCTTCCTCGCGCCAAATACGTTCCACTCGCTTGTGGTTAACCCGCCAGCCCTCAGCACGAAGCAAGGCGGTGATGCGCTTGTAACCGTAGCGACCATACCGACGGGCCAAACGGATAATATCACCCCGAAGCGCCTCTTCATCATCGGGCTTTCGTTTGAGATAGCGCTGAACGGAACGGCAAACGCCGAGCGCATGACACGCCCGGCGCTCCGATATACCATAGCGTTGCTGGCTTTTTACCACACAACGACGCTTCCGCTCAGCGCTTAAAAGTTTCCCGCTGCCGCGTCCCTGAGGATCTGCTTGTCCAGAGTTAAATCGGCTACCACACGCTTTAACCGCGCATTCTCAGCCTCCAGCTCTTTAAGCCGCTTTGCCTGAGAGATACCCATGCCCCCATACTCCTTGCGCCATTTGTAATAGGTCGCATCCGAAACACCCAGCTCCCGGCATATCTCTTCTACCGTCTTCCCCTGACCCGATAATACCTCCGCCTGGCGCAGCTTGCGAATAATCTGCTCCGGCCTGTGACGCAGTTTGCTCATATCTCCCTCCTATTTGTCGGTCTCTTCTTTTTACCTCAACTACGAGATAATTTCTGGACCGAATTATAGGGGGCGGGTCACCGTCGGAGAGCGTCGGGTCGTGCGCTTTCTCATCGAACAATCAAAACGTCAGCAAGAAAACCTTTTGGAGAATGTGTAGATGTGCGGATCCAAACCTAAAATGCCAAAGATTCCTGCCGTACAACCCACACCGCTCCCGCCGGTCCCGCCCCCTCCAGAGCCCACACCGACCGCGCCTTTATCTCAAGAAGATGAACAAGCCCGTAAAAGGAAGACGGATAGCAATTTGGCGTCCGCTCGTCGGAGTGGCACCCGGTCTCTTCGGATTGATTTATTGATTCCGGGTCCAGGCTCGGGGCTGAACGTGCCCAATTAGTATGGATAGCGCTGTGGTCGGAACCGCCGAAGCTCGGTATCGGGAGCTGGAAACCCGCCGCTTTGTCTACCTGGACCGGGCGCGGGAAGCCTCGAAATATACCATCCCTAGCCTGCTCCCACCCAACGGACATAATTCCACAACGAAGCTGGAAACACCCTATCAAGGAGTAGGAGCCAGAGGGGTCAACAATTTAGCTTCCAAACTATTGTTGGCTTTGTTGCCGCCAAACAGTCCCTTCTTTCGGCTACGGGTGGACGAGTTTATCCAGGGTCAGACGGATCCCGGATTGAAAACCGAACTGGAGACGGCGCTCTCCCGAGTCGAACAGGCCGTGATGACCGAGATTGAGGTCTCAGCGGATCGCGTGGCCGTCTTTGAAATCCTGAAGCACTTGCTTGTGGCCGGGAATGTCCTGATGGATATGTCCCAGCCCGACGGGATGCGGGTCTTCCACTTGGACCGTTACGTGGTCGTGCGCGACCCGATGGGTCATGTACTGGAAATCGTGATTCATGAAACCGTTGCCCCGGCGGCATTACCGGAGAAGATTCGTCAACTCGTTTTGGGTAAGACCGATGAAGCCCCGGAAAAGACTGTCAACCTCTATACATGGGTGAAACGAAAAGGTGACCCGCCCCCTATAATTCGGTCCAGAAATTATCTCGTAGTTGAGGTAAAAAGAAGAGACCGACAAATAGGAGGGAGATATGAGCAAACTGCGTCACAGGCCGGAGCAGATTATTCGCAAGCTGCGCCAGGCGGAGGTATTATCGGGTCAGGGGAAGACGGTAGAAGAGATATGCCGGGAGCTGGGTGTTTCGGATGCGACCTATTACAAATGGCGCAAGGAGTATGGGGGCATGGGTATCTCTCAGGCAAAGCGGCTTAAAGAGCTGGAGGCTGAGAATGCGCGGTTAAAGCGTGTGGTAGCCGATTTAACTCTGGACAAGCAGATCCTCAGGGACGCGGCAGCGGGAAACTTTTAAGCGCTGAGCGGAAGCGTCGTTGTGTGGTAAAAAGCCAGCAACGCTATGGTATATCGGAGCGCCGGGCGTGTCATGCGCTCGGCGTTTGCCGTTCCGTTCAGCGCTATCTCAAACGAAAGCCCGATGATGAAGAGGCGCTTCGGGGTGATATTATCCGTTTGGCCCGTCGGTATGGTCGCTACGGTTACAAGCGCATCACCGCCTTGCTTCGTGCTGAGGGCTGGCGGGTTAACCACAAGCGAGTGGAACGTATTTGGCGCGAGGAAGGTCTGAAGGTTCCTAAACGCCAGAAGAAGCGGAGCCGTCTGTATTTGAATGATGGCTCCTGCATTCGGCTTCGTCCCTGCTGGCCGGGCCATGTGTGGAGCTATGACTTTGTGGCAGACCGGCTGGCCTGTGGCAAGAAGATACGGATGCTCACCGTGATTGACGAGTTTACCCGCAAATGCCTTGCCATCCGTGTGGATTATCGTCTGAACAGTGATGATGTGCTGGATGTTCTGAGTGACTTGTTTCTGAGAGAAGGATTGCCGGATTATATCCGTTCAGACAACGGCAGCGAATTTACCGCTGCCACACTCAAGGAGTGGCTGTATCAACTGCGGGTAAAGACGGCCTACATTGAGCCGGGCAGCCCTTGGGAAAACGGTTACAACGAGAGCTTTAATGGAAGGTTACGCGATGAATTGCTGAATGGGGAGTTGTTCTATACGCTCAAAGAAGCACAGACGGTTATTGAAGACTGGCGTGAGCATTACAATCACGTCAGGCCGCACAGCTCACTGGGATACAAGCCACCAGCTCCGGCTGCGCGACTTCAGTATTCAGTCCCATTCCGCTCCGCTCCATGCGCCTGAATACTGAACCCCATCAACACCAAACCACTGACTTACAACTGGATCATATTTTGGGGGTTGACCACGGGGATGGGATGTTCGAGCAACTCCTCAAGCCTTTCCTAACCCGCATTTACCCGGTGACCACCGAGGAGGTGAAGCACAGTATCCAGAAAGAGAAGCGGATTATTGATACCCTCGAACCCGTGATGAACCAGCACCGCTTGATTGTGAATCGAAAGCTCATTGACCGGGACTACAAATCGACCCAGCACCTACCGCCAGAGCAGGCGTTGAAGTACCAGCTTTTCTACCAGATGAGCCGTATTACCCGAGAACGGGGAGCCTTGGCCCAGGATGACCGTCTGGACGCCTTGGCAATCGCCGTCGGGTACTGGGTGGAAGCGATGGCCCGCGATGTGGACAAGGCGATGAGCGATGAAAAGGAACGTCGTCTCAAGGAAGCCTTGGAAAACTTCATGAGCAACGTCTTTGGCGACAAGCCCAAACATGACCGCTGGATGGACGTTTAACGGGGTTGGAGGTGCTTGAGTAGCCGGAGCATATCCTTGGACGACTCAACTACCACGTTGGAAATGAAGTTCAGAAACGGCGTGTTGTCCTGGCTTTCCTGAAATGACCGTAGGCAAGCCATGTAATCCGACCGCAACACCGGCGGGATAATCGTGATGGGGTAGCCTGTCTTCAGCAACAGAAGATTCATGAGCAGCCGGGCCGTCCGGCCATTGCCATCCAGAAACGGGTGGATGGTCACCAATTCCAGGTGGGCCAGCGCCGCCGTATGAATGGGATGTTCGGCCTTGATCCAGTTGGGAAGCTTGTCCTCAATGAATGTCTGCATCTGTCCTGGAACGTCGGCAGGTTGAGGGGGGACGTAGGCGGTTCCGGTAATGATGACGGGCTTGCTTCGATATTGCCCTGGTTTGGTGCCGTCAATGCCTTCCACGACCAAACGATGAAGGGCCAGTAAATCGGCCTCGGTCACGCTCGGATTTTGAATCAGGTCATACAGTAGGTCATACGCTTTGGCGTGACCAATGGCTTCCAGGTGATCCTTCATGGGCTTACCGCCAATGGTAATGCCGTCCTCCAGTACCACCTTGGTTTCAGTCTCGGTCAGGGTGTTGCCTTCCAGGGCGTTGCTGGCATACGTCAACCCTACCCGGTAGTAGGCCTTGAGCTGGTTGAGGGTGTATTCATCCAACGGACGATAGCTGTCGATTTCCGCCTTAAGCGCCTCGCAGTCTGTGATTCGGCTATCGGTGTTCATGGCCTCACCCTTATGACTCAGTTGGGTTGTGAAAACTGAGTAATCCGTAAAAACGTGAAAAGCCCCTCAAGGAGGAGCTTCTAGAGGTTTTTTGATTGTAAAACTGAGTCATTTTTGTCGGGATTTTTCTCTCGTTTCTGGCTTGGATCGGCTGAAAGTGGCGTGGATGGTGGGCCTGCGGTGACTCGAACACCGGACCTCACCCTTATCAGGGGTGCGCTCTAGCCAACTGAGCTACAGGCCCATCGTGCGTTTCAGCCATTTTGGAGCGAGGAAAACTGAGTAAAAAGTGAGTCATCGGTTTTTTTACATCGGAGAATCCATGTTGTATCATAAGAGAACCGGAGATTCGAGATCCTGAATGGGACTGCTTTTGGCCTAGTCTCTCTTTCCTGACTCAAGCTCATGGGCTCTACGTTATCAGGGGTGCGCTCTAGCCAACTGAGCTACAGGCCCATCGTCTGTTTCAGCTATTAGGGAGTTGGGATTAACGGGGGTAAAAACAGGATGTGCAACCACGATAGCACAATCAGGGGGCGGCTTGTCAATGCGCGCGGGCATGGACGGCTTTCGG
Organism: Vampirovibrionales bacterium; assembly: GCA_016712355.1. Classification (NCBI taxonomy): domain Bacteria; kingdom Bacillati; phylum Candidatus Melainabacteria; class Vampirovibriophyceae; order Vampirovibrionales; species Vampirovibrionales bacterium. Next base: position 2,502,755 of record JADJRF010000005.1, on the reverse strand, counting down.
TGCGCTATAAGGCTTTCAGGCGCTCGCGCGCATAACGGGTGAAGTCGTCGTCGGGCTGACCTGCCGATAATTCCACGAACTTCTGAAAAGCTCCGCGCGCGCCTGCGCGATCCGACTTCTTCTCTAATGCAACCGCCAGGCCAAAATAAGCGTCCTTGAAGCCTGGGTCTGCGCGCAGGGTGTCCTGATAGCCACTGATGGCCTGCGGCAGCTTGCCCTGATCGCTATATATCATCGCCCGGTAGTAGAGCGCCGTCGCGTTGCGCGGAGACTCCCGCAAGGCTTGCTCGACCAGTGTTAAGGCTTGGGCGTAAGCTTTTCGGTTGTAGGCATCGACCGCCTTATTAAGCGTATCGGCCGCGTGCGCTTGGGTTAAGCCGTCCAGCGCCTGCTGCGCCTGGGGTTTGAGCGCGTCGTCGAGCGAGGGGGCCGCAAGCGCCCGACGATACTCTGCGGCGGCCTTGGTTAAGTCGCCGGACTGATGATAGGCGGTGGCCAGATAATAGCGAAAATCCCCTTTGTCAGGCGCGGCAGCGATTGCTTTCTGGTACTGAGCAATCGCCTCGGGCAGGCGCTGCAAATTCTGAAGCGCAATGCCGTAAGAGGCCCGGGCCTCAGGGGTGTCCGCTCCGGCTGTTTGTAGCGCGCGCTGGTACGCGCCGGCAGCGTCTTCATAGCGGCCGGCGTGAAGTAAATCCCCGGCTTTGGAGAGCGCGTCCTGGCCCGCAGCCGATTGGGCGTCTTTGAGCAGGCCTGTTACTGTCTGATTCTGCGGATCCAGTCGCGCGGCCTTCTGCAGGTAAGGGAGCGCTTCGTCGAGCTTGCCTTGAGACTGTAATAAGACGCCTAAATTGGCGTTTGCCGAGGCCAACTCCGGATTAATAGCGAGCGCGCGCTGATAATAGGCGGCGGCGGACTCATAATTTTTCATGGCGTGGAATTCCTCGCCCACGCGCGATTGCGCTAAGGCGTTGCCCGCAAACTGATCGGCATAGGCTTGCAACTGAGGCGCAGCCTTCTCGGGCGGCTGGCGACGAATTAATTCCAGCAGATCTTTCATCGCGTCAGTATTGTCCGGGTCTGCCGCCAGGAGACGACGGTATTGACCCATGGCCTGATCCACGCGCCCGGAATCACGGTACATGGCGGCCAGATAATAATTCGCCAGACGGTTGCCCGGCTCAATTTGAAGGACGGTCGTATAGGCCTTTTCCGCCATCGGGAAATCGCGCATTTCCTGATATAGCGTCCCCATATTCAGGCGGATTAATTTTTTGACGTCCAGCGTCGTCGCCGGATCCTGACTGGCGTATAGTTCTGCATTGTTATAGGCTTTAAGCGCCTGATCATAAAGTTTGCGTTTTTGGAACACTCCTGCCAGATTGGCGTGCGCCAGGACGCTTTTTGGATTGTACTTTAATTCGCGCATCCAGATATCTTCAAGCTGACGCAGGGCAGTCTGATTATTGGGATCGGCTTCGAGCGCCTTGTTAAGACTTTGAACCGCTGCGTCTGTTTCGCCGCTCTTGCTTTGGGCGTCCGCCAGGCGCGTCAGTAAATCGCCGTCTTGCCCGCCTGCGCCATTTTTAACGGCGATCGCGTAATATTTCTTGGATTTCTCGGCGACGCCTAACACGTTAAATAAATCACCCATCGCCTTGGCGGAATCGGCGTCGGAGGGGCTTAATTCCAGTACGCGGGCGTACTCGACAACGGCTTCCTGGAATTTCCCGGAAAATCGCAGTTTTTTGGCGAGCTCACGGTGCGCAGACGCATCGTTTAGGCTGATTTGTAGATTGCCGTAACCGATTTTAAGGTTCTCGCGTGAAATCTTGCGGTTGGCGTCCTGCTTTTCAGAACGCTCCATGCCATCCGGCCAGGCGGGTTCTAATAAATAATACGCGCGCCGAAAATCCGACAGCGCATTTTCCAATTGTTTGACGCCAATAAAATAATTGCCCCGACGCATATAAATCGCCGCTAGGTTATTGTAGGCGATGGGGATGCTGGGGCCTTCGGCAAGCGTGATAGCCTTTTCATACATCTCAATCGCTTTTGTGAGTTCGCCTTTTTCAAAAAAGCTGTTCCCTTGAGCGTAATAATAGGCGTAATCGCCCAATTGCCCCCATGCAGGCGGTGACGCGCCGGGACAGACTGGGCCCAGCATCGCCGTGATCACGAGCGCCTGAAGCAACAACCGCGAAGGCGCCCCGAGACGGGGGGTAAAACATGACGTCATCGCAAAGACCTCCTGAGCAGACCCAGTCGTATGGCGCCGTTACGGCGTTTGTTTGAGCGGGGTGGTGGTTTTAATGGGGAACGAGGCCGCCGTCGCATCGGGCGTCGCGCCGACCATGGCGATGCCGGCGCCGCGCGTATTGAGCGATACGGTTTTTTCGAGTTGCTGCGCATTTAAATCCAGCACAAATAACTGATCGCTTCCGGCGGCAGAAAGATACGCTCTCAAGTCAGATTCTGACGCCACAATGCCAGTGGGGAAACTGCCATCGGGCAAGGTAATGGGATGCAGGGCGGCGCGCGTGGTCAAATCAATCACGTCCACCAAATCGCCGCCAGCCGAGACGACGTAGAGTTTTCCGCCGCAGGAGACCATGCCTACCGGCTTTTTACCGACGGCCAGACTGGCGACAATTTCGCCGCTGCGCAGATCCAGCGCCTGAATCTTGTCTTCAGTGCGGCTAATCGCCCAAATCGTGGCCGCGCCCGGCGTACGATCGTCAATCCACAGGGCCGACATATTGCGCAGGCCGTTAAGCGTCCGCAGCACTTTGCGGGTGGCGAAATCCAGTTCGTAAATCTTATTTTCGGTGTAATCGGCGACATAGAGCAGATTCAGCGCAGGAAGAGCCGCCATGGGACCTCCGTTGCCGGGTAACTGCGCCTGAGCGCCGCTCACCAGCTCATCGGCAGGAACCAGCGTCAGAAAATTCGAAAACCGGTGACTCACCGCCAGCGTCTCGCGTCCGCCTGCTTTTGACGCCGGTAGATACAACAGGCCCGTGGGTTTCGCCCCGACCAGAATGCGCGTGCGCACCAGACTGGATCGCGTGTCCACGACCACGACTTCGTCTGTCGTCAGACAGCTCACAAAAACCGAGTGACCGTCCGGCGAGGCCAGCACGTTAGAGGCGACGCAGTTTAAATCAATATTTTCGCGCTTCTGGCCGGTGGTCGGCTCGATCACGGCGAGCGCCTGACGATCGAGATCGGCTACGTACAATGTTTTTTTAACGGCCGTGCGGGCGGCGTTGGTAAAATTGCTGGAGGCGAGCGACGCGGCGGAATTATCGCCCATCACGGTTTCAATCGGATTATAGGGCAAATCCCCTAGAATGACTTTTAATTCGTTTGGAAGAAATAAATTGGGCGGCAGCAATAAATCCTGCGGCAACAGACCTTCCTTCAGTTCGATGGGATAGGCGTCCATACGCGCCAGCGCCAGCTTTCCAGAACTCGTATTGACCAGCCGAATCAAAAAGAAGTGATTATCAAATTGAATCAAATCCGGCGATTTCGCCTGTTGTGGATATTCACGCAGGACTTGCGACGGATTGGGCGGGTGCGACGGATCCTGCGGGAAAACGGGCAAATATACGTCATGATTGCTCAGCGTCACCATGCCGTCAAAGCGAATCTTGACGGCCGGATCGCGCTTTCTTAAATACGACAGCACCGTAGGCGGTAAATCGGTCGCCCAGCACAGAGCCATCGGGCTAAGCGCAAAGAAGGCTGATACAATCAGCGAAAACGCAAGGCGCGAAATCATCGGTTTCATAGAACGCAGGGTCGCCTAAATCATCAATACGATAAACGAAAAAGCAGTGGGCCCATTATAGAGAGGTTCGCCCCAATTGCAAAGAGGCCTTTCGGACGGGCTTTACGAAGCCATGACGCCGGGCGTCGACGTTCGTTCCGGCGACGCGACGCGCAGCGGCCAATCAATGCTCCCTTCAAATGTCGTTTCGGCGGGGCCGGTCATCAGGACGCGCGAGGCCGGGTCGGTTTTGTCCCACTGAATGCGCAGCGCGCCGCCGGGCAACAGCACCGTCGTTTCGGCATCTGTCCGATCCTCTAATGCGCAGACAACAGCAATGGCGCATGCGCCGGTGCCGCAAGCCAGCGTGAAGCCACAGCCGCGTTCCCAGACAATGGCGCGTACGGTCTGGCGATCCAGAATATCAACAAATTCCACGTTGGTTTTATGAGGAAAACCCGGATGGGTTTCGATCGCCGGGCCAAAGACGGCTGGATCCAGCGGCGAGCTGAGCGAGTCTTGCAGAATCACGCAATGCGGATTTCCCATACTCACCAGCGATACCCCAAACGAGCGTCCCAGCGCGCTCAGCGGATAATTGCGCACGGGTGCGTCCGGCGCCTGATGCTCGCCGGCAAAGGGGATGTCTTGCGCCCTCAATCGCGGCGCGCCCATATCCACTGTCACGCTGCCGTCGGCGTTGAGCTGCGGCGTTAAGACGCCCGCGTCGGTTTCCACGCGCATGATATCGCTCGAAACAAGCCCCTGCGCCCGTACAAAGCGCGCAAAGCAGCGGATGCCGTTGCCGCACATCTCGGCGCGGCTGCCGTCGCCGTTGTAATACGTAAAGCGGGCGTCGGCGCGCGCCGCGTCACTCGGCGGACCCGCGATAATCAGGCCGTCAGCGCCAATGCCGAAATGCCGATCGCATAGCGTCTGGGCCAGCGTCGCCAGATCTGTCTGCGGGGGCAGGGCGTCGGCTCGCAGCATGACAAAATCATTGCCCAGGCCGTGCATCTTCACAAACGGCAGGCGGGCGACAGGAGCGCCGTCAGGACGCTGGGGCAGGGCAGAGGACGCAGGGGAAAAAGACGTCACTTCAAAAGCCTCGCGGGCGGTGAATCGTGTTGAAAATGGGATTTCTCACAGAATAGCGCGACGCCGCGTCAGCTTCAAGCGCCCGTTACGCCAAGGCCTGCGCCCCGCTGACGACTTCGAGAATTTCTTGCGTAATGGCCGCTTGCCGCGCCTTGTTATATTGCAGCGTCAGCTTCTGGATGATATCCGCCGCATTGCTGGTAGCGCTCGCCATGGCCGTCATACGCGCCGCCAGTTCGCTGGCCGCAGATTCCAGCAGCCGAATATACAGGATATTAGACAGGTACAGCGGCGTGAGCCGCTCCAGCGCCAAGGCAGGCGTGGGCTCCAGTTCGAGTTGCGGGTGCGCCTTGCCGGGCGAGAACATCGGGTTGACGCGATCGCCAATCGCATCCAGCGCAATGTCAGACGAAAGCTGCGTGATGCTGCCTTGAAGCGGGAGGACCGGGGTCATCATCGCCCGATACGAAATCATAGACTTAAAGTGCGTCGACAGGATGGCGATGCTGTCAATTTCGCCGCTCAAAAACGCCTGGGTGAGGGTCTCTGCAATCACATCGGCGTCATGAGAAGACGGCGTGGCCGTCATATCCACCATACGTCCCAGCGCAGGCGCGTCGCTATAGCGTTGGAAGGCAGTCGCCGCCTTGCGTCCGACCAGATAAAACGAGGGCGACAGACCGCGCTCGCGGATAGACCGCTCCAACTTGAAGGCCTGGCGGATAATCGTCGCGTTAAACGCGCCGCATAAGCCGCGATCTGAACTGATAACGACCACCCCGACCTTTTGCGGCGGGCGTGGATTAAACAATTCAAGATACCGCGTGCCTTCCAGTGAACGCCGGTTGCGCGAAGCCTCCTGATACACGCTGGCGAAGACGCTTTCGAGATATTCGCCAAAGGGGCGTGCAGCTTTCAGGCGGGCTTCGGCGCGTTTGACCTTGGCCGCCGCTACCATGCGCATCGCCTGCGTGATTTTCTGCGTGTTGCGGACGCTTTTAATGCGTCGGCGGATATCCTTGAGGTTTGGCATTGCGCTTAGGCTCCCGGCGTAAAGGCGCTGTCTCTGAATTTGACTAATTCCGCCAGCAGTTGCTTCTCGCCTTCGGCGTCCGGTTTTTCGCCTTTGTTCAGCGAGGCTTCCAGTGACGCCAGATTCGCTGAGAAATACAGCCCCCATTGCTCCTTGAATTGCGCAATCTGGGCTTTGTCCAGCTCGTCCAGCACGCCCTGATTGCCGGCAAACAGCAGCGTGTACTGCAGGGCGACCGACAATGGCGAATATTGTGGCTGTTTCAGGATTTCAACCAGCTTGGAGCCGCGCCGCAATTGTTGTTGCGTGGCCTTATCCAGATCGCTGGCGAATTGCGCGAAGGCTTCCAGTTCGCGATATTGGGCCAAATCCAGCCGGAGCTTGCCGGCAACCGATTTAATGGCCTTGGTCTGCGCGGCGCCGCCGACCCGCGATACCGAAATCCCGACGTTAATTGCCGGGCGCACGCCCGCATTAAACAGATCGGTTTCCAGAAAGATCTGGCCGTCGGTGATGGAAATCACGTTGGTGGGAATATACGCCGACACGTCGCCCGCCTGCGTCTCAATAATCGGAAGCGCCGTAAGGCTGCCAGCGCCTAACTCGTCACTGAGCTTGGCGGCGCGCTCCAGCAAGCGTGAGTGCAGATAAAACACGTCGCCCGGATAGGCTTCGCGGCCCGGCGGACGCCGCAGCAGCAGGCTGGTGGCGCGATAGGCCCATGCGTGCTTGGTTAAATCGTCGTACACGCACAGCACGTGCTTGCCCTGACGCATAAAATGCTCGCCCATCGCAACGGCGGAAAACGGCGCCAGATACTGCAGCGGCGCCGGATCAATCGCGCTGGCCGCGACGATAATCGTATACGCCATCGCGCCGTAATCTTCAAGCGTTTTGACGGTTTGCGCGACCGAGCTGGATTTTTGCCCAATAGCGCAATAAATGCAGATGACGTCCTGTCCCTTCTGGTTCAGGATGGTATCCAGGGCAATGGCGGTTTTACCCGTCTGGCGATCGCCGATAATCAGCTCGCGCTGGCCGCGACCGATGGGCGTCATCGAATCAATGGCGGTAATGCCGGTTTGCAGCGGCTGATGCACCGACTTGCGGGCGATAATGCCGGGCGCTTTTTGCTCGATGGGCGCATAACCCTGCGCTTCGATCGGCCCTTTGTTGTCGAGCGGACGGCCAAGCGGGTCAAGGACGCGGCCCATTAAGGCGTCGCCGACGGGCGTTGATGCGATCCGGCCGGTGGCGCGAACGAGCTGACCTTCCTGCACGTGGGTGAATTCGCCTAATACAACGGCGCCGACGTTGTTTTCTTCGAGGTTCAGCACCATGCCCATCGTCTGATGGCCGTCCTCGAAGGCAATCAGTTCGCCTGCCATCGCGCCGCGCAGGCCGTGGATGCGGACGATCCCGTCGCCGACTTCCATTACGCTGCCGACGTTGCTGACCGACAGTTCGCTTTCAAACCCGGCCAGTTTGGCTTTGAGAATGGAACTGATTTCATCTGCGCGCAAGGTGGCCATCGGTGGGGATTCCTTTTATTTGCCGAAGGGAAATACGAGGGGAAATACCGGAAGAATCATCAAAAAACGGAAAAATCATAACCGGGAGAGCGATGAGAGAGAAGTCGGGTTAACCAGAGGCTTTCTCCAGTTGCATGAGGCGCTCTTCAAAGCTGCCGTCGACCACTGAGTCGCCTACGCGAACGACCACGCCGCCTAACAGGGCCGGATCCAGACGTTCGTGGAGAATCGCGCGCTGGAATCCCCAGCGGCGACAGACCGCCTCCGCCAGCCGCTCGCGTTGCGCGTCACTGAGCGCAACGGCGGTTGTGACCCAGGCTTCGCCTTCACGACGCGCTTGGGCGATGAGGTCCGAAAGCGCCTGCTTAATGGCGGGCAATAGCGCCATCCGACCGTTTTCAAGCAACAGGCGGGCCAGATTCGCGCCTAAAGGCGACAGATGCGGCGCCACGTCCGCTTCCATCAACGCGCGCTTGCGTTCAATCGCCGTCGTAGGATGCGACAGGAAGGCGGCGAGTTCTGGCAATTGGGTTCCCAGCTCGCTGAGCAGGCGTAAATCCGCCAGCGTCTGATCCAGCGTGGCGTCAGGAGCCTCGCTCTGCTTCGCCTGATCAAATAGGGGCCGGGCGTATCGCTGGGCGAGCGCCAGATCGTCAGCCAGAACCGTCATCAGCGGGCCTCCTGTTCGAGCTGGCCTTGCGCGCGCGCTGTGGGCAGCGCGTCGATAAAGTCATCAATTGCGCGTTGCTGCGCATCTTGCGGTAAACGCTTGAGTTCCTGGCGCGTATCGCTGAGCGCTTCTTTCAGCAGACGGGTTTCCAGCATTTTGGCAGCGGTTTTCTGTTCAACTTCAATGCGCGCGCGCGCCGCGTCGACGATCTTCTGCGCTTCCGCCTGCGCATCCGTCAGCATTTGGGTTGAAAGGGTTTCGGCCGCCGATTGCGCCTGCGACAGAATAGCGTCAATGTCGCCCTGAATCGTCTGCATCCGGCCCTGAATCTGCTCCAGCGCGCTGAGCGCTTCCTGTTTTCGGCGTTGAGCCGATTCAATCTCTTGCGCAACCGCCCGCTGCTTGTCTGCGAACCCCTTAAAAAGGTTCAGCCGCTTGATCAAAAAGCCCAATAAAACGGCGACCAGCGCAATATTAAAGACGTTGCTGGACAACAGCCATGACAGCAGCGAGCCATCGCCTTCTGCGGAGGCGCTCGCCGTCAGCAGAACGGGGTGAAAGGGAAACAGGGAAGGAAACGACATGAAGGGCTCCAGAGAAAAGCGGGGCGGTCGACGTTACGAAGAAGCCGCCGCAACCGCCGGTCGGCGGGTAATACGCTCCAGCGCCAACGTCGCCAGATGACGACGTTCTACGCCCAGCTCCTCGTACGTTTGGGCTTGCCAGCGTGATAATTCTTCAAGCTGGGCGTCAAGCGTCTGGCGAGCGGATTCGCGCGCCGAGGCCATCATGCCCCGGGCGCTGTCCTTGGCCGATTGGCGCTTGGCCTGAATGCGCTGCTGCGCCTCCTGACGCGCCTGACGCAGGCGGGCTTCAAGTTCCGCTTGCAAACGTTCGCACTGAGCGGCAAACGCAGCTGCCTCCTGCTGCTCGTGGCGCAAGAGCGCCTCGCGTTCAGCTTTGATACGGCGAATGGGCTCGAAATAAATCGTCCGCATCGCCAGCATAAAGCCGACAAAGCTCAGCAAAACCAGAATCAGGGTGCCGTCGAACTGCATGGTCGCAAGCGCGTCCTAAAATCCGACGTACTTGCTGAAGACGAGGAAGAACGACACAAAGCCGAAAAGGCCCAGCAGTTCCACGACGCCCAGCGTAATAAAGTACTGGGGCGTGATATTGCCTTGAACTTCCGGCTGCCGCGCGACGCTGTCAAAGTAATGGCCGGTCATGATGCCGATGCCGATGCCCGGGCCAATGCCCGCCAGTCCGACGGCAAAGGGAACGCCCAGCATGGCAAAGGCTTTAAGCATATCGGGTTGCGCGATCGATTCCATAATCGGGTGAATCTCCTGTCTCTAAATGGGAACGGGGATATACGGGGACCTGCGCCTCAGGCGGCGCGGACGGATGGCGTTTCGCTCAGCGCAGCGGGCGTCTGGGCAGCGTGTGGTTCTGAATGCGCGTGATCGTCATGCGTTTCGCTCATCAAGGCGATATACACCGCGCTGAGAATGGCGAAAATATACGCCTGCACCACGGCGACAAACAGTTCCAGCCCAATGACGGCGGCAGGGACCATCAGCGGGGCGATTGTCAGGGCCAGATGCGAGAGAATCTCGCCGACCAGGATATTGAAGTACAACCGGATTAGCAGCGAACCGGGCCGCGTAATATGTTCCAGCAGATTCAGCGGAAAAAACGCCCAGTGCGGCTGGAAATGATGCTTGATAAAGCCCTTCAGGCCTGTCCGCTTGATGGCGACGCCTATATACATTGCCAGCGACAGCAGCGCGAGCGCCGTGGTCGTGTTGATATCGCCGGTAGCCGCAATCAGGCTGCCATGGGGCAGCAGCGGATCCGCCAGGCGCAGGGGCAGTTGGCCCATGAGGTTCGCGGTGAGGATGAACAGAAACAGCGAGCCGATAAAAAACAGGTAGCCGTCGCCGCGCGGTCCGGCGGTGGCCATCGTGATGCTGCGGCAGAAATCATAAAACCCTTCGCCCACGGTTTGGCGCAAAGAGGGCGAAACGCGCAATTCGCGCGTGGCGAGCCAAGCCAGCGCCAGCAGTAGGCCCATCGCCGCCCACGTCATAATCAGCGTGTTGAGGTGAACGGTAAAGCCGTTGAACAGGGTGATGTTCCAGAAATGATTCATACGCGGGGACGGGATCTCTCTAAAGCGCGATACGAGACGACGTCAGCAGCGGCGACAGGCCCGGTTGCGGGCTTTTTCTTGCTATCCGGCGGGTCGCGAGGCTTTCAGGCGGCGCGCTTTCCAAAGCTGAACCGCGCCAATGGCCGCGACGCCCCCTTTGTAACTTAAAAAACCGAAAATGACAATCGCCAGATTCACCCCGATGCTGTGCGAAGCTGCCGCAATCATCAGAGCGAAGGTGATCACGCGCAGCGCCGAGAAGGTGAGCTGGCCCTGAACGGCGCGCGGATGTCGCGCGTTCCAGAACAGGCTGAACTGATACGCGCCCCCCAGAACGATGCCAATACAGGCCGAGCGCAGCAGAGTGGGCGCCAGCAGGGCGACTCCTGCCAGTAACAGCGCGCTCCAGAGGGCCCAGCCCACCCACATGGCGCGCTGAGGAAAGGGGTTTTGAATGACTGGGTCAGGAGGGGTCATTTGGGGGACTCGTTTTCGTCGTACAGATCTCGCCAGAGGTCGCGCGCGCGTTGCTCTGAATGTTTTTTCTCACCCGGATTTCTGTTGTCTGACTCTGCATCGTCTGACCCGTCATCGTCTGAGTCATCATCGTCTTGCGCGCGGCGAATAATGGTTTTCGGGTCGCGACGCGGATAGAGCATCGCGGAGCGCTTGTACAGGATGCCGATGCCCGCCGCCATGCCCAGCGCCGCCAGAACGACCGACCACAGAGACGATGCTCCGAACTGGTCGTGCAGCCACATGCCCAGCCAAAGCCCCAGACCAACGGGGATGAGCAATTGCAGGGCGTATTCCATATCGAAGCGCAATCTGGCGGGACGAGGCCATTCTGAAGCAGGGAAAATCTAAAAAATATAAAAGAGAAAAATCTGAAAAATCAGCGTCCGAAGGCGGCAAAATCGCTGAAAGCGTCGTTAAGTCTGTACAGGACGCATTTTTTCCGTTACCGTTTTTCGGTACCATTTTCGATATCATGCCGCACCGCATACCATCATAAAATAAACGGGAGGATTGTCGCGATGGCGAAAGATTGCAGTTTTGACGTGGTTTCCGAATTCGATCAGCAAGAGCTGGTCAACGCCGTGGATCAAACCTGTCGCGACCTGACCGCCCGCTACGATCTGAAGGATTCCAACAGCACGGTTACGCTTGAAAAAGACAGCATTGCCATTAACACGACTGACGAATATTCCCTCAATAGTATCTTCGAGATTCTGGCGATTAAGGTGACCAAGCGCGGCCTCAGTCCCCTGATCCTCGAACGCGGCAAGGTGGAAGAGTCGCTCGGCGGGCGCGTTCGCGAGCATGTCAAGCTGCGTCGGGGCATCGAAACCGATCTCGCCAAAAAAATCGTCGCTGAGATCAAGAGCGCCAAGCTCAAGGTTCAGGCCAGCATTCAGGGCGATCAGGTCCGCGTCAGCGGCAAAGACAAAGACGACTTGCAGCAGGTCATCGCCTTCTTGCGGCCCAAGGGCGAAGAATGGAACGTGCCGCTCCAGTTTACCAATTATCGCTAGGCGCGAGGCGCTGGGCGCTACTGGGCTGACTGCTTCTCTGATGCCTTCAGCAAAGCCGCCAGCGCGTCAAAAAACGCGCGACGCCCTGCGGTAAACGCCTCGTTGTGACCGGCGCCGGGAATCACCAGCGTCGTTTTATACGGCGCGCCCGCGTGGTCGTATAGCGCTTGGGGCATGGCAAGCGGCATCATGGCATCGCGCTCGCCCTGCATCAGTAAGAGCGGGCAGGTCACGCGGGGAATTTTGGAGAGCGAATCGAAACGTTGCGTGATGATGCGATCAACCGGCAACCGCCCCAGAAGGCCCAATTGTCCCGTCTGGCGTAGATGCGCCACGACCGCCGGAATCGACGTATACGCCGAATACAGCGCTACTGCCCGATACGGCAGGCGCGTTGCGACATCAACCGCAACGCCGGTTCCCAGCGACTCGCCCAGCGCGATTTGCCGTTCGATCGGCGTATTGTGGGCGGCCAGATAACGGCTTGCCGCTTCCATATCGCGGTAGAGACCTTTCTCAGACGGCTTGCCCTGGCTTTTCCCGTACCCGCGATAGTCAAATGCCAGAATGCCGTAGCCTTCCTCTAGGCAGGCTTGCAAAACAGCCCAGCGATTGGCCAGATTCCCCGCATTGCCATGCGCAAACACCATGGTATACGCCGATGCCGACGGCGCCGGTAAATACACGGCATGAATCCGCTTGCCGTCGGCGGTCTCAAACTCAACCTCACGCAGGCGATCGCGGATGGCAATCCCCGCCAGCGCCTTCCACGGGTCGCGCTCCTCGGCCATTTCCGGGTGATACAGCGCGCCGCGCTCAAACCACAGAAACCCGCCGGCAATCAGCGGCGCAAGCAACAGTAAGGCGAGGGCGCCCGTGGCCTGAAACGACATGGCTTAAGCGCCGCCTTCTTCCCAGGCCTTTAGAAACGCCGTGCGAATGGCCGCAACGGCAGATTCTGCCAGATCGGCGCGCTTGCCGCCCGCCTGCGCGAAGCCCGGCTTGCCGCCGCCGCCGCCTTCTGCCATGGCGGCTGCTTTTTTTACCCAGTCGCCCGCCTTGAATCCTTTTTGGACGTAGTCTTCTGACGCGACGCAGACAAATTGCGCGCGACCGTCCCAGGCGCTGGCCAGCAGCGCAAACAACGAGCCGTGATGCGTCAACAAGCGTTCCGCCAGCAGGCGCAAGCCATCGGCGTCGAGGTCGCCGACAAAGCGAAACAGGCGCGGGGGAGCGGCTTCGACTTCTCTCGCCAGCGTTTCCGCGAACTGTTCGGCTTGAGCGGCCTCAAAGGTTTTGAGTCGTTTTTCAAGCGTTTTGACGCTTTCCTGCAAGCGTTCGACGCGCTGAGGCGCTTCCTGCGGCGGCGATTTGAGAAGTTCCGCCGTTTTCAGTAGTGCGCTTTCGGTCAGCTTGAAGGCTTTATAGGCCGTTTCGCCCGCCGCCAGCTCAATTCGGCGAACGCCCGCGGCGATGGCGCCTTCCGACAGAATCTTTACCAGCGCGATTTCGCCCAGCGCCGAAACGTGGGTGCCGCCGCACAGCTCGCGACTGCGCGGGCCATAGCTCAGCACGCGCACCGTGTCGCCGTATTTCTCGTCAAAGGCGGCCACGGCCCCCGAGGCTTTGGCAGCCGCCACGTCCATCACGTCAATGGCGCGCGGAATATTCTCGCGAATCCAGAAGTTCATCAGCGATTCGGTGCGGTTCAGCTCGTCTGACGTGAGACCGCGCGAGAAGGTAAAGTCAAAACGGGCCCCATCGGGGGCCACGCGCGACCCGGCCTGAGAGACGCCCTCGCCAAGCACCTGGCGTAACGCAGCGTTGAGCAAATGCGTCGCCGTGTGATGAATCGCCGTCTGCTGGCGCGCATCAGGCTCGACCTGGGCGCTGACGGGCTCGCCCACGCGCAGGACGTCGCCGTTATCAAACAGGCAGTGATGGACGATGAGTTCGCCCACTTTTACGGTGTCGCGCACGACCACCGTGAGCCCGTGCGGGCCTTCTTCGCGCGACAGCGTGCCGTGATCGCCGACCTGACCGCCAGATTCCGCATAAAACGGCGTCTGATCCAGAATCAAAGAGAAAGGCTGGTTGACCCCGCCGACAGAGTCGACCGACTGGCCGTCGACGATTAGCGCTTTGACGATGGCAGGCGCAGAAAGCGTCTCATACCCGACAAAACGCGTCGGGCCGATGGCGTCCAGCAGGGTGGCGAATAACTGATCGGCCACAATCGCTTCGCCTTTGCGGGCCTTGCGGGCGGCGTCTCGCTGGGCGTCCATGGCGGCGTCAAATCCCGCCTCGTCGATGCCGAATCCTTTTTCAGCGGCGATATCGGCGGTCAGTTCCTTGGGGAAGCCATAGGTATCATAGAGCTTAAACACGCTTTCCCCGGGAATCAAGAGCTGTTCGCCCGCTTTTGGCCGTGGGAGACGGGCGATAATCTCATCCAGAAAGGCTGCGCCGCGATCCAGCGTCGCGAGAAAGCGCTTTTCCTCTTCCTGAACCTGCTGCGCCAGGCCCGGCTTCTTTAATTCGGGATAGGTTTCGCCGTAAAGCGACGCCACGGCAGAAATCACGCGCCAGATGACCGGTTCCTGCGCGCCCAGACGCTGGCGGGCGAAGCGCATGGCTCGCCGTAGAATCATCCGCGCGACGTACCCCCGCCCTTCGTTGCTGGGCGTGATGCCGTCAGCGAGCGCAAACGCCGTAAAGCGCGCATGATCGGCAATGATTCGCAGCGCAACGTCTGTTTCCGGATCGGCTCCGAGGGTTGCGCCCGTCTCCTGCGCAGCCCGTTCGACGAGAGGACGCAGTAGATCGGTTTCAAACGTGTTGGCGACGCCTTGGCAGACCATGGTAATGCGCTCAAGGCCCATTCCTGTATCGATATTTTTCTTTTCAAGCGGCGTCCGCGTCCCGGCCGCGTCCTGAAACAGCTCCATAAACACCAGATTCCAGATCTCCGTAAAGCGATCCGTATCCAGCAAGGCGAGATCGTCCTTGGGGCTGGGGCCGTCCGGGTGACGGTCGTAATGAATCTCAGAACACGGGCCGCACGGACCCGTCGGGCCGGGCGGACCCCAGAAATTGTCTTTTTCGCCCAGAAATAAAATCCGGCTTTCGGGGACGCCGACCTGATCGCGCCAAATCGTGAAGGCTTCTTCATCGAATTGACGCTCTGTTTTGAGAACCGACACCCATAAATGATGCGGCGAGAGGCCGAGCTCCTGGGTAATGAATTCCCACGCCCATGGAATCGCCTGCGCTTTGAAGTAATCGCCGAAGCTGAAGTTGCCCAGCATTTCGAAAAACGTATGATGATGCGGCGTGCGACCGACGTTTTCCAGATCGCTGGCTTTGCCGCTGACGCGGGCGCATTTTTGGGACGAGGCGGCGCGCGGCGGCGCAGGCGGCGGCTCAATCCCCAGAAAAATGGGCACAAACGGCAACATGCCCGCCGGCGTTAGCAGCACCGTGGGGTTGGAAGGCGTCAGGCTGGCGCTGGCGGCGCGTCGATGCCCGTATTTGTCGCAGAAGAAATCCAGAAACTTGCGGCGAATCTCAGCGCCGCCCAGCGCGGGAGGAGTGGGCATAAACAGGGTCCTGACGGTTGAAAGGGGCACGCGCCGCCACAGGCGGCCAGCCGATTATACGTCAAGAGCGCCTCGCCCCAAAAAGAGGTCGCGTGCGCGCGGAATCATCAAAATAGACGGGGCGCCGCCGCGCCGCGCAATGTTACCGTGGCAGAAGGGAGACCCCAACAAGGCGCGTCTCGCGCCGGATGCGAGCCGGAGTCGAGTCCAACATGCCCCGAAAATCTCTTTCGGACAAGGTTTTTACGCCAGAGCTGAACGAAATGCTCTTGCGCTATTCTCGTTTGCAGGAAGCCTCTCCCGTTAAGACCCGTCTGCGAAACGAAATCGTCTCGCGCGTAATGCCCTATGTCACGAAAATCGCGCGCGGTCTCGCCCGACGCAATACCGACCCGGTCGATGACATCATCCAGACCGGCAGCATCGGCCTGCTCAAGGCCATCGACAAGTATAATCCCGCTTCCGGGGCGAGTTTCAAGACATACGCCACGTATCTCATTACGGGCGAAATCCGGCATTATCTGCGCGATAAGACCGGCATGATCAAAGCCCCGCGTCAGATTTACGAATTATATTACCGGGTCAATCAAATCGTGCATCGCCTCAGCGAAGATCTGGGCCGGATGCCGACGGACGTCGAAATCGCCGAATTTCTCGAATGCCCGCTTTCCAAAGTGACCCAGGCGCAAGAGGCCGACCGGCGCCGCGCGCCCATTTCGCTCGATCAATTCGTCACCTCCGGCGGCGGCGAGACCGTCTATCTCGAAACGCTGGTAGACGACAAATATTTTGAAGTGCTCAGCCACAGCGAAAACAAAATCACGCTGGAAAACGAGCTGGTGCGTCTCAGCGACGAGCTGCGCGCCGTGGTGCAAATGACGTACTACGACGATCTCAGCCAGAATGAGATCGCCCAGCGCCTGGGCATCTCTCAGATGCAGGTGAGTCGCCGTTTGCGCAAAGCCCTCGACTTGCTGTCGCGCCGCCTGTCGCAGCCTGCCAAGACGTAAGCCCTCTATAATAGCCTCATCCACAGGCTTTGCCAGAGTCCTCCCCAACGCCCTTTTTGCTGGAACGCTCCCTGAATTTCTATGATGATAACGCCTGAACCCGCCTATTGGCCCTATTTATACGCCCTCGCCGCCATTTTGGGCCTGTGCTTCGGGAGTTTCCTGAATGTCGTGGCGCATCGCTTCCTGACGGATCAGCCGATTACGTTTCCCGCTTCGCATTGTCCGGCCTGTAAGCGTCCGCTGGCGTGGTTTGAGAATATTCCGCTTGCGTCATGGCTGGCCTTGCGCGGTCGCTGCCGCACGTGCGGGGCGTCCATCGGCTGGGAGCATCCGCTGACCGAACTGGCGACCGCTGGTCTGTTTGTCGGCGTGCTGCTGTTTGCCGGGCTGAGCTGGCAGGCCCTGTTGTTGCTCTTTCTGGTCTGCAATCTGGTGGTCATCACGCTGACCGATCTCAAGGAGAGCCTGATTTTCCAGGTGAATTCGCTGTCGTTGATCCCGGCAGGACTGGCGTATCATGCGCTGAATTTCTGGAATCCGGCGGCTTCCAGGACGCTGGTCCTGGGCGCGGCGATTCCCGACGGGCTGATTTCTGCGCTGATTGCCATCGCGGCGGCGTTCGTGTTCTTTGAGGGGTTGATTCTCCTCAGTCAGAAATGCCTGGGCGCTGAAGGCTTCGGCCATGGCGACACGCACTTGATGATGGGCGTCGGCGCGTTTCTGGGCTGGCCGATGATGGCGCTGGCGTTAGGGCTTGGCTTCATTCTGCAATCCGCGCTGGCCATTCCGGCGCTGCTGATCCAGTGGATTCAGCGTCGCGATTACGTGTCGTTGTCGGCGGGCGCGCTGGGCGTCGTGTTCGGCTTGCTGCCGATCTGGCTGGTGAGACTGCCGCTTGCGGGCGGCTGGCGCAGCGCGCTGGCCATGGCAAGCCTGCTGCTGTGTCTGGTTTGTCTTCTGCTGTTCCTGCGTCAGATGAAGTGCAGCGAGAGCCTGACGTATATGCCTCTGGGCCCGGCGCTGGTATTGGGAACCCTGATTGCGCTGTTTGCGGGCCCATGGCTGGTGGACCTGTATCTGAAGCATTGGCTTTAAACGCCTGAATTCTCGCAGGCTAAGCCCTTAGCGCGTTTCATCCGGCGCGGCGGCAGGTCCTGCCGCCTCACGCGCATTATTTCTGAGATAGAATGCTGAGCAGAGAATCAGGGCAAGCCCTGACAATCGGTTGCTTCCGGGTAGATTTCTGGGTTGATTGTTTTATGGCTCACATCCGGCTTGTCATTGGCCATTTATATCCGGATCTGTTGAATATCTACGGGGATCGCGGCAATTTGCTGACGCTGTTGCAACGCGCCCGCTGGCGTGGATTCGACGCGCAAATCGTCGCCATTGGGCCGGATGAGCCGCTGGATCCAGAGGCCTGCGATCTGTATTTTATCGGCGGAGGGCAGGACTGCCAGCAAATCCGCGTCAGCGAGGATCTGCGCGCGCATAAGGCCGACGCGCTGCGCGAGGCGGTGGCGCTCGGCGCGGTGATACTGGCGATCTGCGGCGGCTATCAATTACTCGGGCATTATTACCGTCCGCATCAAGGACCAGAACTTCCCGGCATCAGCCTGATCGACGCCCATACGATCGCAGGCGATAAACGCATGATTGGCAACGTGTCTATCCGCCGCCCGGACGGCTCGACCGTGGCGGGCTTTGAGAATCACAGCGGACAAACCTTTTTGGGGCCGGGCGTCTCGCCATTGGGAACCGTGATACGCGGGGGCGGCAACAATGGCCGCGATAAAACCGAAGGCGTCGCGGTGGGCGGCATTTACGGCACGTATCTGCATGGATCGCTGCTGCCCAAAAACCCGGCGCTGGCCGACGAGCTGATTTTCAAGGCGCTCAAGCGCCGGTATGGCCCGCTTACGTTGTCGTCGCTGCCCGATACGCTCGAAAACGACGCGCATCAGCGTGCGCTCGCCTTGCGTCCATGATGTCCGCAACGTCCGTAACGTCTACAATGGCTGCGTTGCTGACCCGTGCGATCGCCCCCTTTCGATCGATAGATCCGGTTTTAATCGCGCTGATGGCCTTGGGCTTGGCGCTGCGCCTGTTGTTTCTGTCGCACGACAGCCTGTGGCTCGACGAGATTAATTCGCTGATTGTCGCCGCCGCGCGCGGTTATCCCAGTCATCCGCCGGAAGGGGCGCAAACGGCCCAGTGGTTTTTTGAGCGGCATCTTGCCTGGCGCCCGCTCGATCTGGCTGCGTTGACGGCGATGCTCAAGCAAAACGTCCACGCGCCATTGTACTATCTGCTGCTGAACCCGTGGCTGGGCGCGTGGGGCCTGTCCGAGGCCAGTTTACGCGGATTCTCGGTCCTGTTTTCGGTTCTGATGATTGTCCCGGTTTACGGGCTGGCGTTTGCCGTCGCCCCGCCGGGCGCAGCTCGCCGGACCGCGCGATGGGCGGCGCTGCTGGCTGCCGTCAGCCCTTTTCAGCTTGCCTTTGCTCAGGAAGGGCGCATGTATGCGCTTGCTCTGTTTGAGTCGGCCTTGGCTGCTCTGGCCTTGTGGCAGACGCTGTACGGGGCGCGCTTTCAACGATGGGCCGTTGTTTTGGCGTTGTCTGCCATTGCGGGGTGTTTCACCCACTACAGTTTCTGGTTTCAGACGCCGTTTTACGCGCTGTTCGCCTTCAGCGCGCTGGCCGCTTCCGGCGATGACCCTCTGCGGGCGGCGCGGCGACGGGCCCTGATGGGCGCAGGACTGGCATTGACGCTGGCGATGGCTGCCTGGAGCCCGATTTTGCTTGCGCAGCGCACGGGCGTCTCCAGTGGCGGCGATCATTTCTCGCTGGGATTGCTGCCGCCGTTGCGTATGTTGGGTATGCTCGGCTGGGAGCCGCTGACGACGCTGGGTGGCGAAACCATCGGGGGGCGTATTTTTTACGGCGTGCTGCTGTTGGCCGCGTTGGCTGTTATCGCGCTGACGATGAGGCGGCGCAAGCCCGCCCTTGCGCGCGAAGGCTTTCTGTTTATGGGGATTTTACTGCCGCTGGCGGCGCAGGGCGTGGTCGACTGGTTCGGTGACACGCATACCCTGACGATCGTCCGTTATGCCATGTTGATTGCCCCGCTCACGATTGTGCTGGCCGCTTTCGGTTTGGGCGCGCTGCCGCTTCGGCGGGCGGTTTCGCGCAGCGCGGCGACGGTCCTGACGCTGGCGCTGCTGGCCACAGGCGTATTGGCCGTATGGCCGGGCGCGCCGCTGCGATACAAAGCCAAATTCCCCGCCCGGGCGATGATGGCGCAATTGGCGGGCAAGGCCGCCCCTTCGGACTTGCTGGCCATCAATGGCCCGTTGGCCACGCCCTGTGAGGCGGCCTATTACCTCATGCGCTATCGGCCGCAGACGCCGATTCTCTACTGGGCGCGCGGAGGGCTTTTTCCCGCTGGGACTGCGGCGCCGTCAACGCCGCAACTGGCGAGCTGGTCGCGGGTCTGGCTGTTTTTCTACCGCAGTCGGCAGGCCCACGGGTCGCACGCCTTGCGTCAGGCCCTGCGCGATGCTTTTCTGATTGAAGAACCCCGGCTTGGCTACGGCGGCAAGCTGATGCGTTACCGCTCGCCCCGGCTGGCGAGCTCTTCGTATAAATCACAATAAGCCCGGGCGCTCTGGGTCCAACTGAAATCGCGCGCCATGCCGTTGAGCGCCATGCGTCGCCACGGATCGGGGTACAGGGCGGCGGCGGTTTTCAGCGCGTCTACGAGCGCATCGGCGTTGTAATCGCCAAAACGGACGCCGACGCCGGTTTTTGGCTCATCTCGAATATCCGTCACCGTGTCGGCAAGGCCGCCCGTGGCGCGCACGACCGGCGGCGCGCCATAGCGCATGGCAATCAGCTGGCTCAGGCCGCAAGGCTCAAAGCGGCTTGGCATCACGAAAAAATCGCATCCGGCGTAAATTTGCTGACTAAGCGCGGCCTGATACCCCCGACAAATCCGCAGGTCCGGCAAACGCTGCGCCATCGCTTCGAGCGCCTCTTCGTAAGCGGGTTCTCCGCTGCCGAGAATCACCCACTGGGCGTTTAGATACTCAGACGATTGCGGGTCGGCCAGGCGCGCTAGGGCGGGCAGCAGGATATCGAGCCCTTTTTGCTCGACCAGGCGGCTGATCATCGCAAATACGGGGCGGCTGGCATCGACGGCCAGGTCGAAGCGCTCTTGCAGGAAGCGCTTACAGGCGGCCTTGCCTGCGTCAAAACCCGTCGCGTCATACGGCGCGCTCAGATGCGGGTCTGTCGCCGGATCAAACAGGGCGGGATCAATGCCGTTGAGAATCCCGCGAACGCCGCCGGGCGTGGCGCGCAGAAGCCCATCAAGGCCATAGCCGCCTTCTGGCGTCTGAATTTCCCATGCGTACGTGGGCGAGACGGTGGTAACGGCGTCGGCAAAGCGAATGCCGCGCGCCAGCCAGTTCTCGTCGCCCCATTGGCCCTGATACGCCAGATTATGAATCGTCAGCACGGCGCCCGTCTGCTGAAACAGATGAATCTGCCGCCGTTTGGCCGCCAGCCGGTCAATGGCCGGGGCCAGATGCCAATCATGCGCATGCAGGATGTCTGCCCGAAAATCCAGATGTCGCAGCGCCGCGAACACGCATTCGCTGAAAAACAAATAGCGCCCAATCGAAAACGTCGGATGTTCTGCGGGATACGCCTGCTGACATGGCGTAAAAAACGTGTCGTTCTCAATCCACAACGCCGGCGGCCCGGCTTGCCCCGCCCCATTGGGCAGATGCCCGCGCCAGAGTCGAACCGGATAGGCCTGGCCGTCGAAAGAGACCATTAAGGGCTCCGAACTGGGTTCAAATCCGTGGGCCGAGGGGTCCATAAAGCCGTATTTCGGGAGTATTAGCAGTACGGAAGCGCCCAGTCTGGCCAGCGCCGGGGGCAGACTTCCCGCAACATCGGCCAATCCGCCGACCTTGACGAAGGGAGCCGCTTCCGCCGCCGCGAAAACGACGCGCGTCATGGCCAGTACATCTTGATCAACTCATGCCAGGGGGGCATCAATTTTTTGATGTAATCCGGCATCCGCGCCCATTCTTCCTGGGTGGGAGGCGTGGGTAAGGGCCGGGGCTGGCGTTTCTTGGGCGGCGGCGCAGGATGCAGGCGCTCTTCATCCGCCACCGACTGCGCGTGAACAGCCCGAATAATACGGCTCTGGCGCTCATAATCGGGTACAAAGCGCTCCACATGCTTCCAGAAGCGTTTGTTATGATTGGCTTCCAGACAATGCGCCAGCTCATGTACCAGCAGATACCGCAGGCTTTGCTGGGGGACGTTGCGCAGGCTGAAGCGCGACACCCGCATGACCCGCGTGCGGATGTTCATCTGGGCGAGGCGGGTATAGCGCGAACTGCCGATTTCGGCCCGGACGCCGTCGATTCGAAAGGTCTGCGCGTTGATTTCGTCCACCAGCGCCTGAAGCGCCTCGTTCGTCTCAATGGTGACGCGCGGCGACTGGCTGAGGTCAATTTCCTGCAGGATGCGACGGCGCTCTTCTTCGCGCTCTTTTACCTTGCGCGCCAATTCTTCGGCGACCGACGCCTTGTGCCGCTGCGACCAGCGTTTGGGCACCTGCACCTGAATGCAGCCGTTACGCATTCGCCCGACGGCTCTGTCAATGTCGTCGCGCTCGAAGATGCGGATCTCTCTCTCAAGCTCCGCTCCTATTTTTGACGCGATGCTTATTTTCATCAGGCGTGTTCTGGATGGGCGACAACGGAAGCGTCGTCAGTCAGCGCGCGCGCAGAGGCGCAATCGCGACGGATCTGCTCAACCAACGCGTCGGCGCTGGGGAATGCGCGCTCGTCGCGAAGGCGGGCAAGAAAGGCGATGCGCATCGTCTCGTCGTAGAAGGACGGGCCGTCATAGTCCAGCAGATGCGCTTCCACCCGGCGCGGAAAGGCGTCCTCGAACGTAGGCGCATGGCCAATGTTGCACACGGCGCGATACGTCTTGCCGCACACGCGCGCCTGAGCCGCATACGCGCCAATCGCCGGAATCAGCCGCTGAGGCGCCACGTCCAGATTCGCGGTCGGAAAACCCAACTGACGCCCGCGCTGCACCCCGGCCGTCACGCGGCCTGTCAGGGCGTAAGGCTGCCCCAGCAAGCTATTGGCCTGCTTCACGTCGCCAAAATTGAGGAGCTTGCGAATCAGCGTACTGCTGACAATCGCGTGACCATCGGCATCCGGCGCGCGCACCGGGTCGACAATCTGCGCTTGAAAGCCCTCGCGGGCCGCGCACTGTCGTAAATAATCGCAATCGCCGCGCCGCCCGGCCCCGAAGCGATAGTCGTAGCCGACTGAGACGCTTCTGACGTTCAGAAATCCCCGTAAAATCCGCTGGACGAAGACCGGCGCTTCAATGGCGCGCATGGCCTCATCGAACGGCAGAATCACGGCGGCGTCAAACCCCATGGCGGCGAAGGCCTCGAGCCGCTCCTCGCGCGAAGACAGCAATTGGGTGGGCGTGGCCGACAACAGCGCCTGCGGATGATTGGCGAAGCTGAACGCCACGCTCATCCAGCCGTTGGCGCGGGCCTCGCGCAGGGCGTTTTCCAGCACCATGCGATGACCCGTATGCACGCCGTCAAACATCCCCATCGCGCAGGACGAGGGCGCTAAAGACGGGCCGGTCAGCGTTTCAATCAGTCGCATCAGGCGAGGCCATTCAGACAGGGGAATCCATCAAGCGAAACAGACGTGACAAACCGTGGAATTCAAACCCGGACAAGTTACCAGACGCAAGCGGTATCGGTCGTCTGGCGAGAATCTTGAGGGCTGGGGCTGGACCCTCATGGGCGGTCTATCCCTATTTTACGTCAAAGGCGTCCGGCTGGCGCGCGCTTGTGCGAATCGTTCCACAGTTCCGGGTGTCCGCTGAAGAACCAGTCCATCGGCTGACGGTACAGGCGCGCCAAGGCGAACAGCTCGAAGGCGTCGACTTTGCGCTGACCGTTCTCCATGGCCGACATACTGGAAACTGAGACGCCCACGCGCCGCGCAGCATCCGCCTGTTTGAGCCCGCGTTGCTGGCGCGCCTGTTTGAGTCTGGCCCCCAGCGACACCCATACCGATGCGGAAGAATCGCCGGGCGATGACGAAGAGGAAGACGATGACGAAGAAGATGATGAAGGCGTCATACCAGCACTATCGTTTTCATACGGCGCGCGCCCTCACTGTACAATAAAATTCAACGACCCAGAATCAAAAAATCCCCTTGAAATCCCTTTAAATCTTCCCCATTCCCCTTCCCTCACCCCGGAGACCCCCCAATGATGGCGCGTTTGCGCTTGGCCTGTCGCTAATGTCAGACATCACCGCGCGATTCTGCGATAAGAAGGCGCTTCGTCGCCAAGCGCGCGCCGTGCGTCGAACCCTGGATCGCGAGGCGCTGGGCGCCGCCCTGATCGCGCGACTGGCGGCGATGACCTGTGTCCAGTCGGCTCCCTCGCTGTTGCTGTTTTGCGCCACATCAGATGAAATCGACCTGTGGCCGCTCACCACGCGCGTGCCGCAGGCCGCCCTCTATTTGCCGCGCATGGACGGCGCTGACGAGGCGCTGACCTTTCACCGCTACGAGCCCGAGACGCCGCTGATCGAAAACGCCTACGGCATCCGCGAGCCGTCTGCGCAGGCGCCCCCGTATGTTCCGCGTCCCGGCGACGCGCTGATCGCCCCGGCGCTGATGGTCGACGCGCGCGGCCATCGTCTGGGCTACGGCAAGGCCTGTTACGATCGATTTCTGGCCGGGTCGCTGGCGGCGGGTCTGACCGCCATCGCCGCGATTCCAGAAGCCTTGTTCTGCGAGCGTCTGCCTGTGGCGCTGGCCCCGTGGGATTATCCGGTCGACTGGATCGTCACCGAGGCGCGGACTCAGCGGCGCGAGCTGCTGACCCCGCTTGACGCGCGCCGCTGACTCCGCTTGACGCGCGCCGCCTCAGGGCGCTATGCTCAGACGCATTCGCGGGCGTTTAGCTCAGTTGGTAGAGCGCTTCCTTTACACGGAAGATGTCG
Organism: Vampirovibrionales bacterium; assembly: GCA_016712355.1. Lineage (NCBI taxonomy): Bacteria > Bacillati > Candidatus Melainabacteria > Vampirovibriophyceae > Vampirovibrionales > Vampirovibrionales bacterium. The sequence goes on along the minus strand of JADJRF010000005.1, from coordinate 2,478,265 downwards.
GCGGTTCGAGCCCGTCAACGCCCAGTTTTTAGCCATTTTCAGGGTGGCCCCTCCTGTGGAACGCGCTATTCGGCGGCTTTCGTTTTGTGTGGCTGCCGCAAATGGGCGCTTTTCCTGAGAAAACCTCTGCGAGATGAGTCGACGTCCTGCCTCTCGAAAACCCGCCAGCGGCCTTGGGTCTCTTGCCAACATCGGCCCGGCGGCCTTGCGCGATTTCAGCGTGCTGGGCATCGAGACCATCGCGGCGTTGGCGGCGTGCGACGCCGATGATCTCTACCGGCGTCTGGCTAGCCTGACGGGCGCGCGTCATGATCCGTGCGTGCGCGACGTCTTTCGCGCGGCGATCCACGAAGCGCAAACGGGTGAAAAAACCCACTGGAGCCAGTGGACCGCCGAACGCAAGGCGCTGAATCCGCCATGATAAGCCCGATTGCGCTCGGCGATGCCCACGCCTGTCGCGCCGCGCTGGACCGCGACGGATTCACCTTGCGTCCTGCGGCGCTCGACGTGGGCGAGACGGACGCGTTGCTGTCGATGCTCACACGGCCAACGCGCCCGAATCAAGGGGGCGATGTCGTCCGCCGCGGGTTTGCCGAGCGAAACCTGCTGAAGGCCCTGCCCGAGTTGCGGCGCTGGCTCGAACGGCCGTCGATTCATGCCTCTTTAACGCCAGTGTTTGGAGATCCCCCGCCCATTGTCCGGGCGATTCTCTTTGATAAAACGCCGCAATCTAATTGGAAAGTCCCGTGGCATCAGGATTTAACCATTAACGTGCGGCATCGCCGCGAGTGCGCCGGTTTTGAGAACTGGCGCATCCGTTCATGGGGCGCGTCCGTGCAGCCGCCTGTCGAGATTCTGCGCCGCATGCTGACCCTGCGCATTCATTTGGACGCCGCCGACGCCGATAATGGCGCGCTTCGCCTGATTCCCGGTTCTCATCGCGCGGGACGCCTGTCCGACGAGCAGACCCGCGCCGTTATCGCCGAGACTGCTCCCGTGCTGTGCGTCGCCCAGCGCGGCGATATTCTGGCGATGCGTCCGCTCGTGCTGCATGCGTCGGCTTCCGGCGGATCGCCGCATCACCGGCGTATTTTGCACCTCGAATTCTCCCCCGACGCCTTGCCCGGCGGCTTGGAGTGGCTTGGAACCTAAGGCCGCGCAATTTCCCGCCGCTCGCGGCCTTGATGGATCGTGCGCCTCTCAACGAGAGGCCTCTGGATAGCCTACTCTTTTAGGAGCCCTAAACCGCAATGAAGATACCGCCTCCCTCTTCTTCGAGCTCGAGACAGCCATCTCCCCCCCCTATTGTGTCTGTCGATTATCTGAAAGAAATCACTCCCATTCAACACCAAGCCGGCTTGCTGGTTCTAAGCGATCGTCTTGCTGAAGAACTCGCGCACAAGCCTGATGCGCCCGGCTTAGTGACGGTTCTGGGGGGAAATAACACCCCTCATGACAAAGGCCCGTCAACCGTTTGCCTGGGTATTCAGAAGACCGTTGATGACCGACTCATCACGATAACGCCAAGCAGGCTACTTTCAAAAGCTCTCAAAATGGTCTGCTGGCGTAAAGCAGAAAAGCCGTCCCCCTAACCCGGCGGTTGGGCGGTTTGGAGTAAGGCGCGCATGTCGGCTTCCAGCGAGCGACAGAGGTCGGCGACGGCCTGCTTGCGAGAGGCTTGCCACTGCGGCATGCGCGCGCGCAGATCTTCGCATTCGCCGATCTGAATCGCTGCGGTGCGCGGATGACTCAGCCGACGCTCGCCGAAGACTTCTTTCTCCAGCCGGTAGATCATCTCAACAAAGCGTTCTGACGGCGACTTAGCCGTGAAGTCTTCTTCTTTGTACGTCATGAAGTTCACCACGCGATCGAGATCGTCGTAAAATTCGGCGAAAGCGCGGCTGCGGCCCTGAATCCCCTCGCGTTCGTAAGCGCACAGGCCGTCGGGGTCGTCATAGGCGTATAGAACCTTGTCCATGCGGTTGCGAATGGCGCGCACGCGATCCAGCGGGTTCTCGCCAGAAGGCGTTTCAAGCTCAAGGTAATGCTCCATCTTGGCGAGCAGCTTGTTTTTGAGCTGCGACACGCGCTCGTTCATGGTCTTGCCTTCACCGGACAGGCGCATAAGCGCTTCCTGCATCCCCACGATCCGCTCGCCGATGGCCACAATACGCCGGAACAGACCGGTGGACGCTTCGCCACAAGCAGCAGACGAGTCCCCGAAAGCATCTGATCCTGACACTTCGGAGTCAGGGGTTTCCAGGCCCAGCGCCTCTTCGAGGCGTTCGACGCTCTGACGCATGGCCGCTTCCACGCCCGGCGCGTAAAAATACCGAATGGCGACCGGCGCGACGTACACCGGCGGCGCGCTTTCAAATTGCTCGCAGACGTCTTCCTGCGCCGACAGCGCCAGTTGCAGCACGCCTTGCTGAAACGGAATCAGGATATCATTGCGATACGAGATTTCCCCTTCGACAAATATCACCAGCCGCCGCGACCCACGCGTCAGAATCTGGCGCGTCATTCGGAATGACTCGCGATCCGGCGCGCCGCGAATCACCGAATACACGCCGCAGCGCTGAAACAGCCATCCCCGCACCCCATGATCGAAGTCAAACACCTCGCGCGCGGCGACGTAATGCATCGGCTCTCCCAGTTGGCGAGCCAGTTCAAACATCGTAATGGGGTCTTCTGTGCTGGGATGATTCGGCAGTAGCAGCATCCGCTCGCCGCGCAACTCGCCGAGGCGGCGCAGATCGTCAGGGCGAAACGTCACGCGCAGGTCGTGGAACATCCCTTTCAGCAGCAGCGGGACGCAGGCGCGCGTCAGCGACTCGATCAACGGGTTTTCAACAGGCGGGCGAAAGGCGGCTTTGGCTTTCATCCTGTTTATTTTATAACGAGCCCCGAGGCGTGTTCGCGTGACTTACGGGTTTTCGCGGGTTCGCGCGGGTTTGCGTGGGTTTGCGGAACTTTCTGCGCGATTTGACTTCCTTTTAACAGACGACGGCGCCGTTTGCCGTGTTACGCGTATAATAAGGAATCCATGCCCGCGATGCATTTCCTTTCGCGCGCCGCCCTGCGCTTTTAGAGGCGCTGCGCCCGATGCTTTTCCGCTTTTCGCCTGCCTGCGGAGCCCCGCCCGACGTGCCGAAACCTGCTCTTTTTGTCATCTCCTCGTCGCCTCGCCCGGCGCGTCCTGCGGCGAGTCGTTCGGTGATCGGTCCTACGCGCCTGATGGCTGCTAAAAGTTTGCAGTCAACGCCATTTAAGCGCGCCTTAGGCCTTTCCGCAGCGATTCACGCCGCGCTGACGCTCATGCTGGCGCTGGCGCCGTTACTGTCGGCGCAGTGGCGCACGCCGCCCGAGCGCGCAATGGAATTCACGCTGGCGCAAACCCCTTCGCAAGAAGCGCCGCGCAAGGCGTCCTTTTTCGGCGAGAAAAATCAACAGGCGGGCAATCCCCGTCATGCGCGCAAACAGCCGCAACCGCCGGAAAACGCCTCGAAGCAGACGCTTCACGCGCCGCCGCCGCAACCGGCGCCGCCTGTTCAGCCTGCGCCCAAGCCCCCGCCCCAGTCTGCGGCTGCGCCGCCGACGCCCCAGCCGGTTTCCGCGAAAAATCCGCCCCCGCCACAACCGGCCGCCATCGCCCTGGCTAAACCCGATCCGCCCAAGCCCATTACGCCGGAAGGCCCGGTGCTGATGACCAGCCTCACGGATCCCGCTGTCAATGCCGTGGACGCCGCGAGTCTGCCGTCTGCACAGCCCCCCGCCGCCGCCGCTTCAGACGCTCCCGCCAGCGCCGATCGCCGGGTCGTGGGAGAAGAAGGGCCGTCTGCGCAAGAGGGCGTCGCCATCCAGGCGTCCGATTTCGGTCCGTGGATGGGCGTTTTCAAACGGCGTCTGTCGCGTAACTGGGTTCCGCCGCGCGGCGAGCGCCGCCGCAAGGTGACGCTGCTGGTGGAGGTCGCGCGCGACGGCTCGGTCAAGGCCATGCAGGTCGACCAATCCTCGGGCGAACCCCGCTCAGATGAAGCCGCCATGAACGCCGTGCGCGTTTCCGCTCCCTTCGAGCCCTTGCCTGCCGCCTATACGGGCGAAACTGTTCCCATCCTGTTTACCTTTGACTATACTGTCTTCGGCGACAGCCGACGTCCATAACCGTTCCCCCTGTCACAGGAGTTTCTCATGGAAAGCCAAAACGTCTTCCTATACGCGATCCAGAACGATTGGGCCGTCCTGATCCCCATCTTCATCTGCTCGATTCTGCTGGTCGCCGCCGCCGTCGACCGCATCATCTTCTACAACCGCAACAAGCGCGACGTCGTGCAGTTCATCCACCGCCTGCAACGCGAAATGAATCGCGGCAGTCTGGATAACGCGCAAGTCATCAGCAGCCAGCTCGGCGGCGTGGTCGGCGAAGTCGCCGAAGAAGGCATCCGCATTCTGTCCGAGCAGAAAGAAAGCTTTGACCGCGCATTCGACATCACCGCCTCGCTGGCGCGCCGCAAGCTGGAATCGCGGCTCTCGATTATTGGCACGATCGCCACGGTCTCGCCCTATCTCGGTCTGTTTGCCACCGTCGTGCGGATTCTGCTGACGTTCGGCGAGCTGGCGCAGTCGCAATCCGCCAACGCCGCCCCTCAGGTCATGTTCGGGATTGGCTCGGCCCTGATCGCGACGGCCCTCGGCTTGTTTGTCGCCATTTCCGCCGTTGCGCTCAATAACTGGTTCCAATCGACCGTGAATCGTTACGAAGATGACTTCCAACTGCTCAAGCTGCTCTTCCTGAGCTTTATGGATGCCCAGCAGGGTGACGTGCGGGCCTCTGCCGGCGCTGGCGGCGGCGGTTACCGGACGGTTTAAGGGGGCATAAAAACCCCGCTCGGCCCAAGAAGCCGCAGATTTTGGACAGACAGGAAACGAGCGCCCTATGAACGCGACCGCCTCTGACGCACGGCGTCAGGTCTTTAACGAGATTAACATCACGCCGCTGACGGATATCTTCCTCGTGCTGCTGATTATCATGATGGTCGTCGCGCCCATGATGCAGTCGCTTCGAGGCGATATCAAGCCGCCATCCGTACAGGGCGGACAACCCGTCGATCAATCCAAAATCGCGGTGGAAGTCAGCAAGTCCGGCGAATATTTTCTCAATGGCAAATCCGTGCCCGTGGCCTCTCTCAGCGAGGCGCTGGAAAAAGCTGTCCCGCTGAAATCCGCAGCGGCGGGCGCGGCGGCTGGCAGCGCGTCAAAAGAGCTCTCCACCCGCGTGGTCGTGGTGCGCGCCGACAAGCAGGCCCGCAGCGGCGCCGTACTGAAGGTGTTTGAAGCCGCCCGCGACGCTCATTTCCAGAAGGTGATCATCGCCGGGCAAAAGCTTCGCGCCGACGATCCCTTTAAACCGCAAGCGCAGGGAGACGCCTTCTAATGACCCCCGCCCGCAAACGCGTCTTTAACGAGATTAACATCACCCCGCTAACGGATATCTTCCTCGTGCTGCTGATTATCATGATGGTCGTCGCCCCGATGCTCGACTATCCGGGCCTCAAGCTGGCCGTTCCGACGCTGGGGCCAGATGCGACGGTTAAAACCCAGCCCAAGACCATTACCGTCAACGTGAACGCCAACGATCAACTGTCGGTTGACGGGCGCGTGATTCCCGACAAGCAGTCGCTGGTCAGCCTCCTGCGCCAGGAAAAAGCCCAAAAGCCGGATGGCGTCATTATCGCCAGTAATCCGCAATCCAGCCATAACGCCACCACCACGGTCATGGACGCTGCTCAAATGGCGGGCGTCGATAAAATCGCCGTGACCGAATCGCAGGGCGGCGGCGGCTCAGGATTCTCCGAGCAGGACCCGGAACGTTAAATTTTAGTCGCTAAAATTTAGCCAATATTTAGCCAATATACAGACTGGTGACGTAATTCAACAGGCGCAGCAGTAAGAAAACCGCTGCCAGCCATCGGTGCCAGCGAAAGGCCCATGGCTTCCCCTTGATCCAGTTAATCCCGGACACGATGAGCGCGCCGTAAAACGCCAGCACCAGCGTCGAGATGATGATATGAAACAGCAGCAGGCCGTGAACCCCGCCCAGCGCTTGCTCCACCGCATGGCGATTGAGTTCGATAGCCAGCACCAGGCCGAAATCCAGGGCGAAGGCGCTGAGCATCAGCGCCACGTGTGCGCGCCGCTTGCGCCGAAACACCAGGCCCAGCGCGATTAAGAACAGTACCAGCGATGAAACGGCAACGGCCATAAACCTGACAATCTCCTGTTTTCCCGGATGCGCGTGCGCGTCACGCGGGCTCTGTTACTCTATCACAGCGGCTTTTTTGTGGGCAAAACGACGCCAGAGCGCGTAGGCGGGAAGTCCCAGCAAAGTAAAGCCAATGCCCGCCAGACTCGCTTGCCGCTGATCCGGGCTGACCAGCAGCAACAGGGCGAGCGCAGAGGCTCCGGCTATATACAGCCCCGCCATTGCTTTATCCATAAACCCAGTAAAGTGCGCTGCGCCCGTATCGCGACGCGCCAGACGGAACAGCCCGCCGATGGTCAGCGCATAAAAAGCCAGCGCCGTAAAAATAATATAGCCCAGCAGTTGCCCGTACGTGCCGCTCAGCGCCAGCGCGCAGGCCCAGCCGCATTGCGCCCACAACGACGTGTTGGGGCTGTGCGTGGTGGGATGCGTCGCGGCAAAGCGCTGAAACAGCAGCCCGTCGCGCGCCATGGCGTAAAACACGCGCGCCCCGCTGAGTAGAATCCCATTCAGGCAACCAAACGTCGACACCAGAATAATCGCTGCCATGGCCGCCGCGCCCGCCGGGCCGAAAATCGTGGTCATCATCAGCGCGGCGACTTTGTCGTCTGGGGCCGATTGGATTTGCGGCAGCGTCAGGGTATTGACGTACGCCAGATTCGCCAGAAAATACAGCGTCACCACCAGCCCTGTTCCCAGCGCCAAGGCCTTGGGCAGCGTCTGGCGTGGATTCTTCACCTCGGCGCCGATAAACGTCACGGTGTTCCAGGAGTCGGACGCAAACAACGGCCCGACGGTCGCCGCCGCCAGCGTCGTCAGCGCGGCCAGCCATGCGCCGTCGCCACTCGCGTGCGGCAGGGCGAGCGTCCAGTCGTGCGCGCCGCTCTGCCATAGCAGCCCGCCGCCTGCCATTAGTCCGCATGCGATGAGTCCCAGCAGGGCCAGCGTCTTCAATACGGTAAACACGTTCTGGAGCGCCGCGCCATACTGAATGCCGCGCGTATTATAAAACGTCAGGCCAACCAGGCAGGCGATCGACAGGAGTTTTTCCGTCGAGAGTCCCAGCGGGCCGATGGGCGCGCTGTTAACGGCGGGCAGCAACACGCCCGCATAGCGCGCAAAGGCGACCGCCACAGCGGCCAGCGTGCCGGTTTGCAGCACCCAGAAAAACACCCAGCCATATAAAAACGCCGGAATCCGTCCCCAGGCTTCGCGTAAAAAGGCGTATTGTCCGCCCGCCACCGGGTACGCGCCCGCCAGCTTGCCATAGGACCATGCCCCCAGCGCCGTAAAGGCGCCCGTACCCGCCCAGATAAGCAGCGTCATGCCGGTAGAGCCCGTGTGTCGGGCCACATCAGGCGTCACCAGAAAAATGCCCGAGCCTATCATTGAGCCCGCCACCACTGCCGCCGCTGAGGGCAGCCCGAGGGTCGGGCGTAAATCGTCAGCAGGGGCGCTTGTCGAGTGGCTGGGCATCACGCGATCTTACCAGAAGGACGCCCAAAACGCCCGCCCGTCGTCCGCGTTGCCAAGCCTGTTTATCAGGATTCCCACCGTCGGCAATTATGGTGAACCCGAATAATCTCCACCCCCTCTTCCGTAAGACGGTAGCGAATCGAATAGGGAGTTCTGGCGACGCCGACGGAATACACATCCGGTAATCGCCATGGTTTACCCATCATGGGAAAAGTACGGAGGGTTTGGACGGTTTTCCAGATGGCGGTTACGATCGCAGCTGCCGCTTGTGGATTGTCTTGAGCGATATAGGCCGCGGCCTGTTCTAAATTAAAGAGCGCCCCTTGAGTCCAGCGTATCTTCATCTGTAATCCAGCGTCGTAATACTTCTCTAACATCTGTTTCGGAGGCAAACTTTCCAGCTTGAGCTTCTTCCAGGCCCTTACGGGCGTCGTCAATATGCCACTGGTGTACGTCCAGATAAAGCGTTACCGCTTCAGACAGCACGAAGCTTCTATCTCGTTGCATAGAGGCGGCGACTTCGTCCAGAGCCTCCTTCATGTCTTTCTTCAAGCGGAAGGTAACGATTTCTTTATCGACTTTTGCCATGCGGCGCCCCTCTGAATATTCTGTATTTTCTTGTAATACACTCTATTTTAGCATGCGATTTGGCAGGTCGCTACCCTTTGAGTGAGAGAAAAGCGCGACAAAAGATCTTCCCTCAGGATCCCTCGCCGCCGATGGCGGGGGCGTTCAGGCGCGAGGATGTCTGAAAGTGACGTACGTGCTTCCACACGTACAGGCCTCCCAACGCCAGCAGCACCGCCACGATGGCCACGTCAAACTGATGCCAGTAATGGCGAAACAGCTCCAGATTCTCACCGAAAACCACGCCCACGTAGGCCAGCGCGTAACACCAGACCAGCGAACCGACGAAGGTCAGGGCGATAAACGGCCAGAATCGCGCTTTCAGCACCCCGGCGGGCAGCGAAATAAACGTGCGCACCACCGGCAGCATCCGGCAGATGAAAAACGTCCAGTCGCCGTAGCGCGACACCCAGCGCTCGGCGCTGTCTAAATCGTGCGGCGTGAGCAGCAGCCACTTGCCATATTTTTCCAGAAACGGTCTGCCGCCAACGTATCCAAGCCAATACGACGGCGCTGAGCCCACAACACAGCCAATCGCTCCGGCCAGCGCGGCCAGATGGATATTCATGTGGCCTTGTTGGGCCATATAGCCCGCATAAGGCATAATCAGCTCACTGGGCAACGGGATGTTGCACGACTCAATGGCCATCATCAGCGCCACGCCGACGTATCCCAGTGTCTGGATACCGCCATGGACGAAGGCCAAGACCATTTCCACCATGCCCTGAACAAAAGAAACGACGGCGTCAATCACAAGCGCTTGTCCTCTTGGTTACGTCCGAAAAACTCGGCTAGACGAATCAAACCGGCGACCTAGGCGAGAATGCTCCACAGCCCCAGCGCGATGAATACCGCCGCTGCGGCCCGGCGAATCCATGTCAACGGCAGCCGATCGGCGAATTTTTGACCCACAAACACCACCGGCGCATTGGCGAGCAACATGCCGACCGTGGTTCCCATGACGATGGCGGGTAAACTGGCATAGCGCGCAGCCAGCGCAACGGTCGCGACCTGGGTCTTGTCACCCATTTCCACCAGAAAAAAGCTGATGAGGGTCGTGAGAAACACGCCATGGCGTTCGGGCCTGGCCGCGCCGTCCTTATCGTCCAGCTTGTCTGGGACCAGCGTCCAGACGCCCAGCGCGATAAACAGCAGCCCGACGCCCCATTTTAAAATCCCATAAGACACGAGCCCCGACAGCCATTGACCGGCAAAGGCCGCCAGCGCGTGATTCAGCAGCGTTGCCGCCGCAATGCCCAGAATAATCGGCAACGGCTGACGATAGCGCGCGGCCAGCATGAGGGCGAGTAATTGGGTTTTATCGCCCAGTTCGGCAAGGGCGACCAATCCAGTGGCGATTAAGAAGGTTTCCATGGGGGGAGTATATCACAAGGGCTCGCCCCATCCCGGACGAGCCCTTGCTCAGAATGATCAAAATGCCGCTGATGCTTACGGATTCATCACGTTACGGCGATAGAAGATACCGGCCAGCGCCGCGCCGAGCATGGGCGCGACAAAGAACAGCCACAGTTGCGACAACGCCTGTCCGCCTACCAGCACGGCCGGTCCCAGGCTGCGCGCCGGATTGAGACTCGAGCCCGAGATGGGAATCCCGAACAGGTGAATGGCGACCAGCGTCAGGCCGATGGCCAGACCCGCCAGACCGACCGGCGCGCCGGCGGCGGTAGAGCCCAGAATCACGCTGACGAAGATAAACGTGGCCACCATTTCGAACACGAAGGCCGCCGTCATATCGAACTGCCCCAGATAGCCCGGTCCCCAGCCATTCTGGCCGAGCCCCTGATGCGCCAGATCATAAGGCGCAATCTGGTGCGACACGATGATATACAGCACCACGGCGCCCAGAATCCCGCCGAGAAACTGCGCGACCATGTACTGGACCATTTCGCTGGTCGTCATGCGCCCGGCAATCCATGCGCCGAAGCTCACGGCGGGGTTAATATGGCAGCCAGAAACCCAGCCGATGGCGTAGGCCGCCCCGATGAGCGCCAGACCGAAGGCAACCCCGATGCCCAGAAACCCAATCTGCGGACCCGCGATGACGGCCGCCCCGCAGCCCACAAGTACCAGCGTCATCGTGCCGAAGAGTTCGGCGGCGAATTTTTTATAACACATCCCACGAATCTCCTTAGTGCATTCTCACAAATTACGACAAAACACGGATAAAGCGCGCACAAGCGCAGGCCCGCTCTCATGCAAGCCCGTCCCGGATATACGCCTCTCACTGACGCCGCCCGTCGCGCCTGACACAGACTGCGGGACGGATCATTAAGGCATATACTATCATAGATATAAAAAATATTTTTTAAGTTTTGAAACAGTTTTATTCCGCCCCGCTACGGCGCGCGCTCGATTGTTCGGGGGAAGCTGCCGCGCCGGGGACGGGCTTTACTGACAGAAGGCCCTGTTCAATGGCGGGCCTTCTGTCGGGAGGCTGGCGGCTCGTTCGATGCCCACATCCGCTTTTAACGCCGCATGGGCCGCTTATCAGGGCGGTCAGCATCTGCAAGCGCTCGACGCCTGCCAGCGGATTCTGGCAAGCGCGCCTGACGATACCGAGGCCCTGCACCTGATTGCTCTCATTGCCCAGGCTCTCGGCCAGCAGGCCATGGCGCTGGACTTTCTCCAGCGGGCGCTGACCTTATGCCCGCAAGACCCGCACCTGTGGAATTCCCTGGGGAATCTCGCCCGAAACGAGGGCCGTTTGCAAGACGCGCAACAGGCCTACCAAACGGCGATCGATCGCCAGAAACGCTATGCTGTTGGCTGGATTAACCTTGGCGCGACGTATAAAGACCTCGGTCGCGGGCCTGAGGCGATCGCCTGTTTTCAGAAGGCTGCGCGACTGGAGCCCGCCAACAGCGCGCTTTATAGTCACTGGGGCAATGCCTTGCTGTCGCAGGGAGACGTCGAGACAGCGATCGCGCGGTATCGCAAGGCGCTGGCGCTCGACCCGCAAAACGCGCAAGCCGCTTTCAATCTGGGCAATGCGTTTCTCAAGCGCGGCGAGGGTGAGCGCGCCATTGACGCCTATCATCAGGCCATCGCCTTGAATCCCGCCTTTTTTGAGCCTTATTATCAGCTCGGCGTCATCCACAAGTCGCTCAAAGCTTACGCAGATGCGTTGGGATGCTTTGAAAAGGCGGCGGCCCTGCGTCCGGGCGAGCCGATGGTCGCTCTGAATGCGGGCGGCTGCCTGTTTGAGCTGCATCGCATCGAAGAAGCGCGGGCCCGTTTTGCCCAGGTCACGCCCTTTCTGCAAGCTCATCCGCTGATTCGCCTGCGGCTGGAGACGCTGGTTGCGCCCATTGCGGCTAACGCGGCAGCCATCGACGCCTCGCGCGCGCAGGCCGCAAGCGCGCTGGCGGCGTTCGAGTCCGAAGATCTGCGCGCGGACGAATCCACGCTGCTCGAATACAACGTGTATCCGCCCTATTACTGGGCTTTTCAGGGAGAAGACGATCGGGCGCTGCGCAGTCGCTTTGCGGATCGCATGACGCGCATGCTGTCCGAATCCGGCTGGCTGGGGACAGAATCGCTCGCGAGCCCCTCTCCTGTCGGCCCGCCGCGCGTGGCCATGCTGGTGAGCGATGGCCATGAGATTGCCTTTAACACCTTTATGGGGGGATTCTTTCGCAATGTCGCCCCCCAACGCGCGCAACTGACGCTGGTTTGCTCGCCTGCCAGCCGAGAACAGCTTCTGGCGCTGGATATGGACACATGGAGCGTGCCCTTATGGACGTCGCTGCCCGCCGGATTGCTTCAGAAAGTCGATGTCGTGCGCCAGAGCCGTTTCGATGCGCTGTTTTACTTTGAGATCGGCACGGACCCCGTGAATTATTGGATGCCCCTGTTCCGTCTCGCGCCGACGCAGTGCGCCTCGTGGGGATTCCCGGTGACAAGCGGCATCGCGACGGTCGATTATTTCCTGAGCAGTCGCCTCATTGAACCGCCCGACGGCGCCGCACATTACCGCGAACGCCTGATTGAGTTTGACGCGCTGCCGGTCTGTTTTCGCCGCCCGGCGACGCCGCCAGAGGATCGCGTGCGCGGCGATCTCGGCTTGCCGCCAGACGGACGGCTCTACGGCTGCCTGCAACAACTCGTCAAGTTCCACCCGGATTTTGATCCCGTCCTGGCCGATATTCTGGCCCGCGATCCGCAGGCGCGCCTGTTGATTCCCGCTGGCGATCGCCCCGGCCTTCGTCAGGCGCTGGAAAATCGTCTGACCCAAGCGATGCCGCCCGAGGCGATGGCGCGGCTGCACTGGCTGGCGCCCATGCCCACAGACGATTTCCTGCGCGTGATGCGTCATTGCGACGTATTGCTGGATCCGCCGCATCTGGGCGGGGGCAATACGACGTACGAGGCCATGGCGATGGGCGTCCCGGTCGTCACCTGGCCCGGCCCCTTTATGCGAGGCCGCATCACGGCGGGATGCTACGCTAAAATGGGCGTGGACGGTCCTGTGGTCGATTCGTTGGCCGATTACGCCGCCTGCGCTGTGTCACTGGCGCAGGATGGCGCTCGCAATCGCGCCTTGCGGGCCGAGATTGCGGCGGCCAGCGATGCGTTATTTGAAGACGCCGAAGCCGTTCGCGAACTCGAAGCCTTTTTTATCGCCGCGCGTGACCGGCATTCCGCTTCCGGGTAAAGCCGCGCGATTGGGTATTCAGCCGTGAGAGCGCCGCTGGGCGGTTTCTTCGGCCATCGGGTAAAAATATTCCCACTGGCGCGTCTGACCGCACTCCTCGCAGGCGGCAAAGCGGTTGATGAAAGCTAAATCCGCGACGAACTCCTGTTTGCCCACGCGGATCATCACGTCTTCGTGGCCATTGGTATAGATTTCAATATTGCCATTGAAATCCGGCTGGACCACCAGCTTAAAGCCGTGGCAACCGCAGGTTTTGCATCGAAACATCGTCATTACGCTCCCCCCGCGTCACTCTTCAGTTGGCATTCAGGCGCTAAATGAAGCATCATCCAGGCAATCCCGGCGTCGAATCCCATGTAGAAAGCCCCTCAGGTTGAATTTTCTCGGATCGTCTCGGGCTGGATCCCCTCCGGCGCCAAAACGCGCCCCTTGTCCGTCTCTCCTCAGGAAATTGATGGTATTATCCTATCGTATTATGCGCCATTCGCCAAGGATTGCCATGACCGGCTCCATCGAACGGATGATTGTGCTGGGCTCGACGGGCTCAATTGGCTCGCAGGCGCTGGATGTTCTGGCGCGTTTTCCGGAGCGCTTTGCTGTGGTGGGGCTGGCGGCGGGCGGCCGTCGGCTGGAAACGCTGGCGGCGCAGATGAGGCAGTTTTGCCCGGCGCAGGTCGCCGTGCCGCACGCGCGCGACGCCGAGGCTCTGGCGCGCCTCACCCCCGATTTTCGAGGGCAGATCCTCAGCGGCGACGATGCGCTGGAAACCATGGCCTGTTGGGACGGTTACGACGCCGCGCTCATCGGCGTCGTGGGGATGCGCGGCCTGGCCCCGACGCTGGCGGCGCTGCAGGCCGGGCGTAAAGTCCTGACGGCCAACAAAGAAACCTTCGTCGCTGGCGGGCATCTAGTCGCCCCCTATCTGGCGGCTTCTCCCGAGCGTCTGCTCCCGCTGGACAGCGAACATTCGGCGATTCACCAGTGCTTGCGCGGCGAATCGCGCGCAGAAGTCGATCGCCTGATCCTGACGGCTTCCGGCGGCCCGTTTCGCGATGCGCGACCCGATGATCTGTCCCGCGTGACGCTGGCCGACGCGCTGCGACACCCCAATTGGTCGATGGGGCCTAAAATCACCGTCGATTCCGCGACGATGATGAACAAGGGGCTTGAAATCATCGAGGCGCACTGGCTCTTTGACGCCCCCTACGACATCATAGATGTGGTGATTCACCCGCAAAGCGTCGTGCACAGCGCAGTGCGTTTTGTCGATGGCTCAACGACGGCGCAGCTAGGGCCGCCCGATATGCGACTGCCGATTCTGTACGCGCTGGGCTATCCGCAGCGCCTTCCAAACGATTTCAGCCCTGCGCCGCTGGATCTGGCGACGCTGGGCGCGCTGGAATTCCGCGCGCCGGACCCTCGGCTTTTTCCGTGCCTGCCTTTGGCGCGCGCCGCAGGCGAGCAGGGCGGCGGCGCGCCCACGGTCCTGAATGCCGCCGATGAAGTCGCCGTTGAGCTGTTTTTACAGGAATCCATCCGCTTTATCGACATCCCCCTTCTGATTGAGCGCGCATTGACCGCCTATCAGGATCAGGACGTATGCGCGGACCCCTCGTTGAGCGATATTCTGGCGCTGGATGCGCAGACGCGCCGCCGCGTGCGCGCGTTTGCGTCCTGCGAGGCTGCCATCGCCGGGTAGGCGCTCACCGGCTCTGCGCTCGCCCGCGCCTTCTCCTCCACCCGCAGGATTGTTGACGCGCGCGCCTCGACCGGGGGTGTCGCTTTGCGCGCGTCCTATGCTAACGTGAATATGCGAACCTGAAAAAATGGCGCGCGTCGTTTCGACAAGCGCGCTTTCTCCCGTGTCAGAGCCATTCCGGTTCAGCGCTTCAAGGGGCAGATCAGCACATGACAGCGGCATTTCGGCGGTATCGACTCGTCACGCGAAGCGACTTCGACGGGCTGGTCTGCGCCATCCTGCTGAAACACCTCGATCTCATCGACGAGATCAAGTTTGTACATCCCAAAGATATGCAGGACGGCCTGATCGAGATTAATTCCCACGACATCACGACCAATTTGCCGTATGTCGATGGGGTGTACCTGGCCTTCGATCACCATGCCAGCGAAACCGTTCGTCTCAAAGGCTTGCAGCGGAATCATATTATCGATCCCTATGCGCCGTCTGCCGCGCGGGTCGTTTATAATTACTATGGCGGCCGTACGCGCTTTCCTGCGGCGTGGGACGAAATGATGCAGGCCGTCGACAAGGCCGATTCCGCCCAGTTCAGCATCGAAGAGATTCTCTATCCCAAGGGCTGGGTGCTGCTCAACTACCTGATGGACGCGCGCACCGGGCTTGGGCGCTTTCGTAACTTCACGATTTCCAATTATAACCTGATGATGCGCCTCATCGATGACTGCAAAGATCACCGCATTGAGCAGATTTTCCAGATCTCCGACGTGCGTGAGCGCGTGGACCTGTATTTTGAGCATGAAACCATGTTCAAGGATCAAATCAAGCGCTGCTCCACGGTTCATGGCAATCTGGTCATTCTCGATTTGACCCGAGAAGAGACAATCTACGCGGGCAATCGCTTTGTGATTTACGCGCTTTACCCCGACTGCAATATCTCAATCCATCGTATTTGGGGCCTGAAGCAGCAAAATACGGTCTTTGCCGTCGGCAAATCCATCGTCAACCGCACTTCCAAAACCAACATCGGCGAGCTGATGCTGGCCTACGGCGGCGGCGGCCACGCCAACGCTGGCACCTGCCAGATTGCCAACGAATCGGCTGACGCCGTGCTGCAAGAGCTGATTACGGCCATCACCCGCCACGGCTAAGTCGTGGGAGGGCCGACGCGCCGATCCTGCAATTGCGACGCAATGGCCGACGCCACAACCTCAACGGGAATCGCCAGATATCGCGCGTCAGGCCCTTGCGCGGGCGCGGCGCGTAAGGCGATAAAGCGCGGATCGTCCGGTGGCAGCAAGCGTTCTGGAGACGTTGCTCCAAAAAGCGCCGTCAGCGGCCGTCCCAGGCCGACAGCTAGATGCATTGGCGCCGAATCCACCAGCGCCAGCGCGTCCGACGCCGTCATGAGCGCCCCCAGTTGCGATAATCGCGCGGTTTCGCCGTATAAATGAGTGAAATCTGCGTTCCCGCAAGCCATTTCTGGCGGCAGGGCTGCCAAAATCGCGTCGATGGTCTCGCGATCGTCCGGCCCGCCGGTCAGCGCCACGCGACAGCCGGGCGTCAGCCGTTGAATCAGCGCCGCCCAGTTTTCGGGCGACCAGCTTTTGACGATGCCTTTGGCCACGCTCGCCAGACTCACCCCCGGATGAATCAGCGCAAGCGGGCGGGTATCCGATGGATCGGGCCGCAGTCGCCCGCGCGCCCACGCGCATTCTGCCTCTGAAGGCGGCGTCAGCATCGGCGCGACGCGACTCATCGGGGTGTAATCGGGCCCCGCCAGCGAGGCGAGCGCCGTGCGGGCCAGCGCGTAGTACATCTGCGCGGCGTAAGCGCGGGTGTCCAGCGGGGCGGCGCCGGTCAGCAGCGCACGGCTGAGCGGACCGCTGTCAAAGCCAAAACGCCGCTTTGCGCCGGATAAAGCCAGCAACACGGCCATAAACGGCGTGCTGCCGCTGGCAATGACCGCATCAAACCGCTCGCGGCGCAGCAGACTCAGGAGACTGGCAAACAGCCTGGGACGCGATTGCTTCAGAACTTCGACGCTCAATACGTGATCGAGCGGCGGCAACAGCGGGGCAACGCACGCGCTGCGGCCTTCCAGAATCAGCGTCAGGCGGGCGTCGGGCAACACCCGCCGCAGGTCGGCAATCACCGGCGAAAACAAAATTTCATCGCCGATGCCGCCAAAATTCAGCAGGCCGATGCGCATTGCGTGCGCCTGATTCGCAGGCGCGGCGGCGGACTTATCCGTTATCATCGGCTTGCCGCATCGCGCTTGGCGGCCTCGCGTCCCAGCGCGTTTTCCGTCAGGGCGGCCAGACCCGCCACGCATAGCCAGAAGGCGATGTTCACCGCCGGGCGATACCAGATCGTGTCAAACGCGCCATAGAGCGCAGAACCCGCCACCGCCGTCAACAGCGTGATGGCGAGAATCTTTTCGCGGATATCGCGCGCCGAATCCAGAAACCACAGCGTGCGCAAGGCCAGCGCCAGCAACAGCGCGCCGAAAATCAGCAGCCCAGGCAATCCCTGCTCGACTGCAATCTCCAGCGGTACGCTATACGCGCCCAGCGCCGTGTAGCCCGGCACCATATACAGGCCGTACACCAGTTTAAACGTATCGTTACCCGGCCCAATACCCAGCAGCCAGTTGTCGCGCGCCATCTGCATGGCGCTATCGTAGACGTTCAGGCGATACGAGATGCTGCTATCCTCGCGCATCGCGAAAATGGACAGCAGCCGGTGCCGCAGACTCTCAGAAAACGTGAGAGCCAGCGCCACACTGCCAAGACCCAGCGCCAAGATAGACAGCCACAGGGTTTTCAGCCCGCGCCTCGCGCTCAGCGCGGGCTCATGAAATAACAAATGCCCCCCCAGCAAAAACGCCAGCGGAAACATCCCTGCCAGCGCCAGATAACCGCCGCGCGATCCCGTTAAAACCAGCGTCGCCAGAATGCCGCCGCCCAATAAAAATGCCAGCGCCGAGAGCAGGCTTTCGCGACGCAATCCGCGCCAGTGGTAAAACCCAAGGCCAAAGGCCGCCGACAGACATGTGACCAGATAACCCGCCAGCAAATTGGGATTAGACGGCTGAAGGGTTCCAAACACGCGCGTCATCACCAGTTCGGGATTCGTGTCCGGGTCTTGCCAGGTCGCCAGCGGCTCCAGATTGGCGGTGTACTGATGCCAGCCGACCAGCGTCTCCCAACCGCCCAGTAACGCCAGCAGCCAGAGCAATGCCACCCACCACGTCAGGCGTTCGGCTTCCAGGGCGTTGCGAAACAGCAGATAAGCGGCCAGAAAGGTTGTCATCTTGAACAACCCCATCAAGCTCGTCAGAAAAAACGAGGAGGCCGCCGTCGACACGACCGCCGACAGGTAAAACAGCCCCACCAGCGCGTCGATCATCGTGATGCGCCGCAGTAGCGGACGCCCCGGAATCAGGCTGGCCATCAGGCTCATGAAAAACAGCAGCCACACGACCATCCCGATGCGCGCCGTGTCCTGAAACGCGGCGACCACAAACAGCAGGCACACGCCGGTAAACAGCACCGCAGGCTGACACGCGCGACGAATCAGCGGATGCACCGCCCGCACGTCAATGCCGGGATCCAGCGCTTCGCACAACCCCAGCGTCCATTGCCCGAGCCGCGACAGTTGCGCCCATGCGGTCAGCGTGGACGCCGGCAATGTGGCCAGACGGGTCAGACCTCCCAGCGCCCAGGAGTTTTTAAGCGCAGCGCGTAGCGCAGACACGGCTTAAGACGCCTTTTTTACATCTGACGCTTTTGTGACCGGCTTTTTAGCGTCCGGCGCCGCTTGCACGTCAACGATAACGCCTGCAATCTGGAAGTCCATGCCTTCCACCAGAATCTTCATCCCGGTTTTAATCTTGACGCCGCTGGTGACGTAGCCGTCTTCCGTCACTTGCGCATGATCGCGCAGCGTTACCAGATAGTTATAGCCGAATTGATCCTCAGGATCCGCTGTGAGACGGAAATTCCCGCCGCCGCTGGGGATCATCGCCTGTTTGGGCTTGACGACGACCTGTTCAATTTTCACTTTGCCGCGCGGCTGGTTGCGCACCGTCATCGAGACGAAGGCCCCCGGCTTGAAAAGCGCTTGAGGACGAAGCGTTTTGACGTTGCCCAGATAAATGGCGTAGATGATATCGCTCTCGCCTTCGATGACCTGGCCAGATGTCTTGTGCCAGCCAGATTGCACGGCGAGCAGCCCCAGCGTTGTCGCCAGCAGAAAGGCAATCAGGGTAAAATCAATCACGTTGAAGCGGCCAAACAGGCGACCGGTGGCGTCAATCATGGAGAATTTTCCTCTTAAACGTAACGGGAGAAGGGGTCAGGATGCTTTTGCAGCGGCGTCTTGCCGCGTGATCTGCGCTATCAGCGCCTCGCCGCGCTCATCGAGAAGCGAATCCAGCGCCGCGCGCATTTCCGCGACCGAGGCGACCGCCGCCCCAAAGCGTCGAACCGTCAGGCTCGCCGCCAGATTCCCCAGCAGGCACGCGCTCAAAATGTCCGAGCCCACGCCAAGCGCAAGCGTCATCGCGCCAATGACGGTATCGCCGGCGCCGGTGACGTCAAACACCTCGCTGCGGTTAAATGCCGGGATTGTCGTATGGCTGCCGTCCTCGTCAAAGAGCATCATGCCTTGCGCGCCGAGCGTGATCAGCAGGCGGCGAACGCCGGTGCTCTGCAACAACTCGCGACCGCCGCGCAGCAGATCGGCTTCGGTTTCAAACGCAAAGCCCGCATTGCGCTCGGCTTCGGGCTGATTCGGCGAAATCACGTCCGCGCCCGAAAACAACGCCAGCTCGCGTTGTGAATCTGCCGCCCAGACCAGACCATGACGCGTTGCCATCGCCTTGCAATGCGCAATTACGGCGTCAGTGGCCATGCCCAGCCCGTAATCTGATATCAACAAAGCGTCCATGTCCGGCGCCAGACGCGAAATCGCATCCAGAACCGCGTTTTCAACCGCCCCTGTAATCGGCGCGTCGCTCTCGCGGTCAATGCGCACGATTTGCTGGGTCACCGAATGATTCGCGATGCCCGATAGCCGCGTCTTGGTCGTCGTCGGGCGATCGGGATCGATAATCAGGGCTTGGGGATCCACGCCGTCGCGCGCCAGCGCGTCGCGCAGGCGCTGACCATGGTAATCGTCTCCACAAACCCCCACCAGCGCCGTATGCCCCGCGCCGAGCGCCGCAATGTTATGCGCCGCGTTGGAAGCGGCTCCCAGCACGATGTCTGTGCGCTCGTGGCGCAGAATTACCACGGGGGCCTCGCGCGAAAGCCGGGCTGTCGCGCCGTAAATCATCTCGTCAATGGCGGCGTCTCCGACCACGAGCGCCCGCCCGTGGCTGAATTTCGCCATGGTCTCCAGCAGATTTGCTTTCAGGTTAGAGGTCATCGCCGTTTAGCCGCCCTCGCTCGTCATTAGCGGCGATAATTCTCCGGCGGCGGCTTTATTCATGATCTTGCGCAACCCCACCAGATGCTGCTCTACCGCCTGACGCTCTTCTGCCGTTTTGCTTCTCTCTGCCAGAGCGCTGAAGGCGCTTTCGGCGCGTTGATAGGAGTCCTGAGCCTGTTGCGTCCACCGTGCGGTTGCAGCGGCGTCGTTCTTGCCTTTGGCTTGGCGGGCCTGTCCCAAAAACGCGTCGCCCTGGGCTTCTTCCATCACCCCCAGCGATTTCAGCGCCCCCGGCGCAAGCTTATCATTGGGGAATTCCTCGATAAACTGCGCCAGTAAGGCGGTCGCCTTTTCCGGCTGCTTGTTTGCCTGATAGGCCAGCGCCAGATTATACATCAGCGAGGGCTCTTTCGGCATCAGATCGCGCGCTGCTTCAAGGCGCGCCACGGCTCCGGCGGCGTCGCCCTGAGCAATCATCACGGCGGCCTTGTTATTCAGCTCCGATACCGAACGCTGATAGACAAAACTGTCATTACAGCCCGACAGGATCGTCAACGCGGCGCATAGCGAGAGCGTTGTTACAACAGGTTTCTGAAAAACGCGCGTCATAAAGGTCTCCCGGATTCCGCCATAAAATTATCTGCAACAATCGCTTCGCCTTGGGCCAGCCGTTGCGCCGCCTGCGCGATGACAAGGGGATACAACTGGTGTTCTTCGCGTAAGATGCGCGCCGCCAGCGTCTGCGGCGTATCGCCCGGCAGCACGTCGACGACCCGCCGGCCCAGAATTGGCCCCTCGTCCACCGCTTCGGTCACCAGATGCGCCGTGCAGCCCGATTGCGTTTCGCCTGCCGCCAACACCGCCTCATGGACGCGTTCTCCCACCATGCCTTTGCCGCCATAGGCGGGCAGCAGACTGGGGTGAATATTCAAAATCCGCCCGGCGAAGGCCCGAATAAAGCCCGGCGTCAGAATCCGGTCATACCCGGCCAATACCACCAGCTCGACGCCTTGATCGCGTAACGCGTCGCATACGGCGCGGTCGTAGGCCTCGCGATCGTCATAGGCTTTCGGCGCCAGCACGGCGGTGGGCAATCCGCGTTCTTCGGCAATCAGCACGCCCGGCGCAGAGGGCCGGTTAGACAGCGTCAGCGCGATGCGCGCGCCCGGAATCCGCCCGGCGTCAATCGCGTCGGCGATGGCGACCAGATTGCTGCCGCGCCCTGACAAGAGGACGCCCAGTCGAACGCCGTTCAGCAAAACGCCACCTCGCGGCGATCCGGGGTGTCGATGACTTGGCCGATCACGGTCGCCTGCAATTCGGGCCAGCCTTCATTGAGAAACGCCAGCATATCGAGCGTTTGGGCGGCTTCTGCCACAATAATATACCCGATGCCGCAATTAAACGTATGGCGCATGGTCGCCGCATCCAGCCCGCCAAGGCGCGCCAGCCAGGGAAACACGGGCGGCGGCGTCCACGTGCTGTCATCGAGGCGCGCGGATAGCCCCATGGGCAGTACGCGCGGAATATTATCCACAAAGCCGCCGCCCGTCACATGCGCCATCGCGCGAATCGCCCCTTCAAAGCGTCGAAGCAGCGCAAGCACAGGCTGAACATAAATCCGCGTCGGCGTCAGGAGCATCTCGGCGATGGATCCGTCTTGGGGCGCAGGCGCGGGACTGTCGAGCGTTGCGCCGCTCTCGGCAAGAATTTTCCTCACCAGACTGAACCCGTTGCTATGCAGGCCTGAACTCGCTAGCCCGATGAGCGTTTGCCCTTCCTGAACCCCGCCGGGTTGCGGCAGCATCAGCTCTTTTTCGACTACCCCGACGCAGAATCCGGCGAGATCGTAGTCATCTCCGGCGTACAGGCCCGGCATTTCAGCGGTTTCGCCGCCAACGAGCGCGCATGCCGCCTGACGACAGCCTTCAGCCACGCCTGACAGAATCGACTCAAACATCTCGGGCTTGAGCGCCCCGGTGGCGACGTAATCCAGAAACGCGAGCGGCTCGCCGCCGCAGACCAGAATGTCATTGACGCTCATGGCCACCAGATCGATGCCGACCGTGTGATGAATGCCGCTTTCGACGGCGAGTTTCAGCTTGGTGCCGACGCCATCGCAGGCGCTGAGAAGCACAGGGCGTTCAAAGCCCGCGGGCAGCTCAAATGCGCCGGAAAATCCGCCCAACTCGCCGACGTTTGCGCGGCTGGCGGTGGTTTTGGCGAGTCGTCGCGCGATCTGAACGACCGCATCGGCCTGGAGCAAATCGACGCCTGCCCGGCGATACGCCTCATCGGAGCGGGGAGGAAGGGACATGGGGCCTCAGGAGAAACTTTCAAGCTCTCAAAAACAAGCCCCAGCATACCAGAAACACGCCTCCTGCGCGCAGAGGATGACGCCCGCCCCGCCACCCGCTTCAATGGGGAGACGGTCCCAACTCGCGAGGTGAGTCCCGGCATGACAGAGCCGTCCCCTGCAATTGTGCCCATCGTGCGAAAATCAAGAATTCCCCTGAATGCGCTTTTTACCCTGTTTGCGTTCTGTCTAACGGCGTACGCGGTTTATACCTATGGTTTGGGCGTATTGCGCGGCGATTTTAGTTCGATCGCTATTCTCGCATTTTACATGTTTATGTTGATATTATTTGTTACGCGCAAAGAGGCGCAAGCGGAGTCAGGCCGTATTACGCATCGGATTATTGCGTTTGCCACCAGTCTGCTGCCTTTATTGTTACAACCGGCCCCGCATCATCCTGCCCCTGGGCTGGGCATTCTTGCCGCCGCGCTCTGGGTGGTGGGCGCAGGGGGCTCACTGGTCGCTATCGGGTGTTTAGGCAAGGGGTTTGGGATTGTTGCGGCATGCCGACAGGTGAAAACGCAAGGGTTGTATCGCTGGATTCGCCATCCTCTGTATGCTTTTGAGCTGGTCTGGTTCTTCTCCTTGGTGTTGCTTCAATTGTCATGGTTCAATATTGTTTTGTTTTTTACTTTAATCACGTGCCAAATTCTGCGACTTCTTGAGGAAGAGCGTATCTTGAGCGCGTCTTCTGAAGAGTACAGGCAATATTTCCAAAAAGTTCGATACCGCCTGTTTCCGGCGGTATATTGAAGGATTTTATTTCAGCTGTGGTAAAGCGTTGGCGTTAACTTGTTCCGCTGCCGGGAGATCCGGGTGAAGTATTTTTAATCGTATTTGCAAAAAAGTTTCCCAAGTAATCGCACATGGAAGAAAATTGATTTGAAAGAAAAGTGAGGGCGGCAACGCAAAAAATAGCAATAAAAACCGTAATGCACGCTAGCTCGGCGAGGGTGTTACCCGTCAAGCCTCTACAAGATTTATCCCCCTTTTTTTGAGGGGGAAATTTTTTTGATGCTTTTCGATAATTTTGCATAAATTAATTTTCTCTTTTAAAAAACTCCAGCGCCGACCTAAAAATATTTAGTTCGGCGCTGGTGGAGAATGTTTGGAAAAAACCTTGATTTTATAAGCTTCTATGATGCGGGCGGCGAGCCGGGTTTAGAGCTGCTAATGGCGGTAAACAGTTTGTTGCCGACGTCATTCAGGGAGTTGCCGATTTGGCTTCCCAGGAACGACAGGGCCGCAATACACACGATGGCGATCAGGGCCAGAATCAAACCGTATTCGGCCAGCGATTGACCTTTTCTGGATTTGCGAAGCATCATTTTCATCAGGAAGTCCTCACTCGTTGCTCTATATCTCATTCTTCGTGGGGGCAAGCGGTCCGACGCTCAGATCCTTCTCAGGAGAAAAGGCGATTTCTGGCCGAGGGGGGTTGCCGATAATGTCATCTTATCGTAGCGCGCGCATGCGTTTTATCACCCGAAGGGGTGAAAACGCATGCATGGCAAACTTGCCTGATCAGAATCCCATAGCCAGATGACGTGGAAGCAGAAAAGACGCTCCATAATGGGAATACGGCGTTTGGCCTCCAAAATAGTCCGGAAATGACGGGGCGATGATGGTTTCTTATCTGGCGCATTCCCGGTGGCGGCAAAAGTTGCCGGCTGTTCTGAATGGCTTGTCCTTTGCTGGCGTCTTATTGCTGTGCCTGAACGTTCAAAATGTCGCCGATCTGGATTTATGGGGAAAAATGGCCATCGGCGCCCTAATAGACCAAAACCCCGGCTATTTTCCCTATCGCGATGTTTTTTCATTCGGCGTTGCTGGCGGGCGCCTGTGGATCGATCATGAATGGGGCAGCGGCTTCCTGCTTTTTTATCTGTTTAAACACTGGGGGAGTTTGAGCATATTCTGTTTTAAATTAACCCTTGTTTTTGCCTGCATCGCCATGATGTTACAGACGTTTCGGCAGGAGCGCGCCTGTCATGCGAATCCGTCCGCTTTTATTCCTGATTTTCTGAAGTATTCGGCGCCACTGACTGCATTTGTTCTCTGGAATGGCTTGGGCTGTACGTTTCGCTGCCATCTTTTTTCTTTCTTCTTCTTTACGCTGTTTCTGAATCGCTTACTGGCCTTTGATCGCGTCAAGGGGAATTCCTGGAAAAATACGCTGGCGTTCTTGCCGCTGGCGATGGCATTCTGGGTGAATCTCCATGCCGGTTTTATTATGGGATTTGGCCTGTTAGGCGCATTCTATTTAAAGTCGGCTTTGCAAAGAAACTGGCGGCAGGCAAATCGTCTGCTGCTCACAACAATCGCGTGCGGATTGGCGACATGGCTGAATCCCTATGGGCTGGATCTGCATCGCGAGCTTTTCGGCGCATGGGGAATGCCCCGACCTTATATTATGGAATGGGGTCATGTTTTGACCCACAGCGTGGGATTTGGCGTGAGTTACCTGCTCGTCGCCCTGTTTTTTGCTGGCGTGGCTATTTATTCGGCGCTGACGCGCCCACGTCAGTTTCCTGTGGTCGAACTCATGTTAGTGGCATTGGCAGTGGCCGGGACGCTTCATTTTAAATTGGCTCCGTTTTTCATTATTGCGGCGATAATGCTGGCGTGGCGCTTAAAAACGCCGCCCGCGTTCGCTTGGACCCGTTCGAACGTTTCGCCGGAAAATCAGGTCGCTTTAAGGCAAGAGGCGCCGTACGCGGTTAAACTCATCCTTTCTACAGGGATTTTACTGCTCGTGTCAGGCGTATTGCATATGCAGGGAGCGCCTCTCTATGTGCGGGTTCTGGGGACGACGGGCGCGGCGTCTCAAGAGGCGGAGACCCAACTGGTTTACCCTCAGGGGCTGGTTCGTTTTCTTCAGCAAAATAAAATTGAAGGCGACCTGTGGACGACTTTCGGATGGGGGCAATATTTCTTCTGGCGCCTGTATCCAGCGGTTCGCGTGTCGATAGACGGGCGTTACGAGGCTGTTTACGACGATCGCCAGATGCAGGCGTACCTGGCATTCTATATGCCGCCGTATGACCTGCGGCCCGCCCTGCGATCGGGCGCGACCCTGATCGTCATCCCCGCTGGGGCGGCGCAATTGCGCAAGAGGCTGGACCGTCTCCCCGGCTGGGCGCGGATTTATTCAGACGCCGTGGCCACGCTGTATCAGCGCCGCGATCGTCTGCGCGGGCCTTACGTCGTAGACGGATTTTCGAACCGCACGACGGCCATGGACGCCCATCTGGGCGATTTATCCCGATTCAGGCTGACGGGGGCGCGTCGCCCAGCAGACCCTGAAGCGACAAGGGCGCGACCTGACGCGTAAGCGTTTCAATGGCGTCGGCGTAAACGCGAATCTCGTATTGCGCCCCCGGATGCTTGCGCAGTTGAATAAAATTGACAATCGCCTGTAACGAGGCCGTCCAGTAAAACTCGGTGTAAATGCTCAGCGGCAGCGCGCCTCGGGCCTGCTCGCGGGCGGCTCCCGCCTCGGTCAGACGCTGGTAAAGCGCCAGCGCGTCGCGACAATGCGCCGCGTAAGCCCGCATCAGCTCGCCGCCGGGATCCGGAACGCAATCGTCTGTTGACGCCTGCTTGTTATCGCTCGATTGCTGGCGGAAGCCATCTGGCGTATAAAAATCAAACTCGCCCGCGTCCACATACCGCTGGCTGATTTCGTTCCAGGCATGATCCACCGTGGGCGCCTCGCTGTAGGCGATGCCGACCACGTGCTTGTACCACTGCCGCGCGACAAATTCCGGGACTTTGCAGTGGAACTGAATCTGCACATGCCGAAACGGGCTCCAGTGCTTGTGCGCTGCCAGATACCGAATCAGCTTCTCGTCCTGGGCGCTAAGGGCGTCCTTGCGTTTGCCGAACGACACGCGAGCCGAATTGACCACGGTCAGATCGCTGCCCATCGCGTCCACGCGCTCGACAAAGCCATGGTCCAGGGCGCGAATCAGCGCGGGAGAAGCGTTAGCGTCTGGCATCGCGGACGCGGCGGGTTGTTCGGACACGGCGGAGGTGGACATCGCAAGCGACCTTCCTGCAATTGGGGCAAAGCAACGCCGAGAGCGCGCCAACAGACAGCCGCGCTTGGCGTTTGAACCCGATTTTACTGCCAACGCCCCCAATCGAGGGATATGCTTGATGATTGGTAATAATCAAGCGCGTTCCAATAGGATTTTATCGCAACGCCCCTGATTGAGGTCGGTACGTGATGATTCGTAATAATCACGTGCGTTTCAATATGATTCTACCGCAACGCCCCCAGTTGAGGGCGTTTTGTGGCGAATCGTTTGCAATTGACCCGAACCCGCAGCCTTATTCGCTGGATTCCTCGTCGTTGAGGCCCAGATCGCTGCCGCCGTCCTTATGGACCTTCACGAAGTCGGGGGCCTTTACCTGGGTAAAGCTTTTCATCATGTACGACCAATTCTCGTTGACGGCTTTTTTGGTCGTCAGGGCCTGATCGCCCCACATCAGGTTGGCCAGAACCTGTCCGGCGCTTTTGCCGTCGCTGGCGTCCTGCTGGGCTTGCGAAAGCGACCACGCCTTCTGCTGCTCATAACTGACGCGCTGATTCAGCTTGACGTCGGAATTCTTGGGCATCTGCCCCAACAGCGTCATCGCTTCCGACACATCTTCTTCGCTCAACTGTTTGCCGGTGAGTTGCTGGGCCATCATCACGTCATTGGCGAACGTCTGCGCGGCTTCAGCCTGCGCCTTGCGCTGGCGGTAAGTCGGCGGCTTGGGCGGCTTGCTGCTGCTCTCGCTTGTCGTCGCGGGATAGCTGTTATAAAAGCCGGAGGGAGAAACGCTCATGGCAAACGCTTTCGCAAAGAATCGGGGAACGCATCAAGGGAATCCAGAGACTGATCTGGAAAGATATACAAAAATAAAAACAATTTTATGGCGGAAATTGCCTGCTGACCTGCGACGCCGCGCGATTGTAACAATCCGGACATCAGGCGATTGGCGGACGCCGGCGCCGGGCATAACAACATTACGGGGTTGAACTGTTGTCTCTGAAGCGCACTTTTAAGAGGCTCCCGATCGCAAAGTCGATCGGGAGCCTTCCCCGTTGTGGATAAAGCGACTGGTCAGCGGGCGGCCAGCGCTGCGCGGACGACTGCAAGCGCGGTTGCCTGGGGCACGTCGTCGCACAGACGTACCCGACCTGCGCATTCCACGGGCAGGACAAACGAGATGCGCCCGTCGTGGGCTTTTTTGTCCTGGGTCATCAGCGCCAGCAGGGTTTCGGCGCGTAAGCCGGCGGGCGGGGTGAGCGGCAAGTCCAGCGCACGTAGCAACGCGCGCGCGCGGCGGGCCTCTTCAGCGCCCAGCAGGTCCAGTTGCGTCGACATCTCCAGCGCCATCGCCATGCCCATGGCGACGGCTTCTCCATGCAGGAGCGTGCCGTAGCCTGCGGCGGCCTCCAGCGCGTGGCCAAACGTGTGACCCAGATTCAGCATTGCCCGCGCGCCGCTGCGTTCGGTTTCGTCTGCGGCCACGACCTCGGCCTTGATTTGGCAGCAGCGCGCGATTAATTCGCACCGCGTGGCGGGGCTGGCGCTGGACAAATGGCGCAAAGCCTCGGCCTGTACGCTCAAGAAGCCAAACAGACCGCTGTCGCCCGTGGCGCTGATTTCCAGCAAGGCGTACTTGGCGGCTTCCGCCAGACCGGCGCGGGCCTGGCGCGCATCCAGCGTGCTGAGCGCCGCCGGGTCAATAAGGACGCGCGCTGGCTGATAGAACGCCCCGACGCCATTTTTCACCGTGCGAAAATTCACTGCCGTCTTGCCGCCCACCGACGAATCAATCTGCGCGAGCAGCGTGGTCGGGATTTGCACGAATGTCGTCCCGCGATAATACGTCGCGGCGCAGAATCCCGCCAGATCGCCGACGACGCCGCCGCCCAGCGCGATGATGGCGTCGCGACGGCTCAGCCCGAATTTTAGCGCCGCGTCATACGCCGATTCCACCATTGACAGCGTCTTCGACGTTTCACCATCGGGAATCACAAAGCGTTGCGCCTGATAACCGGCCCCGTCCAGCTGCGCCAAAGCCGATTCGCCGTAAAGGCCATAGACGGTTTCGTCACTGATAAGCAGCGCGCGCGATCCCGCTGGTAAAACGGGCGCTAAAGCAGGCCCCAGAGTCGAAAGCAGGCCCGGCTCAATGATAATCTGGTAATCCCGCGCGCGCGCAGGCAGCGAAACGGTCAGCGCGGTCATGGGCGCGCATCTCCCGGCAGGGCCTGAGGCTGATCCTCCGGCCAGTTTGCCAGCGCTTCGGCGATTTCGGCGGCCACGGCTTCGGGTTTGCGCGCGTCGGTCCGTACGCGCAGGTGGGCGCGCTGATAAAACGGCTCGCGTTGCGCAAAACGCTCGTGAAAGCGCGCTTCCGCATCTGGCACGTCAATCATCGGACGCTCGCGCGGCGAAAAAATCACGCGCTCGAAGAGGACTTCCGGCGGGGCGTAGAGATAGACCACTCGTGCGCGCGCGCCCAGGGCTTCCCATGCTTCGGCCCGCGCCAGCGCTCCGCCCCCTGTGGCGATCACGGTTTTGCTGGTCTGAGATAACTCCCCGAGCAACGCCAGTTCGGCGGCGCGAAACGCGGCTTCGCCCTGCTGCTCGAAAATCTCGCGAATGGGCGCTTCAAAGCGCTTGACGAGCAGGCGATCCGTATCCAGAAACGCGTACCGAAGCCGCCGGGCCAGATATTGCCCGATGGTCGATTTGCCAGCGCCCATATAGCCGGTGAGAAAGACCGGCGGCGCCTCGCGGGCCGGCTCAAGGACGTCGGACAGGGCTTCGTCCTCCCATCGGGGCCTTGAGAACGACCTTCTCCCGTTGCTTGACGCCGGGGCGCGTCTCGGTCTTCTGGCGAGGCGTCGCGACGCCCGGGCCTGTCGGCGCGCTTCCCTTGCCTGCGTCGCCTGCTGTGGCGGCAGGACCTGACTGCGCACTCAGATTCAGCGGGCAGAACAAGATACCGAGCATCAGCGCCCCTATTGCTGCCGCCCTGCAAAGCGAAATCCCTGGCATGGCCCGTTTCCTCACGGATTCACAGGCGTTGCAGGGGATTGCGTAACCGGCTGAGGCGCAGAAGAGGCCGCGCCGGAGGCCGCTCGGGATGCAGGCGTCGTTGTCGGGCGCAGTCGCAGCAGGCTCTTCTCCACATCTGCGCGCTCAGGGGCCTCGGGCGCCTGCTTGAGGTATTGCTCGTACGCCGCAACCGCTTCCGCGACGCGGCCCATCGCCTCCAGCGTCTGCGCGCGGTGCAGGTAAATTTCGCTAATCTCGCCATCGAGCGCCAGCGCTTTGTCGTAGTCGGCCAGCGCTTCGGCGTAGCGCTTAAGCCCGTGAAGCGTGAATCCGCGCGTATCGAGCGAGGCTGCGTTGTTGGGTTTCAGGAGGATGGCGCGATCCACGGCGACTAATGCTTCCTGATAACGGCCCAGATTGGCCAGCGCGTACGCGTAATTATTGTGCGCTTCGGCCAGACGCGGATCCGATTTCGCCGCTGCGCCCGAATACAGGGCAGAATTCGCGTAATCTTGCCGCTTGGCGTAAATCACGCCGATATCGTAGTTCAGCGCAGCGTTATTGGGCTCGATCGCCAGCCCCTTCAGCAGCCACTGAATCCCCGCTTCACCGTCGCCCATTCGATCCAGCAGCACGCCCATGTGGTAATACCCTTCCATGGCGTCCGGTTTGGCGGCGATGGCTTTTTCATACGCCGCGCGCGCCGCGTCGAATTTCTCCAGTTGCTCGAGCGTCAAGCCGTGCGCCGCATGGAAATCCGGGTCTTTTGGCTTGAGGCGGCAGGCTTTATCCAGCATGTTTTCGGCCAGAATCACATTGCCGCGTGAAGCCAGCTGGGCGGCCAGCGCAAAGTAAAACTCCGCCCATGTTTCTTGCGGCGTGCGGTTCTGATACAAATACAGCGCTTGCGCCAGCGCCGGTTGTGGGGCGAGAGCGCGCAGTAAAGAGGGCGTTTGCGACGTCGGCAAGAAAAAAGCCAGCGCCAGACACGCGCTCAAGACCACCGGCGCGACGGCCAGCAGCAGGCCCCATGCGGCCCATCCGCGCAGGCGCGCGCCAAACCAGCCGGGAATCGAAATTACCGGAATCAACAATGCCGGAATCGTCATGCGCAAGCCTCTGGCGGATTCGGGCGAGGAAACGCCGTTGGGGAAAACGCCGTTATTGTAGCTCAAAGTCGCTCAAAAATCGGCCTTGCGATGCGCGCGCCGAACCCGCCCGCTTACGGCGATTTTCGCTATAATAAGGGTTGCAAAGGATAGGCGACATCCCTCCCATGGGTTTTTTGCTGCGCCTGATGGCGACATATCTCCCCGAAACGCTGCTGGCGATTGCGTTTGTTGCGCTGGCGGCTTCGCCTATGGCCAATCTGGGCCTATTTGAGACGCTGAGGGATTTGCATTGGCTGCAATCGGCCAAAGAAATGGCGATGGGCAGCGGTTCATGGCTTCCTACTCTTTATGGGAACGGCTTTGCGCAGGCCCCGCCTCTTTTGATTGCCCTGATGGCCTTGTTCTTCAGGATTTTTGGATCTGATATGGCAGTTGCCCAGGCGTTAACGGCTATTTTTGGCTTGATGGCGCTCGGGCTTACCTACGGCCTGACGCTGGCCCTGCTCGAAAGCCGCTCGCTCGCCCTGCTGAGCGCGACGATGCTGGCTCTTTGCTGGGGATTCTTTCATGCGACGCACCTGACGCCCTTCACGATGGCCTCTCTGGTCGCCACGCTGCTGACGCTGGCCCTGTTTCTGGCGTTGATTCGCGTGGGCGAGCGCCGCAAGCCGGAGCGCCGTCAAATGCTCTGGTTGAGTCGGGCTTTGGGCGCTCATCTGGGCATTGCGACGCTGATGACAGGCTTGCCCGGCGTCACGCTGGGCGCGACGATTCTGCTGGCGTTTCTCGCGTGGCAGCGCCGCCTGCGAGCATTGAGCGGCGTTCAATGGCGCGAAGTCCTCGTGTTTCTGGGAGTTGTCTTACTTCCGTGGGCGTTTTTCGCCTTTAAAGAAGGCCTGTCGCCCGCCTTTGGCTGGATAACGCCTTTGCCGTCAGCGTCGTCGCTCGGCCAGTTTGTGATGAACACCCTTTCGGGGGCCTTCTGGGCGATGGCGCCGTGGACGTTTCTGGCGGCGGCGGGTCTGGTCGAGGCCGCGCGCCCTTATGTCTTTTCCGGCGGGCGATTTACGACGCCGGAACCCTGGAAGTTTCTCTGGTGCTGGTTGTTGCTGTCATTGCTGGCGCTACCCTTTTCGCCGCTGGCGTTTTTGCCGCCTGTCTGCCTGATTGCCGCCCAATTTACGGCGCGCCGCTTTGAAGACACCCTGACCCGCCGCTCGCAGTCATGGGCGGTGGATGCCACAGTTCTGGCCCTGATGCTGTTGGCCGTTTTCTGGACGGTTGCAGCGTTTCAGCGTCTGCCGGACGCGTATCCCGGCCTTTACTGGCCGTTTCCCGGCGACCCGATGATTGCAACGCCTGAATTTCTCTCTAAATTCTCATTGCCGCCTGCCTTCCCCGCCTGGAAGCTCTGGCTGCTGGGCGGCCCGCCGCTGCTGTTGCTTACAGCGGGCGCGTATTACGTCTGGACCTGGCTTGAAAAGCCTGTGAATGGCTTGATCTCGCTGATGGCCGGCACGCTGATCTTCTACGCGATGGTCAACCTGATTATCGCGCCGATGTTCGCCGCGCCTGCCGGGGTTCGCGCTGCGGATGCCGTGCGCCGCTTCACGGAAGCCTCGCGAGCGCTGCATTCGTCTCATACTGCCTCTAATGCTGCGCTTAATCTGGTTCCGACGCTGGCGTGGCAAGCCTTGCCTGCGACTGACGAGGATCCCTTGGCGCTGGCGCGCGCGCGACTGTTGTTTTCGCTGGATCCGCTGACGTCTCGGGCCGTACGCTTTGCCTCTGGCTCGCGCGGGCTGGCGCATGCCCTGCAAACCCTGCCCGCCGATACGGGATTGCTGGCGCTGATGGCGCAACCGGACTATTATCACCTGCCCTTTAACCTGCGCGAGCGCTTTCGCACTCTCGCGGCGGATGGCGCCCCGCGCTGCGCCCCAATTGCCGTCATTCGACCCGATCAGGCCCTTAACTGCGACCGCGTGGGCGAGACCCGCCTCTATCTGCTGGCCTTGTCCTACGAGGGAGAACCATTGGCGTCTGCTGAAGAAGCCTCCCCGGACGTTGATTCGGCGACATCGCAGGCAGAATCGCCATGACCGATGGCCTTTACGATGGCGAGACAGGCCGCTTGAGTCCTGAACGCGCGCAAGAAGCCGCCGCTCTGCTGGAACGCGCGCTGTACGAGATGAAGAAGGTCATCGTCGGCCAGCAAGACCTGCTCGAACGCCTGTTAATTGCGCTGATGGCCCAGGGCCACGCGCTGGTGGAAGGCGCGCCCGGTCTGGCTAAAACCCTGATGCTCAAGAGTCTCGCCCAAGCCCTGTCTGTCGGATTCAAACGCATCCAGTTTACGCCGGATTTGCTGCCCTCGGATCTCATCGGCGCGCGGATTTTCAACCCCGCCACCGGGGAATTCGCGACAGAGCCCGGCCCTCTGTTTACCAATTTTGTGCTGGCTGATGAAATCAACCGCGCGCCCGCCAAAGTGCAGAGCGCGCTGCTGGAAGCCATGCAGGAGCGGCAAATCACCGTTGGGCGGCAGACGTTTGCCTTGGAAGCGCCGTTTCTGGTGATGGCCACGCAAAATCCTATCGAGTCGGAAGGCACGTACGCCTTGCCCGAAGCCCAGCTCGATCGCTTTCTCTTCAAGCTGCTGGCCGCTTACCCTGATGCGCGCGAAGAAGCTGTCATCGTCCAGCGCATGACCGGCGCCGACATCCCGCAGATATCGCCGGTGCTGGATGCGGACGCGCTGCTGCGTCTGTGCGACTGGGTGGGCAAGGTTTATATCGATCCGGCGCTCGCCCACGGCATTGTCGACTTGATTCAGGCCACGCGCCGCCCGCCCACTAACGCTCTCACGCGCGCCATTCAATTTGGCGCTTCTCCGCGCGGCTCGCTGGCCCTCACGATGGCCTCTAAAGCAATGGCTCTGATGCGCGGGCGCGATTACGTCCGTTCAGAAGACGTAACGGCGCTGGCGCACGACTGCCTTCGCCACCGCATTATCCTCTCCTACGAAGGCCTCGCCGCCGGGATGACGCCCGATAGTTTTCTGGACGAGCTGCTGACCCTGCTGCCGCCGCCCGGCGCATCGAGAGGCGCGTAAGCCGTGGCCGCGTCGCTGTCGGCGCGCGTGCGCAAGGCGCTTTTGCCGTGGCTGGATCCGCCTGCGTACGTAGCGGCGCTGATGGCCCGCTCCGGCCTTCGCGATGAGGGCGATGACGTCCTGCGTCTGGCCGCTGATGATTTGCTGAACGCCTGGCGGGCGCGCTTGCAACGCAAGCTGGCGACCCTGCCCGAAGGCGAGCGACCGATCCGTGCGCTGGGCGGCGGCATGGATTTCGCTCGCCTGCGCGAGTATCAGCCTGGCGACGACGCCCGCGCCCTCGACTGGAACGTCTACGCCCGCACGCGGATTCCTCACGTCCGTGAATATTACGCCGAAAAGACCCTCACCGCTTGGCTTCTGGTTGATTTAACGCCCTCGATGACCGTGGGCGGGCGGCGCCGCAAGTCGCGTCAGGCGGTGGCAATGGCGGCGGTCACAGGGATGCTCGCGCAGAAGGCGGGCTATCGGCTTGGCCTGATGGCCTTTGACGGCCATCAAACGCGCCTGATTAAGCCCGCAGTTGGCCTGATTCGTCTTCAGGCGCTGGTGGAAACCCTGCAAATCGCCTGTCGCGAAGCGGAAGCGCGCGCGATGGAACTTTGGGACGCGTCGAAATCCCCTCATGTCCCGCGCCTGGCTGATGATGCCCTGCTACAAGCCTTGAGCGAGGCTCGCCGACTGATTCAGCGCCGGTCGTGGGTAGCGCTCTTCAGCGATTTAGCCTCCGATAGCGTGGCCTGGCCCGCCGCGATGGCCGATCTGGGCCGGGCCTGCGATCTCGTTGTTGCGCTGATTCATGACCCGTGCGAGCTGGATCTTTCCCGTGCGCCGCTGGCGTGCGCGCTGCGCGACCCGGAAACGGCGCAAGCGCTTGAAATCCCCGTAAGGTCCAAGGCGTTTTACGTCGACTACGCGCGTCTGGCGCGCGAGCAACTGGAGGCGAGACGCGCGCAGGCAAAATTTGCAGCCCATTGCCAAGCCACGTCTACGACAGCCGATCCGCTGGAGGCCGCCTTATCGCTGCTGGCAGCTTTTGGAGGATGGGCCGCGTGATGCTTCCGTCGCCGCAGGCATTTCATTGGGTTCAGCCTCTTTGGCTGTTGTTATTGCTGCCTTGGCTCTTGCTGCCGTGGCTATACGCCTGGCTGACCCGGCGCGGCTGGCAGGAGCGACTTCAATTCAGCGTATCGGCGGCGATGGCGCAGGCCCGAGCGCTTCAGCGGCAGTCGCGCGGGTGGCGTCGTCTGTTGTCGCCTCTCTTATGCTGGCTGGCGCTGGCTTTCCTCATTCTAGCCGCTGCGCAGCCGCAGATGCTGACGCGTACGGCGGAGCGCGCGGTGGATATGATGCTGGCGCTGGATGTGTCGCTGAGCATGGGCGCAGACGACGTTTCTCCCAGTCGATTACAGGCGGCCCGTGAGACGGCGCGCCGCTTTGTGCGCGACCTCCCGCCGGAAATCCGGGTGGGGCTGACGTTGTTTTCGGGCGCTACTGTGGTTGTCGCGTCGCCGACGCGCGATCATGCCCATATCGATTCGCTGTTAGGCCGCGTCACCGAAAAGCGTCTGCGCCCCGGCACGGCGATTGGCGATGCGATTGAGGCTTCGGTCCAAACCCTGTCCGAGGCGCCGCCGCGCGAAGCGTCGCCCGACTCTCATCCTCTCGAATCCCCATCAGAAGCCGTGCCGCGCCGATTGATTCTCCTGATCAGCGATGGCGAGCAGCAATCGGGCTTCCCGTGGCCGGAAGCCGCCGAAAACGCTGCGCGCAGCAACGTGATGATCTGCGCCATCGGTGTTGGCAGCGCTCAAGGCGCGACGATTCGTTACCGCGACGAGCGCTTTTTCGTGGCCTTGAATGACGCGACGCTTCAAGAACTGGCGCGGCGCACGGGTGGCCGCTATTTTCGCGTCTTTCGCCCTCAGGATTTTGCTCCGGTCTTCGATCAACTGGGCGCGCGCGCGCTACAAACCCGTCTGCGTCCAGACGAATTGTCCCCGGCGTTTGCCGCAACGGCCCTGCTCCTGCTCGCGGCGCATCTGGCTCTTAACGCCTTCTGGCTGCGGCGTTTGCCTTAAGCGCAAGGCCTCCGGGCAATTCTCGTTTTCCCCGAACGTTGATACAGCGTCCGACACTGTACTCGGCTGCCTGTATGCCCGTGCGTTTGATTATGTCTGTTCATCCGTTTCTTCCTCTTCCATCACCTGTTTGGCGGTCGCGATCGCCTCAGACGCCTTCGCCTGCGCCGCTGCGTTTTGCGGGTGATTCTGACCGTAAGCCCTCTGTTGCAAGGGCGAAGAACTTTAAATCATCTTCAAAAAGTCCGCTGCTCAAGGCGATGCGTTTGTGGATTGAACGGGTGCGCTTTCGCTGGCTTGAGTGCTCGCGTCTGACCGCGAAAGAAGCTCGCGAACACGCGCCGCACGAGTTGGGACATTTGCTGGCAGCGGCTGCATGGGGATACCGCAACGCCATGCTGGGCCTGATTCAAAAAAAAGACGGCTCAGTTGCTTTTGTTCGGCTTGGGTTCAGACCTGATAGCCCTGATACGCCTGAAGGACTTTTCCCTTTTCTGGTTGTCGCCCTTGCCGGACATGTGTTTCAGCGTCAGGGTTTCTTGCGGAAACAGGATTTAAAATCCTTTCATGACAATAAAATACTGTTGACGGTTGTTAAGGACTTGGCACAGGCTACCTCGTTCTTACGGATAGCCGCTCTGAATGGTTGGTTGCCCCCTCAACCAGCTAACATGCTGCATGCTCGGGATATCGCGCTCGTACGCAACCTGAAGCCTAAGCGCGAAGAGGATTTAATCGATAGTAAGCGGGCGTGTCAGGGCTTCCTTCAGCTTGTGAGCAAGACGCTTGAACATCCCCCTCTCGCGCTGGCGAGTCAGACCGCCGAGCGCCTGTTTGAGGCGATCCCGCCGGAGGCGTTTCAGGCAATGGTGGACGAAGCCGTCGCCCGCCGGGTTATTTCCCCCGAGCAAATGCCCGCCTTCCTCGATCGTCATCTGACGCCTGAAGTCCAGCAGCGTCTTACAGGCATTATGGACGCCTACGTCACGGACGCCATGCGGCGCTTCATGCCCGTAAAACCCGAACAGCCCCCTCCTCAATGAGGCCATGCCCCAAGGCAATCCGCCCGCGCCCTCAGGTTTGAATCCTCTACAGTCCTCCCACACGACACCGTGACGCAATGCTCCTGCTCCCTGTAATCTCTCTTGGCGCGCCGCCTCTCGTTTTTGGCGGCGATTCGACATCAAGGCCTGTTACGCAGCGTTCTGACCAGTTAGCAGCGCCTGTCCGCGAGCCTTTGGCGCGTTTCGGCGCAGAGCCGCCTGCCAAAACAAGGCCTTCCGTCACCGGGGAACTTCATCCGCCCGATTTCGAGTCTTCTGCCTTTGGCCTTCGCCCAAAGGGCTTGCTGCGCTTGCTTCCCTCCGGTCTGCGCCGGCGCTTATTTGAGTGGGCTTGGCGCGTTATGACCAGGGAAGAACTGCCTGCCAGCCGGGCGCGCGAGGTGGCGGTTCACGAGTTGGGCCATATCATCGGAGATGCTGCGTCTGGTCAGCGCAATGTCGGCCTGATGCTCAAGCGTTTTGGCGACGCTGACGGCGCGATCTATAGGCCGGCTCATCAGTCGCCGCAGACGTATGAGGAGATTCTGCGGGGAATTGTCACCATGGTCTCTGGCTGGGCCTTCTCTCAGCATTTCTCAAGAGCCAGTGGGGGTGACGATGACCAACAGCTGATGGATGGGACGACCTACCGGCAGATCCTGCAGAGTACCAGTGACGTTAACAGCATTCTCTCCCTGCTGTCTTCTGCTAAGAGCAAGAGATTCTTAGATGTGGACCCGGCGGATCTGGCCCCATTGAATCAAAGAGGTATGGTTGAAATCATGCGGCCCCTGAATCATGGTGTTGAGACAGAATTTACCCCATTGGCGACACAGTTGGCAGATATCGTTAGCCAGTCATACCAGACTTTTAGGCTGCCCGTCGTGAGTCGCGCGATACTGACGTCCAAACTCCTGTTTGGGACGATCCCGCCTGAGGCGTTTCAGGCAATGGTGGGCGAAGCCGTCGCCCGCCGGGTTATTTCCCCCGAGGAGATGCCTGCCTTCCTCGATCGCCATCTGACGCCTGAAGTCCAGCAGCGTCTTACAGGCATTATGGACGCCTACGTCGCGGACGCCATGCAGCGCTTCATGCCCATAAAACCCGACTAGCCGCAGCTTCGACTCAGGCGGCGATTTCTCTTTGCCGTCGACGGCAAGCTTTGGTAGAATCAATCGCGAGCCGCGAAGGCTTGTTAAGCTTGAGGGTTTCTGCTGATGACGACTGCTAACGCCACGCCGCGCTGGGCTTCCGTCCTGTTTACGGTGGCCGGACTCTATGAGCTGGCGCTCGGTCTTGTCTTTCTGTTTGCGCCGCAAGCGGTGTTCAGCCACTTTAACGTGACGCCGCCCAATCATTTCGGTTACGTCCAGTTCTCGGCGGCGCTGCTGCTGATTTTCGCGCTGATGTTCTTTGAAATCGCCCGTGCGCCCTACCCGCGCCGCGATCTGATCGGCTACGGCATCCTGATGAAAGCCGCCTACTGCGGCGTGGCGGGATTCTACCTCATGAAGGGCCGCCTGCCCGATATGTGGCAGCCGTTCCTGATCGCCGATGCCCTCTTTATGCTGGGCTTCGCCTTGGCTTTGCGTTGCTGCGAGCGTAAAGCCTGCGCGCCAAACGTCTAAACCCGCGCCATCTGGCCGCTTTCCCGGGAGTTTCTGGACGATATCGCCTCTATGACCCATCATCCGCGAACGCCGCTGCAAATTCTGGTCGCCGGGGTGCGGCAGAAAAACGCCCCCATCGCCATCCGCGAGCGCTTCGCCTTGACGCCCGCCGAGATGCCCGCCGCTCTGACCCGCCTGCGCGCCGAGCCCGGCGTGGAAGAGTGCGCCATCCTCAGCACCTGCAACCGCACTGAGCTGTATCTCGTGGTGCGCGATGCGCTGGCCGCTCAGGCGGCTTTCCGGCGTTTCTTCCTCGATTGGCGCGGATTGGACGTGCAGGAGGCGCGCCAAGCCCTGTTTATGCGCTTGGAAGAAGACGCGGCGCTGCATCTGATGCGTGTCGCCAGCGGCTTGGACAGTCTGGTCCTGGGAGAATCCCAGATTCTGGGTCAGGTGAAAGACGCCTGCGAGGCGGGAAAAGCCGCTGGCACGACCGGACGCCTGCTCAATCGGCTGTTTCGCGTGGCAATTTCCGTCAGTAAGCGTGTCAGGAGCGAATTGGGCATTGCCGACAAGGATCTCAGCGTCAGTCGCGCCGCCTACGAGCGCGCCCGCGCCTTGGCCCCCGATCTGCTCAGTCAGCGCATCGTCGTGATTGGCGGCGGTAAGGTCGCCGCGCTGGTCCTCGACGCCCTGCGCCGCGAGATGACCGCCGAACAGCGCCGCCGCGTGACGATCGTCAACCGCAGCGCGGCTCGGCTGGCCGAATTAATGGCCGCCACCGGTTTTCACGGCGTCGGCTGGGATGACGTGCATCAGGCGCTCGACGGCTGTCAGACGCTCTTTGTCGCTACAGGCGCGCCGCATCTGGTGCTGGACGCTTCTCATTTTGAGGCGTTGGCGCCTGAGCGCCGTCCCGGCTTGATTCTGGATTTGGCCATGCCGCGAAACGTCGATCCAGCTATTGCTGAGCGCTTTGCGGACATCCTCCTGCTGAACGCCGATGATCTGGGCGAAGGCGGCGCGTTCTGTCAGGATCGTCAGCGGGCCTTGATTTCACAGGCGCAGTTGCTCATCGACGAAGCCTGCGCCGGATTTGGCCATTGGCGCGTGGGCCTGTCTGCGACTCCGACCATTACAGGGCTGCGCGGACATCTTGAAACCATTCGCCGTGAGCAGCTAGACGCCTTGTCTATCAGCGATCAGGCTTTTGCGGACGCGCTTTCGCGCCGACTTATCAACCGGATTCTCCATGAACCGCTGACCCGCCTGCGCGAGGGCGAGTCGTCTCAAGCCGTCCAGCGCCGCGCCGAGGTGATTCGCCATGTGTTTAACCTACAGGCGTCTGCTCCTTGAGCGATTCGGCAAGCGCTCTGCGCGTTGGCAGCCGAAAAAGCCCGCTGGCGCGACGCCAGGCCGAAAGCGTCATGGCCTGGATTGCGGCGCGTCATCCGCAATGCGCGCTGAGTTGGTCGGGTATTGCGACTCAGGGCGATCGTCAGCTTGATCGACCGCTGGCGACGCTGGCTCGCGAGACGCTAACCAAAGGCGTCTTCGTCCGAGAGCTGGAAAACGCCTTGCTCGCTGGCGAAATCGATGTGGCGGTGCATAGTTTGAAAGACATGCCCGGCGATTTACCGCCCGGCTTGGCGCTTCAGTCTGCTGGCGAACGCGAAGACCCCTGCGATGCGCTGGTTTCGATAACAGGCTTGTCGCTTTCGCAACTCCCTGCGGGCGCACGACTCGGCACGTCGTCGGTCCGACGCGAAGCGATGCTGCGGGCGCTCCGGCCTGATGTTGCCTGTTATTCCGTGCGAGGGAATCTGCAAACCCGTCTGGCAAAGCTTGAATCGGGCGAATACGACGCCTTGATTCTTGCAGCGGCAGGTTTGCGACGTTTAGGCGAAGAGGCGCGCATTGTCCAGCGCTTTGATCCGCTGGTCGAACTGACGCCGCCCTGTGGGCAAGGCATTCTGGCGGTGGAGTATCGTCAGAACGATGCGCGTACGCGCGCCCTGCTGGCCAGTATTGCGGTTCCGGCGGTCGAGACGGCCATGCAAGCCGAGCGCGCCGCCTTATGCGCCCTTCAGGCGGGATGCAGCGCGGCTCTGGGGGCTTACGCCGCTCCCGAGCCGGACGGCGATTTTACCCTCTCGCTGTGGTTCTTGCCGCCTGAGACGTCAATGCCCTTAATGGCGCGCGCGCGTTTTCAGCCCGTAGACGCCGCTAGAACCGCTCATGCGCTGGCTTTGCGTCTCCAGGCGACTGCCCCCGCGCCCTGAATCGCGCGTGAGGACGCGCCTGCGCCTTTTCCTGGCCCTGCGCTTTTCTGCCGTGTAAAATACGCTGCTCAGTCGGCCCCCATCGCGCGTGGGCCTGCTATAATAGAGGTCTGTCGGCGCGTTTGCGTCCCTGCGCGCGATGCGCCGTAACGTTCCAAACGAATCGGCGCATGGCCGCTCCCAGAAGTCGTCCCAGAAACGGGGACGCTTGAAAACCCCTGATGCGAACGCCTGAAGATGCCGTTTTAAGAGAGAGAGTCCCGCCACCGCCGTCGTTTTATGCCCTTAAGCGCTTGATATGCCTTTTTGCTCTGGCTTTTGAAGCCGCTTTGCACGCCCGATTCGCTCGACACGCCTTATGACAAAGAGAATGCGCCCATGATTCCTCTTCACTCTGCTGTTTCCCTTTCTCGATCTCTGTCGCGGCGCGGCTTGAGCGCCTGTCTGCTCATCGTTCTGGCGTGGGGCTTCGCCTCGCTCGCCGGCGCCTGGGCCGAGGCGATTCGCGTGCTGGGGGCGTCTATCGACCCGGCCAACGGCGCGTTGGTCATCCAGTGCAGCCAGCCGCTGACCTCTTATAATCAATTCACCACGCTGAAGCTCGCTTCGCCTTATCGCTTTGTCGTTGATCTGCCCGATGCGCGCCTTTCTGCGCCCGCTTCCACGCAAACTGTCCGCCGTGGGGGGATTCAGACGGTTCAGACCAGCCAGAACCGCAGTCCTTTCTATTCTGCTGTCCGCGTGGTCGTCACGGTCGACTCCAATGAGATTCTTACCCGCTTGCAAGCCCAGACAGACGGTAAGGCGCTTGTGGTGAGTGGGTTTGATACGGCTCCAGAGCCGGTTGCCTCGACGTTGCCTGCGCGTTCGTCCCAACAGCCGCCGTTGTTGCCTGCCTCTTCCCCTCTTGCTGATGCGCCCGCTGCGGTTCCCGCCGGCCAAACGGCGATTACGGATGTCTTCTATCGCGATGGTCAGCTCTACCTGATTAGCGACCCCACGCGCCCGGAACACATCGTGGTGAAGAACCGTTTCAAGCTTAGCGATCCCCAGCGTCTGGTGATTGACCTCAATCAGGCGGCTTTGAGTTCGCGTGATCTGGCCGGGGCCATTCATCTGCCGCCTAACGCCCTGCTCAAAAGCATTCGGGTCGGTCAATTTGACGCGCAGACCGTCCGGCTGGTGATGGAAACGCCGGCGCCGGACCGCTTTCAGCTCGCTTTTCCGGGTTCGGATCAGCGTACCATGACGCTTTCGGCTAATCTGGATGACCGCGACATGCGCCAACTGCCGAAGGAGACGGCTATGGGCGCCTTGGAGCGCATCACGCTGGATGCGGACGCGCAAGGCGGGGCCCGCCTGCGCCTGATTGCCAGCGCCCCGGCAATGTACCGGATGCTGCGCCGCGGCGACCGCGTGCAACTGGAACTCCTCAATATTGCGGCACGGCCCGGCGAAGTGGGCTTTGATCGCGCGCGATTCCCGCAGATTGAGCGGATGCGGGTTGAGCCCCTGAGCGTGGGCCAGCCCAACAGTAAGTTTATCCTCACGCTCGACAAAGATGCCAAGTGGGAGGCGGTTGTCCAGCCGGATGCCGCCGATAGCCGCGCCTTGACG
The DNA here is from genome assembly GCA_016712355.1 of Vampirovibrionales bacterium. NCBI lineage: Bacteria > Bacillati > Candidatus Melainabacteria > Vampirovibriophyceae > Vampirovibrionales > Vampirovibrionales bacterium. The sequence continues at coordinate 2,435,813 of JADJRF010000005.1, read as the reverse complement.
CTCTTACTCGCCCCGGCCTCGCAAGTCGCCTATAAGCCGGGCGGTCCCCTCGTCAAGGCCCCGTTTGCCGCACGCGTTGTCGTAGATGCCGGTCACGGCGGAAAAGATCAGGGCGCCGCCCGAGAAGGCTTTCTGGAAAAGGATTTGAACCTGCGCGTGGCCCTGAAACTGCGGCGAGCCCTGGAAGCGCGCGGCGTCAAAGTGAGCATGACCCGTGACAGCGATACATTTCTGGAGCTGCGCCAAATCACTGAGATTTCCAACCGCATCAGCCCGGATGTTTTTGTCAGTGTTCATCATAATGCCAGCGTAAACCCCTCTATCTACGGGCTTGAAACCTATTACTACACGCCGCAAAGCAGACTACTCGCTGATAAAGTCCACCAGAAACTGGTGAATCAGGTCGGCGCGCCGGATCGCGGCGTTCGTAAAGCGATGTTCTACGTCATCCACCACACCCAGATTCCCGCCATCCTGTGTGAAGTGGGATACGTCTCAAACCCGCAGGAATTGCGCGATGTTGCCAGTGACGCCCGCCAGGAAGCGGAAGCCAACGCTATTGCCGACGGCGTGGTCGCTTACTTGCAGTCGCGGCTGGCTGCTGATGCGCGCTAATCCTGTGTTCCCGCCCGGTTAGGGGACAAACAGGAGAATATCTTCCCAATATCCGGTCTGGATGCTGCGTTTGCAAAGCGATTTGCCTGCAAAGCTTTCCATGGCGTCCAGAAAGGCGAATTCCTCGTCGACGCTCAGGCCGTTTTCGCCGTACAGGCATAGGTAGTAGCGGCACTCGTTCATGGCCGGCGCGTCGGCCAGCGACGTTTCGTCAGCGAGAAAGGCCAATTCCCGGAACCGGGCTTCGTATTCGGGCCAGCGCGGATGATCAGGCGTCATAACACAAGCCTTTTTCGAGGACGTAACGGGCGTCAGGAAAGCGGGGGCGAGTCGAGCAGCGGGGCGATGGTCTGAGACGGGCCTGCAATGGCCAATACGCCTGGTTGCGAAAATGTACGCCGGGCCATGCGCTGCACGTCGTCGACGGTGACGGCTTGCAGGCGTTCGCGCACGCGACCCAAATCTTCCACGCCGCGGCCCATCATCAGGTTGGAGCCGATATAACTGGCTTGCTGGCCGGTGGTTTCCAGATACACGGCCCGCCGTCCCAGAATATTATCGAGGGTTTCCCCGAGTTCTTTCTGAGAAACCGGCGTGTCCATGAGCTTCTGGCACTCGGTCTGGAATCCTGCTACGCAACGGTCGCGATTCTGGGGGTCCGCCCCGATGTACATAACGAACAGACCCTGATGCCGAAAGGCGTCATAAGCGGAACGAACCTGATACGCCAGGCCCTGCTTGTCGCGCAGCTCAATAAATAGTCGGGAAGTTAGTCCTGCGCCGCCAAGCAGCGTGTGAAGCGCCATCATCGGGTAGTAATCGGGATCCGTGGTCGACGGGGCCAGCCATCCCTGAAACAAATGGATTTGCTGCGCGTCCTCACGGGCGAACCCTACGGCGCGGGGGGTTTTAAGGCGATACGCGCTCAAGGTCCCCGCCGCCGGGCACGTCGTGGGCAAGGCCACCCGTTGCGGGGCTGGCGGAAAATGCCGATCGAGCGCCGCCACGACGCGATCCATCGTGATGTTGCCCGAAACCGAAATCAGAAGCCGCTCCGGATGAAACACGCCTTCATAGAAGGCGCGTACGTCTTCCACGCGCGTCAGGCCTGGGAGGTTTTCCAGCAATACGCTGGTGGTGACGCCATAGGGCGTCCCCTCAAACAGCGTGCGGTAGAAGAGATCAGAAGCCCGCGATCGCGGAACATCAAGCTCCATCAGGAGTTCACCGGCGGCGCGCTGCTTCTCGCGCTCGAATTCGGCCAGCGAGCCGTTATAAAAGATGTCGGCAATCAGCGCCAGCGAGGCGTCGAGGTCTTCTTCCAGCAGCGTCGCGCCTATCATGGCGTAATCGCGCGAGGCGTCGGCGTCGAGATCCAGACTCAGGTCGTCGATTGCTTCTGCAATGGCTTCCTGATCGCGGCTGGTCGTGCCTTTCAGCAGCAGGCGATCGGTCATATCCGACAAGCCCACCGCAGGTTCAAACGAAACCCCGCCGGGCAAGAAGAAATCAATCGCCAGACGTGGCGATTCGGGCAGGGCATTCAGCAGAACGCGCGCCCCGCAGGCAAGCGAAGCTTCTTCGAGATCGACGGCGCGCGCAGTCAGCATCGGGCGACCGCCTCCTGCGGCGCGGAGCCGTCCTGGGGCTCGCCATCTTCACCCAACAGGGTGGCGATGTAGAAGCGCTCAGGAGCGAGGTAGCGGCGGGCGCAGTCGCGCGCGCGCTCCAGCGTAAGGCCTTCCAGGGCCTGAAGATAACCCAGATAATAGTCGAGTCCGTCTGACACGGTAAGGCTTTCGCCGATGGATTCCGCGATTCCGCTGGCGGTCTCCGACGTTTCGGCGAAGTCGGCTTTGAGGGCCTTGACGGCGCGGGTGAGTTCGGTCTGCGAAAGCGGACGATCGCCCAGCAGGGCGGCTACCTCGGCGCGAACCTGCTCCAGCGCGCGGGTCATGGCGGCGTCGTCGTCTTCGCCCTCTTGCGGGGCGACATTGCCCTGAATGTAGAACGTGTTGCCGAGCTTCAGGGTGGATTGCCCGCAGGACAAGAAGTTGAACAGCGGGACGGCAGCTTTTTCAATCAGGTTCTGGTTCATGCGCGAGCTATGGCCTTCACCCAGCGCATAGCTCAGGACATCCAGCGCGACGGTTTCTTCGAGCGCCTGAGGGGTTGGACCATGGGCTGCCATCAGGAAGAAGGCCGTGTTGTACTGGCCTTTCACCACATCGGGGGCTGCGGCGGGCGGCGGCGCGTTGAGCGGGACGTCGGCAAGCGTCAGGGCGCGGGCGGTAGAGGCGGTTTCAAAGCAAAAGACTTTCTGGGCGCGCTCGCACAGGGTGTCAGGGTCCAGATCGCCCACGATGATGGTGATCAGATTGCCCGGCGCGTACCAGCGACGGTAGTAATCCACCAGCGTTTGCCGTGGCACGAGCCCGATATTGCGGCGCGTGCCGATGACGTCGCGCCGATACGGGTGCCCCGGCGGGTACATGCGCTGATTCACCGCGTTAAAGAGCTTGGTCCAAGGCTGATCGCCGCGCATCCCGATTTCTTCAATCACCACGCCGCGCTCGCGTTTGTCGCCGGTTTCCTGCGCCTCTGGCGGGGCGTCCGGGTCGAAAGGCTGGCCGATTTCTTCCTCGGGCAGTAGGGCTTGGGTCATCATATCGGCGTGAAGGTCCAGCGCCGTGAGGAAATTGCGGTCGTCATCGCCCTTGGGGCCGGTGACGTAGTAGAAGGTGAAATCTTTCCAGGTCGCCGCGTTAATCACCGCGCCCATGCTTTCCATGCGCCGATCGAATTCGCCGGGACCAAAGCGGGCTGTGCCTTTAAAGAGAAGATGCTCCAGAAAGTGCGAGATGCCCGTGGTTTCATCCGTTTCGTGAATCGATCCAGTGCGCGCCCACGTGCTGACGTTGAATACGTCACCGGGTTTTGGTACGAACACCAGCGTATGCCCGTTCTCGAAGGTGTAAACCCACCCCGGCGCGCGGCGATAGGGGATGGCGATCGGTTTCTTTTCGGCTGGCTGAGCGGACATAGCGATGAAAACGGGCTTTCGGTTGGTCGGAAGGCGGGTTTATACTATAGCGTAAAAGGCCGTCCTAAGGGCTTCAAAAGCAGCCTTAAGCGCGAGACTCGAACCGGTCCTGAATCAGAACGGCCTCGGTCGCAAGCTGCCCCCCACGTGGACGGGCGGGCTCCAGCGCCGCGCCGATGGCGATCATCAGGCTGATGACGTGGTCTTGGGGCAGGCGAATCAGTTCGGCGACCTGCTGCGGGTCGAATCCAACCATTGGGCACGAGTCCAGACCCTGGGCCCGGGCGGCGATCATGAGGGTCTGAGCCGCAATGCCGCACGAGCGCATCGCCTCGTCTCGCTGCAACTGGGGCCGGTCGCGATACGTGCGATCAATCATCGGCAGCAGGATGTCGCGCGTGGCGGGCGGGGCGTCGGCCCAATAGCGCTCGGGCGCCTTTTCCCACGCGGCGATATCGGCGCACAGCACCACCAGCATTGCGGCCTCGCTGACCTGCGCCTGATTCCAGGCGGCGCTGCGCAGTTGCTGGCGAAGCTCAGGGTCGTTGACCACCACGAAACGCCAGTGCTGGATGTTAAAAGAGGTGGGCGACAGCATCGCCAGCTCAATAAGTTCGCGCTGTTGCGCCTCACTCATACGCTGTGAAGGGTCGAAGCGCTTGACCGATCGCCGCTGGCGGATGGCGGAAAAGGCGTCCAGAATGGGCGGATTTGTCATGAGTCGGTCTCCTGTTCGGTGGAGCGCTGTTCTACGCCGGTCTTGAGAAAATCAATCACGCGTTGAAAGGCGGCGGCGCGGTGGCTCAGGCGGTTCTTCTCCTCGGGGGCGAGTTCGGCGACGGTGCGGCGTTCGCCCGCAGGCATCACGATGGGATCGTAGCCGAAACCGCCGTCGCCGCGCGGCCCTTCATGGGGAGCGATGAGCGTCAAGGGCATTTGGCCTTCGACTTCCAGCAGAATACGCCCATCGGCGCTGACCAGCGTCATGGCGGCGGCGTAATGCGCGCTGCGGCGTGATTCTTGCGCCATCAAAGCCAGAATCCCCGCGCTGAGGTGAGCCTGAACCAGCGGGTCTTCTTCAAACGAGGCGTCAATGCCTAGCAGCGCGCTGCGCAGGGCGGGGGTCATCCAGCGGTTGGAGCGCACGCCGGGAAAATCGCGCCAGCCGTCGCGTCCGGCCAGCGCATGGACGCAAAAGCCGGAATCTTCCGCCAAAACAAGCGCGTCGGGGGAGGCGGCGAAGGGGACGGCGGCCAGCGCTTTCAGGCGCGCGTTTTCGGCGAAGGTCAGGCCGGTTTCGTCGACGTCTGCAAGCGCCTCGGGAATGCGCACGTCAAGCGCCAGGCCGCACGCCTGCGCCATCGCCTGAATCTCGCGGCGTTTGCCCGGATTACTCGTCGCCAGCGTCAGGATAAGGCGCGACGACGGCTTTAAAACAGTCTGAAAATCTGACATCAAATGACTCCGCGACGATGTATTGTAGGCGAGGGGGCCCCGCGTGTCCAATGCGCCTAATATCCCGTGTAGGGGTTGCGTGGGCGGCGATCGGGCAGCCTGACGCGATGACGCCGGCGGCGGGCTTCGTCCTCAGACGGTCGCAGTCGGCATTTATAGCTGACGGCGTAGCGCAGGCAGTCCACCACGTCTTCGTGCGGGTGCTCCTGGGCGGGATCGTCGCGCTCAGGCGAGCGGAAGCGATAGCCGCCTTCCATCGCCGCAATCAGCTTGCGACAGCGCCGGGCGATCATCAGCGCGGGTTGTCCGTCAATGGTTTCCGCCAGTTGGGTACGGATGCGCTCAATGCCCCCGGCCACGTCGCTGGGATGGAAAAACGGAAACACGCCCTGGCTCTGGAGAATTTCCACGCTAGTGCAGGCGCTTTTGTCGCTGCGCTGCACCCCGGCCGGGTCGCAGACGTCCTCGTAATCAGCATCCGGGAAGCGCTGGCGGCCTTCTTCGCGCACGCGCGCGATAAAATCCAGCAGCAATTCATCTTGCCCGACGACTTCGTGCAGCACGCGCAGACGATCGTGGTCGTCCAGTTGGGTGAATACACAGGCAGGACAACGATAACCGAAATCCCAGCTCCGTAAAATCCGCTTGCCGGGGACCGGTAGCAGGACGTCGCGCACATGGCGCTGGTCAAAGCCGCGAAACACGCGATCGCTGGCCGAGCGCTCGTAGCAGATATCCAGCTCGCGGGCGACCTCTTCCGGGCTCATGCGCCCTTGCTGGCGCAGATACCACGTCTCATTGCGCAGGGGATGCAAGCGCCAGTGCAGGGTTTTGACGGCAATGCCGCTTTCCAGACGCAAGCGGGCAAAGCGATTCAGCTTGCCATAGGGCGTGCCGACCAGAATCCGGCTGGGCGTCGATTGCCCGGCGGCGGCAAAAGCCTTGTCGTCATAGGGCCAGAAGGGGAATTCGTCCATTAAAACCGCTTTATAACGGCCGCCGCGTCCAAAGTGCGGGTTGCTGCTCTCGCCAATCAGCGTATTGCCGTTTTTGGGATTCACCAGCCGCATCACGCCGTTGTGCGTTCCGTCTTTAAATCCCGCAGGACGCATCCACGACGGGAGCATGGAGAAATTAAAGCGACATTTTTGCAGCAGCGTCGAAAGATCGCCGCGCGAATCCACCAGATCGGCTTTGCGTGAGCCGATGAGAAAATGACTGCCTTCTCGAAACAGCCAGTAGTATTGAAAGGCCAGCAGCGTGATCCAGCTCACGCCCATATCGCGGCTTTTTTCGATAAGCAGATCATCGCCCTTGTCGATGGCCGCGCATAAGGCGCTCAGCAGCTCGCGTTGAAAGGGATAGAGCTGAAAGGGCAGCCGCGACGGCGTACGCCGCGGGTCAAACGTCCAGCAGAAGTAATCAAACCAGAAGCCGGGGTCGCGTCGACAGGCTTCCAGCGCCAGTTGTCGCGTCAGCGGAGAGCGGCGCGCGCGGTGCAGCAGCCGAAAACGCTGTGCCAGTAACGAAAGTTCGCATGCCATTGTCCCTGTTTCCTGTACTTGTAAGAGGGTAACTCTGAGAAAATCCGAAAAAATTCGAGAAATCTTAAAAAGAGAGAAATTTTAAAAATATAAATTTTAAAAAGAGAGATTTTAAAAAGAGAAAGAGAGAAAGAGAGGCTCCCGCCTTGCGCCTATCCAGCGGCGGGAGCCGGAAAACCGCGCCTGAAGGCAGTATTCGCAGGCGCGCGGTGCGCTATTGCGTCCCCCTTCTACGAAAACAATCCCGCCGCTCCACGTCCGGCGGCCCCGCCAAGGGAAGCCCCCAGCACCGGATTGCCGACCATCGCGCCCAGAGCGCCGCCGACGGTCGCGCCTCCGACCGACAGAATCTTGCTGAGCGTCTCCTGACGGCGCTTGCGGGCTTCGTCCAGATTGCTTTGATAATTTTCGAGCAGACGCATACGATTGGCCGCCTGCAGGCGCAGTTCGCCCGTCAGCAGTGAGCTGCCGCTTTCGGCTGCGCTCTGGGCCTGGCCCTGATACTGACTCAGGAGGCTCATCAACGTGTTGGCCCGGCGCAGGCGACTGGCTTCGTCTTGCGCGGTCATCTCCTGCGCTGCGGCGCCCGCGCGCTGTCGGGCGTCCGCCAGCGCGTTCAGCCGCCCGCTGTCCATACGCGCGAGCAGATCGCCGCCGAATGAGGCGTTGAGGCTGCCGCCAAAGCGTCGCGACAATTGCGAACGCAGTTTTTCTGCCGCCAGCCCTGCGTCGCTCTCGATGCCGGACGCTTCCAGCTTGTACAGCTCGCGTTGCGCGCGATCGATCTCTCCTGCGCGCTGGCTGTCGGTCCGTCCCAGCGAACGGGTCAGCGCGCCGAGTTCGTCGCGGGCGTCGGCGACAATCTGCGCGCTTTGCGGCGACAGGCGCGATTCGTTAATCAGAGCGCCGTTTTCGTTGCGGGTGATAAACGCATCGCCCAGCGGCGTGCGGGTTTCAATTTGCGTCATTGCGGGGGGCCGCAAGCGTGGCGCTTTAAGCCCGCTTTTTTTCTTGCCGAATGCCATAGGTAAGGATCCTCCTGGTATGGGTGACGTAATCGCCCCGACTCAGGGCGTAGAACAACAGATCGACCGCCCGACCATTCACGGTGACGGCGTTGGGCGCGCGTCCCTCGCCATGAAAGCCGCATCGCCAGCAAAAGCCCTTGGCTCCCGTATTGTCGGCGCGGCACTCGGCGCGAACGACGGGCAGATCGAGTTCAAAGTAGGCGCATTCCATTGCCGCCAGCGCGGTTTCGCCGATAATGGCCCGACGCCTCACCGTCGGGCGGCTGATTCCGTGCAGGGTTGCGCTGCGGCCGGGGGCGATATCGGTGAGCGATGCGCCCGTGTAGACGACCCCATGCGCGTCCACGCCCAGCCACAGCCACGGCGCACTGTCGGCCAGATTCTCCAGCCAGTCGTCGACGCCGATGCCCGCCTGCCAGTCGGCGTCATCCAGCAAGGCGCCCTGACACGCGCGCAGCAGCGAGCGCAAGGCGCTGGCGTAGCGCTCAAAGTGCTCGCGTGAGACGATTCGAATCACGCGCAGACTGGCGTCGAAGGCCTCAGGCGTCATGGCGCGCCTCGCTTGCGGGCGGCGCATCGTCGTTCAGCAGGGCCATCAGCCGTGACATGACCTCGTCATCGCTCATCGCGGCGAGGGCTTCGATGGACAGCGGGGCCTCGTCCGGGTTGTCGTGCGGCTCTGGCGTTGTCGCCTCGGGCGCGGTCTCCTTCGGACAGAGGCGTAAGACCCAGGTGGCTGCCCATTGTTGCGATTTCGAGTCTTCCGTGTTGTCGAGGCACTGGCTGAGGTAGGCCAGCGTGCGCGGCATCATCTCGATAATTGACGGTTGAAACGGCCCCGGACGCGAGGCGTGTTTTCGGCCTGATTTTGAAGAGCCTTTCATGAAACGATTCCCTTTCCGGCGCTCGCGGATACGTGTTGCGCGACGGCGATGCGCCGTAGATAGCCAATCGCGACGTCGCTGGGTCGGGCGACGCGTTTGGAATAATCGCTGATCATCACGCTCAGTCGGCCGTAGACGACCGCTGGCGCGCTGGATGGCAGTCGTTTGAGCGCGTCTTGCCAGTCGGCTGCGCTGCTTGGGCGCGCGTCGAAGCTGGGCGCTGCGATCGCCTCGAAGCGAATCGCCCGGCACCGGTTGCATCGGCGCTTCAGCAAGAGCGCAACGCCTCCGCCGCCGGATCCATCACTGGGAATGAGCGTCCAACGACGCTCCAGCGTGCGGCAGAAACGACTTTGACAGTGCAAACAACGCGTCATAGCAGCGAATCTCCTTTCGAGCGCGCGACGACTCCCCCGATTCAGACCCCTGAATCGGCAGGTAAGAAAGCCCCTCGCGTTTCCTGCCGGTCCGCAACCCCTCAAACTGGCTTTAAACGCGTAGAATGGCTGACATCTTTAATAATGGCATATTTCGTATATCTTGAATAGAGATCAATATTTACGATTTTCAGGAACCCACGCCAGGCTTGAAAAAATTTTTTTAGAACGGCGTTTCTGCCTTCTATGAGAGGGTTTTGAGAATTTTGAAAATTATAGATTTTTCGGCGGGATCGACGCCGACGGGGGCGCCAGCTGTCGTAAGGCTTCGGTTTCCGAGCGGCGCATGATCAGCTTGAGCTTGGCGCGCAGGCGAAGCGGCAGATGGCGCTCAATAAAGGCGGGCATCTCATCCTGGGAAATCCGGCGTTTGGCGACGCATTCGGCCGTCATCGCTTCGAGCGTTTCGGGTGGAATTGCGTTAAACAGATCCCCCGCCGTTTTCGCCGCCATCTGGATGATCGGATGCTTCACGGTGGCCGTCAAATCTTCTACGTAGCGATTGATAAAGGCGATATCTTCTTTGCCTGATAGAGACCCTTTAACAATATCGATATACCGCTCAAGCGGCAAAGGCGACAGGTCTATGTCTGTCAACGTAAAAAGCCCTGCCTTGCAGCCTTTTTCTAGAAATTTCCGCATTAAACGGATATCGTTCCCGGCGGTGCATAGGAGGGGGGCGCTCTCATTTTTATCTTTCAGACATTCATAAAGTCGATTGTTGCAAGTGAATATTAAGCCTGCAATGCAGGAAACCACATGGTTCCAATAATTTCTCGCCGTCAGGGGGCGTTTTTCAGGAGTGACGGATCCTTTTAAAACTTCGTCTGATTTGAGCGAGATTGCCAATTTTTTGTCGCCGTTCGCAATGAAGCTAATGAGATGCCCGAGCTCGTGTCTGGCCACGATCTTCGGTTGATCGGATAACCGCGGGCGGGCGGGCTGGGACGGCGGCGCGGGCGGATCTTGACCGGCGGCGGCGGCGAAGCGAGGCGCATTTGCGCGCGTCAGCAGCAGCAGAGGCCGCCTTGCGGCGGCGCCTATGGAAAACGCAGGAAAGGTCATGGGGAATGCTCGCGTGCGGAGAAACAACGCTTGTATTAACGAGCGTCGCGCGCAAAATTTGCGGAAAATCTGCTTAAAAGGCGAGGGCTTAACGCTTGGCGGCTTCTCTCGCTGCGCCCGCCTGCGCCATGCGATGAAAAGCGCGGCTGCGCCGGCGGCTGGCGGGCTCGCTGTAGAGCGACCCGACCAGATCGCGAAAGCCTGAAGTCAGCGCGGCGACGCTCATACCGCGCGGGGTAAAGTTGACATCGAACAGCGTGCGCGTGCGCCAGTCGCGCGGGGCCAGCAAACGGCCTTCAGCCTCCAGACGCTGGGCGAACGGCGTTCCGGGAAAGGCTGTGGGAAGCGTCACTTGAACGTCAAATAACCCGGACGCCTCCGAAAACGCTTCAATCTCGCCAAAAATATCCGGGCGATGGCCGTCCAGTCCAACGATAAAGCAGCCGATCACCCGCACGCCCGCGCCCTGAATCGCTGCGATGGCGGTGATATCATCCGCGCCGGGGCGACGCTTCCAGTTGCTGGTGAGTTCCAGCCGATCGCGCGCCGCCTCGTCCGGGCTCTCCAAGCCGATTAAGACCTGATAACAGCCGCTGTCGCGCATCTGACGCAGGAAATCGCCGTCTTGCGCGACGGAGGCGTCGGTTTCGGCGAACCATCGCAGGCGCCGCGCCTTGAGCGCTGGCATCAGCTCGCGCCAGTACGCCTTGTCGCGAAAGGCGTTGTCGTCCACAAACTCGATGAAGGGGCGGCCAAACAAGGCGCACAGGGCATCCAGCTCGGCAAGTACCTTGTGAATGGGCTTGTACTTGTATTTGCGCGTGAGCAGAATCGAACTGGCGCAGAACTCGCATTTCAGCGGGCATCCACGGCTGACTTGCACGGTGAGGCGGTTGTAGCGGCCCTGCTCCAGCAGCGAAAACGCGGGCGCAGGGGCCTCGCGCAGATCGAATTCCTGCGAGCGCGCGTCATACAAGCCTCCCAGACGTCCGGCGGCCAGATCGTCGAGAATCTGCGGCCAAACGCTCTCGCCCTCTCCTGCGACCACGGCGTCGGCGTGTTGAAGCGCCTCTTCAGGCTCCATCGTCGCATGGAGCCCGCCCAGAACGGTTTTGACGCCCTTTTCGCGGAATTTCTCGCTGAGGGCGTACGCTTGGTGAATCAGCGCCGTAAAGCTGGCGATGGCGACTAAGTCCACGCCGTCGCGCGGTAACTGCTCGAAATCGGCGGCGCTGGCGACTTCTCGATACAGCGTCTCATGCGGCGGCGGCGTTTGCCCGGCCAGCGTCAGCAGGCCCAGATTCGGTAACGAAGCGATCGCCTTGCTGCGCTTGACGAATCCGGGCAGCGTCAGGCCTAGATCCAGCAACGTCGTATCGCATACGGTGATGTTGCTGATCGCGACAAACAGAATCCGCATCAGCGCAGCAGGCCCCATGCCGTCAGTCCGGCGCCCAGCGCCAGCGCGACCACAGGCAGCGCAAACAGCGGCTTCAGCCGAGGGTAAAACGCGCTTGCCAGACAGACGGCCGGCATGGCGATGAGTCCGCTCAGCATGAGCGCGCTCATCAGGCCGACCGGCGACTGCGGCGACAGGGCGCCGCGCGAGGCCACAAAGGCCAGATTCAAAAACGCCACGCCAAAACACGCGATATGCCCCAGTCGCAGCAGGCGCCGTCGCCACGAGCCGTAGCCGCCCAGCCAGGCGTCGCGCTCAAAGCCCAGCCCCAGCAGCGCGCCCCAGATAATTCCGACGCCAATCGCAATCCAGGCGGCAGCGGCATTCAGCATGCGCGAATTCCTCTATATAAAGAAGAGAGAGATTCTTTTAATTTAAGAGAGGAAACGGACGCCCGCTACGAAACGCCGCTGGCGGCAGGCTGGCGACCGGTCTCAGACTTTTTTCCGGAGGCGGCCTCCTTGAGCGCCGCCACGTGATCGAGCCGTTCCCACGGCACGTCCTGGAGATCCGTGCGACCCATGTGCCCGTAAGCGGCCAGATGCTGGTAGAACGCCCCGCCGCGCTTGCCCGGCAGACCGCGCAGGTCGAATTGGCGGATAATGGCCTCAGGGCGAAGGTCAAAGCGCGTCATCACGATGGCGGCGAGATCATCGTCGCTGACGACGCCTGTCCCGAAGGTGTTGACGTTCACCGAGACCGGGCGCGCCACGCCAATGGCGTAACTCACCTGCAATTCGCACTTGCTGGCCAGACCGGCTGCGACGATATTTTTGGCCACATGCCGCGCCGCGTATGCCGCCGAGCGATCGACCTTGGTGGGATCCTTGCCGCTAAAGGCCCCGCCGCCATGGCGCGAATACCCGCCATACGTGTCAACGATAATCTTGCGGCCTGTCAGCCCGGCGTCGCCTTGCGGCCCGCCAACGACAAAACGCCCGCTGGGATTGATGAAATACTTGGTCTGCGCATCCGGCTTGACGGACAGTGGCGCGAAAACCGGGTCGATGACGTAACGGCGCACGTCGGCGGCGATGCGGGCCTGAATTTTGGCGTTATCCGTTTCGCCATCAATTTCGGGGTCGTGCTGGGCGCTGATGACGATGGTGTCAACGCGGTAAGGGCGACCGTCAACGTATTCGATGGTCACCTGCGACTTGCTGTCGGGGCGCAGGTAGCCCATCTGTCCGCTTTTGCGCACGTCGGCGAGCTTGCGAACCAGACCGTGGGCCACGTCGATGGGCATGGGCATGAAGTCGGGCGTCTCGTCGCAGGCGTAGCCGAACATAATGCCCTGATCGCCAGCGCCGGTTTTGTCGAGGTCATCGCCTTGCTGGCCGCGCGTTTCGTGGGCGTCATTGACGCCGCCGGCGATGTCGGGGGATTGCTCGTCAATGCTGGTCAGCACGGCGCAGGTTTTGGCGTCGAATCCGCCGCCGTGCGGGCCGACATAGCCGATTTGCTCAATCATTTTGCGGGCCACGCCTGGGATATCAACGTAGGCGGATGACGTAATTTCGCCACAAATGAGCACCATGCCGGTAGTGGCAGTGGTTTCACACGCCACGCGGGCGTTAGGGTCTTGCGAGAGGAAGGCGTCAAGGATGGCGTCGCTAATCTGGTCGCACACCTTGTCCGGGTGGCCTTCACTGACGGATTCTGAAGTAAACAGGAATCGGGATGTGGACATGGGCCGGGCTCCTCTCTTCTGGCATCACAGACTGCGGCTCAGGGTAGCACAAACGGGGGCTGTCATACAGCGCCGCGTGACAAAAATCGCCCCGGCTGCCCAAGGTCTCGATGCGTCTCGGGCTGCGCTCGCCGGTGCGGATCTGCGGGTATTCACGCGTTGGGCAATTCCGGTTTTAACGTTGTTTTTATTATTGGTAGAGCGATTTTTTGTTAGCGAGTTTGTCACGCATGAGCGACCCTGATGTCGCCGTCGCGCGCGTCCGAGAGAGCGCTAGAGATTTAGAGAGAGAGAGAGAAGCCGATGACGCAGCCGATTCAATTGTGGAATCCTCCGATGTCGTGGAATCCGGCGCCGATGGCGTGGCCGCCGCAGGCGGGCTGGGGCGTGAACCCCGCTTTCCCGTTTATGGCGCCGCCGCCGCCGATCAATTCTCTGGGCCCGGGCTTTGGCTGGGAGGCTTTCCCTCAGGGGCGCGACCCGTTTAACGAGATGCTGGAGGGCTTTCTCGTCGCCGAATGCCTGTTGCGGATGAAAAAAGAGTCTTCTGAAGAAAAGCCGCCGGAGTCTAAGACGGCGACGCCGTCTACTCCTGCTTCATCTACCCCGGCTTCGTCTTCTCCGCCTGAAAAGGCGGCTTATGATCCCAATCTCTACGGTCGCGGTTCCATCGCATATGACCGCGTCCACGGGCAGCGTCCGCTTTTGGGCCAGTCGTCGGGGCAGGGGGCTGTCTTTGGGCCGTCTCCCGATCAGGACGCAGATTATGCCGCGCGGCAGAATATGCTCTCAGAAGATTTCCTGAAGGACCAGTATTCCAGCGGGGCTTTCGCGACGTCCCCGCAAACATTGGCGATTAGCGGCGAGGGCGAGCGGCGAGCCGTGCGTCTATCCACGCAAGCCGATACGGTGACGATCAACGGCTCTCGCAACGCGACTGGCGTGGATCTCGGCGCGGGTAATAATCAGGCGACGGTCGACGGCATTCGCAATAATACGCAGATTCTGGCGCAGGACGGCGATAATACGCTGACGGCGAAAGGACAGGGCAATGCCACGGCGATCCATCTGGGCGGCGGTCATAATCGCGTCAATTTAGTGGGCGATTTTGCCGAAGACTTCGTGACGACCAAAGGGGGGCAAACCGACGCCACGATCGACGGGGTCAACGGGATTAAGGAGTTGCGTCTGGAAGGCGTGCGCCACAACGTGGAAATGGCCTCGACCACGAAAAACAGCGAGTTCCTTTTGCAGGGATTCTCCGGCGACACGACATTCCGCGCCGCTGGGGACCGCAACACGATCAACGTCTCCACGCATAAGGGCGCCGATGACCTGTCGCTTGGAGGGTCGAATAACAAGATCACCGCCCATGGCGGAGAAGGCAATGATACCTATCGCGTGGCCGCAGGCGATCACAATGAGGTGATCATTGGCGACGGGGCCGGCGCCAACAAGCTCGTCTTGGAAGGCGCTGAAAGCGATTGGGTTCGAACATCCGAACCGAAATCGAAAGGCCGTTCGGGTTCTCGGGATAACGTAACCTACGAAAATAAGAAAACCGGAACCAAAGTCTTCGTGACGTCGTATTCAAACTTAGAGGTTAGCTACGCCTGAGTTTTTTGGCGCTGATGTCGCTAGACGGTAGCCAGCATAAGGCGATCGGCGGGATTCTTTGAGCCTGCTTCTTCGCCGCGCACTTCTTTGACGAAGGCGCTGACCTCTGCGCTCAGGCGTTCGGCCTCGCTGGAGAGCGAGCGGGTCTCTTCCAGCGTTTGCCGCGCGGCGGCGGCGGCTGTCGTCGACAGGCCGCTGATTTCGCTGAGGCCTTCGTTAATATGCGTCACCCCGCGGGCGGCGTTGCTCATGTTATGGGCGATTTCGCGCGTGGTGGACCCCTGCTCTTCTACGGCGCCGGAGACTGTCGTGGAGGTCTCGTTGACGCTCTGAATCGAGGTTTTGATATCACTGAGAACGTCAATCACTTGCTGCGAAGCGTTTTCGATGTTGGTGATGTTCTGCGCGATTTCGGCGGTCGCCTGACGCGTCTGACCGGCCAGCGTCTTGATTTCATTGGCGACGACGGCGAATCCGCGTCCTGCCTCGCCGGCGCTGGCGGATTCAATCGTGGCGTTCAGCGCCAGCAGGTTAATTTGAGCGGCGATTTCGTTAATGGTAAAGACGATTTTGCCGATCTGAACAGTCGCTGAATCTAGCAGCGCAGCCGTTTCGTCCGCTTTTTCGACTTTTTCAACGGCAAAATGCACTGCGCGGGCAGAATTCCCCATTTGCGCCGCGATTTCCTGAACGGTTGCCGACATTTCATCCACGGCGGAGGCGACGTTCTGTACGTTGCCCGTGGTTTCGTCAGCGGAATGCGCGACTTGGCTGGCTTTGTGACGGCTGCTCTCAATGGAATCCGTCAGCGACTCGCACACGCGCGACAAGGCCGTGGCAGAACTCGAAACGCCGCTGATGAGCCCTTGCATGCGCTGCTCAAAACGATGGGCGAGATCTTCTCGCGTCCGCTGCTTTTCCTCTTCCGCATGGCGCTGGGACTCTTGACGCTGGCGCGCTTGCCGCTCATCGGCTTCTAATCGCTCGCGTTCAGCGCGGGCTTCGGCTTCCATCTGCTCGCGTTCGCTTTGGCGCTGAGCGGCGGCCAGCCGGAGTCTTTCGACGGCATTCTGCTTGAAGACGTTGAGCGTCTGGGCCATCAGGCCGATCTCGTCCTTGCGCCTCGCGTCGGGGATTGCCGCCTCCGTATCGCCTTGAGACAGCAGCGTCATGGCGTTCATGAGCGATGACAGAGGGTTAAAGATACCGAAAATGGCGAACAGGGGCAGGCCAATGGCGGCAAGCAGCAGGAGGATCATGGCGCTTTGCAGCCAGCCGTGAATTCCGTTCGATTGTGCCGCCAGATCGTTTGACCAGGCCAGAATCATTTCCGAGCACTTGGCCTGATCTTCTTCCAGAACGCCGAATACGGTCTCAAACTGCGGTAGCATCGCAATCGCCGCGTTGAAATTCGAGGCCTTGCGCGTCATCTCCAGGCTGAAATCGCTGTACTGGGCGACCGACTGCTGAATTTTATCAAACTGGGCGCGAATTTCCGGCGGGATGTCGGCTTTCTGGTTATTCTGCACATCCTGGCGAAATTCTTCGGCCATGGCGGCGACTTCGTCCTGCGAGTCCTTCAACAACTGCCGATTGCCGGTTTTGGCGGCGACCAGCGCGCTAAAGACATTGCCGCGAATGCCGTCGTGCTTCATGTCGGCGTCCATATGACGCTGAATGACGTCTACTGCGGTGCGCTGGTGGTCAATAATGGCGTTATTCTGCGCGTTTAGCCATTGCGTCAGGCCCATCAGCGTGACCAGTAGCGCGCCGAACAGGATGAACTTTACCTTCAGCGTCATCGTCAACCCCTTTCGTGCAGGCATTGTCTTCTTATGAGGAAAATCATAGTCTGCCGCGACGCCGCCCGCCATCGTATAAGCGACCGAAGTCACCCCGGCAGCGCCGCTTGCGCGCGGACCTGAGAACCCGCGCCTCGCCCGCGCAGGGGATCCCGCTTTGGCCGCGCTCCGGTATAATACGGGCAGGTTGCTGACGAGAAAGGCCTTATGAGCGCTTCCGACTCCCTGCTTGCGCATGAATTGCTGGAAAAGCTGACCTCCGGCGCGGTTATCGCGGAAACCGAATCGGGGCGGGTGTTTTACGTGAACCCGGCCTTGCTCGCCTTTCTCGGCTACCCGGACAGCGCGGCGATTCCCGCCAAAGGCGACGCGCTGACCCTGCGCGATATTCTCGCCTTTTCCAAGGCCGCCTCCGAAAAAGACCTCAGCCTGATTAATCCTGTGCTGGACGGCTTTCTGCACACGGCGCGCAACGAGGAGTTTCGCGTCAAAATCAAACCAAGTCCGCTCACCGATGTCTTGACGCTCTCGCTGGTCGATCCGTATTCCGAAGAACAGGCCATTAGCCAGGCTCACAGCGATTTTGTCAGCGTCGTCAGCCATGAGTTCCGCACGCCGCTCACCAGTATCAAGGGGTTTGCCGACACGCTGCTGCGTTATGGCCAGAAACTGCCCCCAGACCAGCAAACGCGCTTTGTGACCATCATTAAGGATCAGGCGGACCGCCTCACGCGGATGGTTGAAAACCTCCTGACCGCTTCCAAGCTGGGATCGGGCAAGGTTGAGCTGGCCTATCGCGCTATCCCGCTTGAAAAAATGGTCGAAAAAGTGATCCAGAATATTCTTGCCAAGGCCAATCAGGATAAAGTCTACGAAAATCGCAAGGTCCATGTCGACATCGCCCCCTCGCTGCCGGACGTCTGGGCCGACACCGATAAGCTGGAGCAGGTGCTGACGAATTTAATTGATAACGCCCTCAAATATTCCTTTCCCGAGAGCGACGTGCGGGTGAAAGGCCTGTGCGACCCGGCCGACGACGACGCGATTCTCATTCGCATTATTAACCAGGGCATGGGGATTCCCGCCGAGTCGCTCGCCAAGATTTTTACCAAGTTTTCGCGCGTCGATAACCCGCTGACCCGCCAGCGCGAAGGCACGGGGCTGGGCCTGTATATCACCAAAACCATGGTCACGTCGATGGGAGGACGCATTCAGGTCGAAAGCGTCCCGGATGAGGAGACGACCTTTTCGCTGCGCTTTCTGGCGGCCACGCCCGAGCGGCAGGCGGCCTATCACCAGTCGATGGGCGCGCACGACGCCGGGGCGGACTAGCCCATGAGCCTGCAAGTCGTCCTGATTATCGGCAAGGATCCGGGCTGGGCTTCGGCCCTGATGGAAAAACTCGCCGGCGAATCGCTGGTCGAGTGCCTGCATCTGGAAAAACTCGAAGAAGCCCGCCAGCTCATCGACGCCGTGCTGCCGGATCTCATCCTGCTGTTTGCCGACAGTCTGGAAGCCGCCGGAGAAGACGTCAACACCTTCTGTCGCCAGATTCGTGAGCGGGCGTTTACCGATGTGGGCGAGTCCAAGCCGGTGGTCGTCGTCCAGACCGATTCGCCCAAAGAGGATAAACGCATCCAGTACCTGCTGGACGGCGCCGACGACACGCTCTCCAGCCATTTAAGCCCCGAAGAGCTGCGCGTGCGCGTGCTGGTCCAGTTGCGGCGCAATATCGACACGCTGTCGAATAATATTACCCTGCTGCCGGGTCTCGATCTGGCCTCGAAAGTCATCCAGCGCAAGATTAATCTGCAGCGCCTGTACCCGGAAATGGCCTGGGCCGTGCTGTTAATTGAGCTGGATAATTTCGACGTCTATAACGAAATTTACGGCTATCTGGCCGGGAATCAGGCCCTGCGGACGTTTGCCGTCATGCTGGCGAATCTGGTCATGGCGCCGGATTTAATTGGCCATTCGGCAGAAACCGATACGTTTATTGTCATTACCTCGCCCGATCGCGCCGAAAAGCTGTCGCGGCTGGTGTGCAAGCAGTTTGCCGAGGTGTCGCCGAATTTCTATTCCGATAAAGATCGTAAGCGCGGTTATGTCGTCGCTGTCGATGAAGGCCGGGTCAGCCGCCGCGTGCCGCTGCTGACGGTAAGCATCGGCGTGGTGAACAGCGAAACCGCGCAATACGAGTCGTATAAAGCCGCCTTCACCGCCGGGATGGATATGAAGGCGCTGGCCCGCATGAGTTCGGGCAATACCTGGGTGAGCGATAAATTCAAGCTCACGGGCGCTAAAACCGTCGAGGAGCAGCCCGCCACCCCGCATATTCTGGTGGTGGAAAGCGATGCGGCGCTGGCCTTTTTGCTCAAAACCACGCTTGAAATGCAGCATTACGAGGTCGAGGCCGTCGGCACGCCCAAGGAGGCGCTGGAGGCAATGGCAGCCGTTCCCGCGCAACTGGTGCTGATGGACGCCCTGCTCAACGACGAAGAAAGCGGCTGGGAGCTATGCGAGGCCATCAAGGCGCAATATCCTTACGCGACGGTGATCTTTATGTCCACCATCCACGATCGCGAGCGCGCGCTCAGCGCCGGGGCTGATCTCTACCTCCCCAAGCCCTTTGAATTAATTGCCCTGTTCTCCTCAATCGATCGCGTGCTGAAGGTTCGTTAAATTCGTTAACTCCGGCTTACGGACAGGCGCGTCGCGCTCTCATTAGCTTTTAATGCGGCGATTTGAGCGAGTCAGAAAACGGTCGAAAGTTTGACATGCAATACTAAAAGCGGCTTCCAGGTGTTCAGGAATGCCGTTTGGCTCGTCCAGCGTTCCTGGCAAACTGGTAAAGGCTTGCGCCACCCGGTTAATCACCTCGTCGGAGGTTGTAACCTTCCGTTGTGCGATGCCACGTTCCAGGGACTTCAGACGCTCAAAACAACCATCCAGCCAATCGGGAATGACAACGAAATAGGGGCTGCTGGCAATACTTTCGGCTCGATCAGGCGGTATTAAGCACCGTAAGATATAGTCAGAATCACTCTTCGGTAAACCTACGCCCGGGGAGAGCGCGTGATAACCCGAAAAACGTCCTGTGGACGGTTTTGAGGATGAAATCTGCATTTGAAAAACTCGCAGAATGCTGAAGGAAGCGGGTTACTTTTCCGATGGACTCACGCGGACAAGCGTAGCATAGGCGCGAGGGGGACGCAATGCCGCGTGATCGCTTAGCGCACGCTGACGCCCTCGTTAAAGTGCTTAATGAGCGGGTAGATGAAAAACTCGATGAGACGGCGCTCGCCGGTCTTGATTTCGCCGGTGAACGTCATGCCGGCGCTGAGCGGCGCGGGCTGGCCGTCGACGCGTAAGGCGCGCTTCAGCGGGGTGATCTCGATGCGGTAGACTGCCTCGCCGGTTTCCGGCGCGGATTTGCCCGGCGCTTGCGCGGCGATGGCGGCAGCGCCCACGGGCTGACTGTCTTCGGCGATACGCGTGACGCGCCCGTCAATCATGCCGTACTTCTGGAAGTCGAAGGCGTCGATTTTCAGCGAAACCGGCATGCCGGGGCGAATAAAGCCGACATCGCGATTTTCCGCCGAGGCTTGGGCCATGAGCGGCGCATTGTCCGGGACCAGCGTCATCAGTGGTTCTGCGGGCGTGACTACTGCGCCAAGGGTATGAATCGTCACGCGCTCGATCACTCCGTCGGCAGGCGCTGTAATGGTCTGGCGTTCGCGGCGGAAGGCGGTTTCTTTCATGCGCGCCATCAGCTCGTTGGCTTGCTTGCGCTTGTCTTCCAGCTCGCTGAGGGTCTGCGTGCGAAACTGCTCGACGCCAAGCTGAATCTGGCTTTCAATTTGGCGTTTCTGCTCGCGCAGGCCGTCCTGATCGTGTCCCAGCGTCTGGATTTTGCTTTGTAACTGCGCGATTTCGTCCTGTACGCGTACGTATTCGTCTTTCGGGATGATGTCCAGCACTTGCGCCATGCGTTGTTCGCGGGTTTGATAGGCTTGCAGCGTGGTGCGGGTCTGGGCCTGTTCGACGCGATTGCTTTCAATGCTCGACTCCAGCCGGCGGATTTCGGCCTGCTGGGCGTCCCGGCGCTGCGCCTGTGCGCTCATCGCCGCCTGATACAGCGCCTTTTGTTCGCCTCCGCCGGCAAACGCGCCGCCGCTGGCGCTGGCCTGAAGTCGCGCCATTTCCTGCGATAATTGCGCCAGATTGGCTTGCGCCGCATCCAGCGCTGGGTCGGTCGTGGCGGGATCCAGCAGCATGAGCGGGTCTCCCTTTTTAACGCGCTGTCCTTCGCGCGCCAGAATCTCGCGTACGACGCCGGTTTCCAGCGCCTGTACGGTTTTGACGTCGCCTTGCGGGGCGAGCCGTCCGCGTACGGAAATCACGACGTCTGTTTTGCCTATGCACAGCCAGGCGATTGCGCTGACGAGGATGGCGACGACAATCCAGAACATGCTGCGCCCGAGCGGGCTGACGGGTTGCGATTCAATTTCGGCCAGCACTGGCCGGAATTCATGGGCGTCGTCGAGCGGAGGTTTTGCCGCGCGGGGCTTAAACGTCAGCAGCGTCATCGCGCTTCCTTTCTTATTGAGCGGGTTAAGTCAGACTCTTGCCCCAAGGGGTCCGTTCCCTCCCCCTTGGGAATCCCCCTCCCTGTTTTGGGAATTTCGCTCTCTGAGGAGGCGTCATTGAATTGCTCAGGGCCGGATTGAGCGCCCTCATGCTGAAGCTCAGCCGGGGTTTGGGGCGCAGCCCCAAGAGGTAAATTAAGGGGGGCGGTTCTCAGGACGGGGGAACGCCCTCCTGAGGCCAGATGCAGAGGTGTTTGCGTCTGATGGGTAGAGTTGGGATCCGGGCCCAAGGGGTCCGTTCCCTCCCCCTTGGGAATCCCCCTCCCTGTTTTGGGAATTTCGCTCCCTGAGGAGGCGTCATTGAATTGCTCAGGGCCGGATTTATCGCCTTGATGCTGAAGCCCAAGCGGGGTTTGGGGCGCAGCCCCAAGAGGTAAATTAAGGGGGGCGGTTCTCAGGAGGGGGGAACGCCCTCCTGAGGCCAGATGCAGAGGTGTTTGCGTCTGATGGGTAGAGTTGGGATCCGGGCCCAAGGGGTCCGTTCCCTCCCCCTTGGGAATCCCCCTCCCTGTTTTGGGAATTTCGCTCCCTGAGGAGGCGTCATTGAATTGCTCAGGGCCGGATTGAGCGCCCTCATGCTGAAGCCCAAGCGGGGTTTGGGGCGCAGCCCCAAGAGGTAAATTAAGGGGGGCGGTTCTCAGGAGGGGGGAACGCCCTCCTGAGGCCCAGAGGGCAGGACTCATGCGCATGTTGGGATTAATCATGGCCTTCCATCTCTAATAAATTCCAGTAATAGCCCCCCATGCCCACTAATTCATCATGCGCCCCCATCTCCACGACTTTGCCGCGATCCATCGCGATGATTAAATCGCAATGCCGCACCGAGGAGAGACGATGCGCAATAATCACCATCGTGCGGCCTTCGGCGATTTTTTTCATGTTGCGCTGAATGACGCGCTCAGACTCGTAATCGAGCGCTGAAGTGGCTTCATCGAAAATCAGGATACGGGGTTGCGTCATTAATGCGCGGGCGATGGCGATGCGCTGCTTCTGACCGCCGGATAACGATGAGCCGCGCTCGCCGACCGGGGTGTCATACCCATCGGGCAATTGGGCGATAAATTCGTGCGCGCCTGCCAGACGGGCGACATGAATGATTTCTTCCATGGGCGCTTCTGGCTTGGGAAGGCTGATATTCTCCTGAATCGTTCCGCTGAATAAATAGCTCTCCTGCGGCACGACGCCGATCTGATAACGCAACCAGCGCGCGTTGAGATGGCGGATATCCATATCGTCAATATGAATCGACCCGTCGGTGGGAATATACAGGCGCTGAATGAGCTTGGCCAGCGTGCTTTTGCCGCTGCCGCTTCGCCCGACGACGCCGACGCTCAGACCGGGGGCGATGGTTAAAGTCACATTGTCCAGCACCTGTGGGCCGCCCGGCGTATAGCGGAATCCGACATTATCAAAACGGATCATGCCGTTGATTTTCGGCAGGGTGATTTCTTTCTCAGAGGCGCTCTCAATGGGATTATTCAGAATATCGCCGAGGCGATCGACGCCCAGCAGGGTTTGCTGAAAATCATTCCATAAATTCACCAGACGCAATACCGGGGCGGTAAACTGGTTGGCGAACATTTGAAAGGCGATGAGTTGGCCGACCGTCAGTTGATTGTCCAGTACCAGCTTGACGCCGAAAAACAGCAGGCAAATGGTCTGGAGTTTTTGCAGGCAGGACGACAGCGAGCCCAGGATGCTGCCCAGCGCCGACAGCCGAAAACTGGCGCCGAGGTATCGGCCCAGATAATCTTCCCACTTGCGTTGCATGGCGCCTTCGACCGCCAGCGATTTGACGGTTTCCACGCCGGTGACGGATTCAACGAGATAGGAGTTGGATTGCGCCATCATCTGGAATTTCGTGTTGAGGCGCGCGCGAAAGGCAGGCGTGCCGATGAGATAAATCAGCCCGATGGCGACGATAAAGCCCAGCGTCAGGAGCGTAAGCGGCACGCTGTACAGGGCCATCATGACCACGAAGACGACCGAGAACAGTAAGTCGACCATCAACGTGACCGATTTATTGGTGATAAATTCGCGAATCGCGTCCAGTTCGCGGATGCGGGCGATAATGACGCCGACCGGGCGGCTTTCGAAGTAGGCGTAGGGCAGGTTAAACAGATGCCGAAAGAGTTTGGCTCCGAGCTTGGCGTCAATTTTATTGGCCGTGTGGGTGAAGATATAATTGCGACTGAGATTCAGCAGCAGTTCAAAGCCCGTGACGCCGACAAAGGCCACGGCCAGTACGTTGAGCGTCGTCAGGCTGTGATGAACCAGCACCTTGTCGAGAATCACCTGCGTAAAGAGCGGCGTGACCAGGCCGAAAAGCTGGACGAAGAACGAGCCAATCATGACCTCGGCGATGACCTGGCGGAATTTGATGATTTCTTCAAAAAACCAGCGGAAGCCAAATTGACGGTATTCGTTGTATTGACGGCTTCTTAAAATGATAAATTCGCCGTGAGTCTGCGCTTGCAGCTCGTCCAGCGTCCATTCGCACGGCCCGTTATGGCCGGGAATGTACATCAGGCATTTTTTAGCCAGCGCGTTGATTTTGAGCAATACCTTATAGGTGCCGTCCTCGCACAGGGCGATGGCGGGCAGCGGATAGCGGTTCTCCAGCGCCTCGGGCTCCAGGGTCTTGCGTTTGGCGCGGAATCCAGATTGCTGGATGATGCGCAACAGCTCCTCGCACGGGATTTCGCCGCTGGCCAGACCGTGCTCGCGGGCGATGGCGCGCAAATCGACGGCAATATGGCTCAGCTTGGCGATGGCGTCAAAGGCAATCAGGCCGGTTTGCATCAGGGCGCGCCCTCCGCCAGAATCCGCAGGGTCTCCAGCGCCGATAAGCGCTCAATGGCGGCTTTGTCACGCTCGCGGCGATCGGCCAGCGTCTTGATTTTGGCCTTAATCAGCAGCGTTTGATCCAGCATGCGCTCGTCTGCCAGACGATTCAGCAGGCCGAGCTTGCTTTCGCGCTCTCTCAGGACGACTTCGGCTTGTTGGGCGGCGCGCTGGGCGGCTTCCTCTGCTTTGACGGTCGATAACCAGCGGTTGCGCTGCTCATCAATAACTTTTTCGCGTTGCAGCGAAAGCTTTTCCAGTTCCAGATGAATTTTCTTGCGTCCGGCGACCTGACGTCCGGCGTCAAACAGCGCAATCGACGTCGCCATGCCGACAGAGGCGGCGAACGGCTCGGTCTGCCGATAGGTCGACAGGACGCGTTGTGGGTCGGAGCCATACAGGCGGTAATTGCCGTAGGCCGTGATGGCGGGCAGGAGCTGGCGGTTTAAAACCTTGAGTTCTTCGCGTTTCTGGGCGATTTGATGGTCCACCTCGCGCGTTTGCGCGGTGTTGGTGAAATCCACGGACTGGAAATCGTCGACTTGGGCGCGCGCTTGCAGCGGCTCCAGCGCGGTTCCCTTGCCGCTGTAGGTTTCATGGGTGACTTGCGAGAGTCTGCTGAGGGCCTGCTCATAGCGATCGGTCTGCGCTTGGGCGTCGGCGAGCGATTGCGCGAGCTGAACCGCCTCATCGGCCACTTCTGCGCGCGAAATCAACCCGGCTTGATACAGGCGTTGCTTGAGGATGGTCACTTCCTGCTGCGAAGAGGCGACGAGCTGCTGCACCCGGCGGTCGGTGTCGGCAAGAAGCGCCTCAGTATAAAGACGGACGACTTTCTCTTTGAGCGCGCCCAGCTCAGCGCGTGCGGCGGCGGCTTTGGCCTGAACATCCTGCTTGAGGTAGCGTACTTTATGACGGCGAACGCCGAAATCCAGCACGTTATACGAGAGTTGAAGCGCCATCGAGTTCTGATACAGCGTGTTATTGACCGAGATCGTGTCGCCGACGCTGCGCACCGACGGCATCGCGCTGCCGGTCAGATCGCGCGCGTATTCGGTATTGACGCGAAACGTGGCGGCGGGCAGATACTCGTTGAGTTGGGTGCGCAACACGTCCTGGCGGCTGATGGACACGTCGGTCGCCGCGATTTTAAGGTCAAAGGAAGCCTCGATGGCTTTCTGAATGGCCTCATCCAGGCTGAGCGCCTGAGAAGGCGCGCAGAGCGAACATACCAGCGTCAGCGAAAACGCCAGCGCCAGAAGCCCGCTCAGACGCTGTTGCCGCCCGATCGCTCGCGTGTGCCGCGCAAAGGCTGGCCGTGACCCCGACATCCTCACACCCCGCTCGCTTGATCTCTAGCGACACGGTAGCACGGCGCAGACGGCGCGGCATCCTGCGTTTAAGGGAACGGCGGGTCGAAAACGCCCCGCTAGCCCTTCAGGTAATACCCCAAGATGAAAGACAGAAAGAAGAAAGCGCCCGACACCCAGGCCGTGATACGCACCAACGTGGCGTTAGCGCCTTTTGCGCTGGAGAAAATCTGCGCGGTGCCGCCAATCGCTCCGATGCCGTCGCCTTTGGGCGAATGCAGCAGGACCAGAACAATCATCAGAAACGCGGCGACGTTCTGCGCAATTTGCAGGATGAGCTTGAAAACTTCCATGCCCCTAGCTAATCACAAATTTGCGCGCGCGCCAAGCGGGGGCGAAGCTGCTACAATAGGGCCAGTCGGGCGCAATCGCGTATCGCCCGGTGATACCCGCTTCCAGTAAGAGAGGATGCTGCGCCATGACGACGATTTTTCCGAGACGGCTGTCGATCGGCGCTATCAGCGCGCTGGCCGCCTTGCTGGCTGTTTCAGTCGCGCTGGCGATGCCGTGGAGCGCCTCGGCGCAGGTGCGCGCGGGCGGACGCCTGAGCGGCCTTATTCAGCAGAAGTCCTCTCTGTACCTGCCCACGCGTTTACTCTGGGGGCAGGAGAACCGCATTCTGGTGAAAGCCCCGCCGGGCGCCCGCGTCGTGGTCTATATCTCGCCGCAGAATCAGGGCTTTACGGCTCCCAATGGCGCGCCGCTGCGGGTGGGAGCCGATCCCGAAAAGCTCGAAGGCGTCGCGTCTGAAAAAGGCGTCGCCGCGCTCACGCTCACCCTGCCTGCGCCGCCGGCGGGCGAGGGGCTCGACGAAGAAATCAAGCCCCGCCCGGCGTTTCTCGATGCCGTGGTGTACCAGAAAGACGATTTCTCGGATATGACGGTGGTGGAGATTATCGATCCCACGGGGCGGCCCGCCGCGTCGAATCAAACGATGCTGACACAGGCCGTGAACGGTAGAGGCCCCTTGTTTTTCCCGGGTATGCCGGGCGTCAGCGGCGATATTGTGCGCCGACTCTCCACGCTGGGCGATTTGCAGAGCGGAGATACCCGCAAACGCGAGCTGATTGACGATGGAACGCGCAATCAGCAAGTCGAGCAAGACCGCAATGTCTTTATTCGCCGCGCGGATCAGTTGAGCCAGCCGTAACGCGCGTTCGCCAGAGAAATCGGGCTGCAAGCCCCGCGCCGGGGGCTTGTTTTGCCGTGGGAGGCGTTACGGCCATGCGGGCGCCGGGATTCCGATCGGCATCTTTACACAAGCTTTATTTGACATCCTCGTTTCTTACGGTATCTTAGTGTAGAAAATACTATATACCCCTCCTTAAGTTTCTCGGTCTGATCGAAGGTTCATTCTTCTTGACCGAGTTTTTTTTTGGAGATTTTTTCGAGGGGGCTGTCTGGGCATGGATGGGCAAGGGCTGGTCCCCAGGACTGTTTATGACGCGGATGTTTATGACACAATAAACGACGCGCAGGCCCGTAAGCCTGCGGGTTGCGCCCCCTGGAACTCAAAAGCGCTGTCTTCGCATGATGCCTTCGCCACTAGTGGAAACGCTGCTCTCTGACGCCGAGACGCCCGTCTCGTTGTTCTATAAGCTGGCGCGCGCGGCCTCGACGGCGTTTCTGTTCGAGAGCGCGGAAGGCGACCGCCGCGTGGCGCGCTTCTCGTTTATGGGCGTCGATCCGCGCCTCACGGTGCGCTTTGAAGATGGCGAGGCCGTGATTGAAGATGCGCGCGCGCAGAGCCGCCGATGCGAACCGTGCGAGGACCCGACCGCCCTGCTGGCCCGCCTTGCCGCTGAATTTTTACCCGATGCGCCTGAAAAAACCGGCGCCCTCAAGACCTTTCCCTTTACGGCCGGTTGGGTGGGGGTGATGGGCTACGGCGCGACGCGCTATTACGAGAATATTCCGCAGCAGGCGCTTGACCCGCAGGGCGCGCCGGATGGGGCGTACGCGCTGTATGAATCGGTGATCGTCTTTGACCATCTGTACCGGCGTCTGTATCTGATTTCGTACGCGCCCGCCGACGAGGCCGCCAACTGGATGGCCCGCGTTCGCGCCGCGCTCGGGGATCGGGCTGCCGCCCCGCCCTTGCTGCCTTTTCCGGCTGAAGGGGCGACCTGCGACCCGTTTGCGGGCGTCCAAAGCGCGATGGGCGAAGCGGCTTTCAAGGAAGGCGTCGCTCAGGCGCAAGGGTATATTCAGGAAGGGCAGGCGTTTCAAATCGTCCTGTCGCATCGTTTTTATCGTCCTGTGAGCGCGTCTTCGCTGGATATCTACCGAACGCTTCAGGCGGTGAACCCGTCTCCGTACGCCTATTTTCTGAAATTCCCCGGCTTTGACTATCTTGGCTCCTCGCCGGAAACCTATGCGTCCTGTCTGGACGGTCAAGTGACCTTACGCGCGCTGGCGGGCACGCGTCCGCGCGGCGCAACGCCAGAAGAAGACGCTGCATTGGCGGCCTCGCTGCTTGCAGACGAGAAAGAACTGGCTGAACATCGTATGCTGGTGGATCTGGGCCGAAACGATCTCGGGCGAACCTGCGTCGCTGGAACCGTGGAGACGGGCGAAGTCGGCTGTATCACTTGGTATGCGCACGTGATGCACCTGACGACCGAGATCAGCGGGCGGCTGCGCCCGGGGAAATCCGCTTATGACGTGTTTCGCTGCTGTTTTCCGCGCGGGACGGTGAGCGGCGCGCCCAAGATTCGCGCGATGGAGCTGCTGGCCCAGATGGAGCGCGAGCGTCGCGGCTTTTACGCGGGCGCCGTGGGGTATTTTGATATCACCGGCAACATGGACGGGGCGATCGCCATTCGCTCGGCCCTGATTCGCGACGGCGTGGCGCATATCAACGCGGGCGCCGGTCTGGTGGCCGATTCCACCCCGGAAGGCGAATGGCAGGAAACTCGAAACAAGGCCCGCAGCACCCTCATGGCGATTGCGCTGGCGGAAAAAATGGCTGTTTCAACTCCTGCGCCGGAGGGCTCTCGTCTATGACCGCGCCGGTGGTGATCATCGACAACTTCGATTCCTTCACCTACAACCTGTACCAGATGACTCAGGCCTTGACGACCCGCGAGACGCTGGTTTTTCGCAATAACGCCCTGGATTTCGATGCGCTGCTGGCCTTGCGGCCCGATCGCGCGATTCTCTCGCCGGGTCCCGGTCATCCGGCGAATGAGAAAGATTTTGGCGTCTGTCGCGAGGTGGTCACGCGCTATGAGGCGCTGGCATGCCCGGTGTTGGGCGTCTGTCTGGGGCATCAGGGCATTGCGCATCATCTGGGCGGCTCGGTGCGCCGCGCGCCGGAAATCGTTCACGGCAAAACCAGTATGATTGAGATTCTGGAGCCGTCGCCCCTCTTTGAGGGCCTGCCCAACCCGTTCGAGGCCATGCGCTATCATTCGCTGGTCGTCAGCGAAGACGACTTGCCAACGTGTCTGCGTATTATTGCGCGTGAAGTGCGCAGCGGCCTGCCCATGGCGCTCTGCCACGCGTCTGCGCCCTTGTATGGGGTGCAATTCCACCCGGAATCCATTGGAACGCCTCAGGGCGGGCGTCTTTTGGAGAATTTTCTCACGCGATGCTGAGCCGCGCCGAGATTGACGATTTAATTCACCTGCGGCTGAACGAGTCTCAGGCGCGCGCGCTGCTGCAACGGCTGACGGTTCCGGCGCTTCTGGCGCTTAACGAGCCCGGCGCGCAGATTCAGACCATTCATGAGGCCCTGCTGGCCAGCGCCCTGCCGCTTCCCGCGCTGCAAGATCCTGCGTTGCAAGAAGGGCCGCTGATGGACTGCTGCGGCACAGGCGGCAGCGGGCGCGCGCATTTTAATACCTCTACCACGGCGGCCTTTGTGCTGGCTGCGGGCGGGGTTCCGGTGGTGAAGTTTGGTAATCGCGCTGTCACCAGCGTTAGCGGCAGTTTTGATCTGCTGGAAGCGCTGGGCGTGAAATCGCCGCCACTGGCGAGACTCCCTGAAACCCTTGCTCGTTGCGGGATTGTCTTCCTGTATGCGCCGGACTGCTACCCGGCGCTGGGGCCGTTCCATCAACTGCGTCGCGCGCTGGGCGTTCCGACCGTGTTTAATCTTTTAGGGCCGCTGTTAAATCCCGTCAAACCGGCTTATCGTCTGATGGGCGTAAGCGATCCCACGGCGCTGCAACTGCTTGCGCCCTTGCTGGCCGAAGACCCCGCGCTGCGACGCGCCTGGCTCGTGAATGGTTTTCCGGATATTTCCGAAGACCCCATTGTGGCGAATCTTTCGGCGAGTACCGCGCCCGTCGGCGTAGACGAGCTGGTGATCAATGGCCTGTCCACGGTGTTTGACATCACGCCCGGCGCGGTGGACGTGCGAATGATCAATCGTTTTCACGCGGAACAGGGCCCGCCTGCCGATGGTTATTCGCCGCAGGCCAATGCGCGGCTGTGCGCGGCCATTTTAAGCGGTGAAGACACTCTCAGCGACGCGTATCATATGGTGTGTCTGAACGCCGGGGCTGGACTGGCCGTTTTTGGCGCGGCGTCCGATCTTGAAGCGGGCGTTGCGATGGCCGCCGGGCTGCTGGCGAGCGGAAAAGCCCAGGCTGTCCTGAATCGCGTGCGTCAGGACGCCGCGCGCGCATGACAAATAGCGCCCTGCAAGCCATCGTGGCGCGTCGCCGGGCCGATCTGGCCGCAGGCCTTGCGATTCCAAATCCGCTGCCGCAAGCGCCGCAGCCGGTGGCGCGTCCGGGGCGTCTGGAGGCGGCTTTGCGCGCCGCAAGCGATCGCCCGCGCCTGATCCTCGAAATCAAGCCTGCGTCGCCTTCAGCAGGCGCGTTGGGCGACGTCAGCGACCTGCCGCAGCGTCTGGCGCTGTATCATACGGCGGCGATTGGCTTTTCGGTATTGACTGAGCCTCATCATTTCGGCGGAAGCTATGCGTTGCTGGCAGATGTTGCGTCGCAAAGCTGTCATCCTGTTCTGTGCAAGGATTTCATTGTCGAGCCTTCGCAGTTAGACGCCGCGCGCGCCTTTGGCGCCGAAGCCGCCCTGCTGATCGTCAAGAGTCTGAGCGATGACGGGCTGGCGAGCCTGACGGCGCGCTGTCGGCACTGGGGTATGACGCCGGTCATCGAGGTTCAGAATCCGTCCGAATTGGCGCGCGCGCTGGCCACGCCCGGCCTGTCCTGCGGGGAGGGCGTTCTGCTGGTGAATAACCGCGATCTGGATTCGCTGGCTATTGATCTGGCGACAACATCTCGTCTGGCCGCGCTGATTCCACCGGGAACGCTAACGGTATCCGCCAGCGGCATCGAGACGCGCGCTGATCTCGACGCCTTAAGGCCTTACTGTGACGGATTCTTAATCGGTTCTGCGCTGATGCGTCAGCCTGTGACCGAGCTGGCGGCGATGTTGTCCGCCTTGACGGATGTCAATATGGCTTAGGGCTTGGGCGTAATCGCAATCGCACCTCCCCGAGAGACTTTTAGAGAGGATTTTCATGAAAACCCTGATCAAAATCTGCGGCGTGACCAGCGCGCAAGACGCCTTTCGCGTCAGCCGGGCTGTTGTCGCCTTTATGGGGCTGATTTTTGCGCCCGAGTCGCCGCGTTGCGTGAGCCTTTCGCAGGCGGCGGAGATTGTCGAGGCCCGCGTGCCGGGCTTGCTGGCCGTGGGCGTGTTTCAGGATCAATCGCAAGACTTCATCGAGCGGGCGGTGAGCGAAGCCTCGCTGGATTATCTTCAGCTCCATGGCTGCGAATCGCCGGAGTTGTGCAACGCGCTGCCCCGCCCGGTCATTAAAACCATCACCTACGAGCCCGATTGGACGCCCGATCAGCTTAAGGCCGCGATGGCGCCGTATTTGCCCCGCGAAAACCCGAATATTCACTTTTTACTGCTGGATGCGCCAAAGCGCGTAGCCATGTTACCCGCCCAGCGCGAGCGTCTGCTGGCGACGTTTTACGAAGACGGCTCGTTGGCCGCGATCCCTCATTTTCTGGCGGGCGGGCTGACGCCGGAGACTGTGGGGCCGCTGCTGCGGGCGTTTCATCCGGTGGGCGTCGATGTTGCGTCTGGGGTTGAGGCTTCTGTAGGCGTCAAAGACCCCGACAAGCTTCAGCGGTTTCGCGACGCCGTGCTGCAATTCGAGTAAAATGCGGGGACCGGCCCGCGCAGTCTGGCGGCCGGGTCGAACGAGGTTTGGCGAATGCAATCCCTGGGCTTTTTTGGTGAATTTGGCGGCGTATACGTTGCCGAGACGCTGATGCCTGCGATTGAGGCGCTGGAGCGTGATTTTCTGCGCCTGCGCGATGACCAAGCCTTTCTGGCGGAATATCGCCGCCTGTTGACGCATTATGCGGGCCGTCCGACTCCGCTGTACGAAACCGACCGCCTGTCGAAGGCCTGGGGCGCGCGTATCCTGCTCAAGCGCGAAGATTTACTGCACGGCGGCGCGCATAAGACCAATAACGCCCTGGGCCAAGCGCTTTTGGCAAAAGCCATGGGCAAAACCCGCCTGATTGCGGAAACCGGCGCGGGTCAGCACGGCGTCGCCACGGCAATGGCGGGCGCGCTGCTGGGCATGAAGACGGAAATCTATATGGGTGAGGTCGATATGGCGCGCCAACAGCCCAATGTTTTCCGTATGAAGCTGCTGGGCGCCCAGACGCACGCCGTGACCAGCGGATCGCGGACGTTGAAAGACGCGATTAACGAGGCGCTGCGCGACTGGATTGCCAATGTCCGCGATACGCACTATTTGATGGGCACTGTTGCGGGACCGCACCCGTATCCGACGCTGGTCAAGTTTTTCCAGCGCGTGATTGGCGATGAGGCCCGCGCGCAAATGCTTTCGCAATACGGCCGATTGCCGGACGCCGTGATTGCCTGTGTGGGCGGCGGTTCTAACGCCATGGGCATTTTCGAGGCCTTCCGCGCCGACCCGGACGTGACGCTGATCGGCGTCGAACCGGCGGGCAAGGGGCTCGACACGCCAGAACACGGCGCGGTGCTGGCTCGTGGAACCGTGGGCGTGCTGCACGGGATGAAAAGCCTTGCCCTGCAAACGCCGGATGGTCAGGTGCTGGAAACCTACAGTATTTCCGCCGGGCTGGATTACCCGCTGGTGGGCCCTGAGCATGCGTACCTGCAAGCCATCGGCGCGGCGCGCTATGAGTCGGCTTCTGACGGGGAGGCGCTGGCTGCGTTCGGCGAGCTGGCGCGCCTGGAGGGCATTCTCCCGGCGCTGGAAAGCGCGCATGCATTGGCGTACGCCCGGCGTCTGGCAGCGCAATCGCCCGATGACGCGCTGTTGCTGGTGAATCTGTCGGGGCGAGGCGATAAGGATCTGGCGCAGGTGATGGCCGCTATGCCCGGCGCTTGACCTGACGCGGCGCTTGTGAGCATCCGCTTCCCCTTCTGCGTGACGTATCGTATAATATCCGTGAGGCTTCTATCTCGCATCGCTTTTGGCGGGATAAAAGCAATCACTCTCCATGCGCTCAAAACGGCGAATCGCTTGGGATTTTTCCGCAGCAAGGGCTTCTGTCGTTCTCAGCGTCCGCCTCGTTCCGGGTTTTCTGGCGCGTGTCCCGCATGAGGGCGCATGGGAGCCGTCATTTCGCTTCTGCCTGTTAACGCTTTTTTGTCTGAACCTGTTTTTTGAGCCTTTATTCGAATCTTTTATTCGAGTCTTTCTTTGCCCCGAGAGTTAGCACCCCCTAAAGAGAGTTGAGCCTGTGAATCGAGCTGTCCGCTACCAGCAAACGCATGCCTGGCTTGAGCAAGCGCCTTACGCTGAGCCGCCATTCGACCTGCGTTACGGTCATCTGCGCGCCCCGGCGCATCGTCGTGACTTGCAACTTCGTCCGGTGGCGACGCCTTCTCGGCGACGCAAGCCCTTTTCGTGGTTTCAAACCGCTGTGCAGGCTTTTGTGTTGTGCGCGCTGGCCTTTGGGTGTCTGCAAATTACGCGGGCCATTGTCTCGCATCTGTATCAGATTTCGGTGTTGACGGCCAATGCGGGCGTCATGAACCGCCTCTACCGCGAAACCATCGACGAGCGCGCGCTCTTGACGCATAAAATCGCCGTGTATTCGTCGCCGGCGGGCGTTGAAGAATTGGCGC
This sequence comes from Vampirovibrionales bacterium, assembly GCA_016712355.1. NCBI lineage: Bacteria > Bacillati > Candidatus Melainabacteria > Vampirovibriophyceae > Vampirovibrionales > Vampirovibrionales bacterium. The sequence continues at coordinate 2,402,190 of JADJRF010000005.1, read as the reverse complement.
GCAATAACCTCGATATGGTCGGCCCGGATGAAACGCTGGTGCGTCTGCGCCCGTAAAGCATGGGTGTGAATCTGGCTGCCGCACGCGTTTTGCCTGAATCATGCTGTCTGAACTGAAGCGGGCGCGCCCGTATCTTCTCAGGCTGGCGGATGCGCGTCCTTGGGTCCCTGGGCGCGTTTCACTCCCGACCACACTGACCGACAGCCGCTTCCCCGCCGATCGCGCTGAAAGCTCTCTCGGCGCAGGCTATAATAGGCATGGCGCCGGAGGGCGGAGAGGCGCGCTAAAACGCCAGAATCTCATTCGAAAGCCCAGAGCGCCAGAGTTGAGCGCTCAGCAACCAGAGCCGCACGCGATACAAGGGAGACTCGCCGCTATGTCCATTACCACCGATGCGCAACGCCGAAACACGGATCGCGCGCGGGCCGCGATCATCGGGCTGAGCCTTTTCGCCGCGCTCTCGCTCTGCCCCGGCGTCGCGCGCGCGGGGGACGTTAGCGGCGGCGGCCAGGCTCCAGGGGGCTCCGCGCAAAGCGACGGCGCGCCGCTGCGGATTAATTCCTCCTCAGAGAAAGTCCCGGAGGGGACGGCGCTGACGATTGCCTTTACCTCGACGCTCGATTCTCGCATCTCGCAGGTCGGCGAACCGTTTACGGCGGTGCTCAAAGACGATTTTACCGCGCTGGACGGCGACGGCGTTCCCCGCGTGATTCTTCCCAAACAGACTGCCGTGCGCGGACGGCTGGCAGAGGTCAAGCGTCCGGGCCTGTTTAGCCGCGGGGGCTCGATTCTGCTGGGTTTTGATCACGTCGCGCTGCCCAGTGGCGAACTTCTCCCGCTGGACCTGAATTTATCCGCCCAGAACGACACGGTGCGCCGCGCGGGCGACCCCAATAGCCCGACTTACGCCCTGTATTCGGACCCTGGGGTGGGGGCCAAGCTGCGCAAGAGCGTGGGCGCGGGGGCTGCGGTGTATGATCATCTCAAGCAGGCTGGCATCGACCGCGGGAAAAATGTCGCGGGAGGGTTGGGCATGGCGGTGACCGTTCCGGCGGGGATTCTCGGCGGCGCCGTGGCGGGAACGGCGGTGACGACAGGAAAAGGCGTGATGGCGGTGATCGGACGCGGCGATTCGATGAAAATTCAGCCCGGCGATACCGTGAAGATTGACTTTGGCGGCGCTTTCACCCTGCCCTCGCAGTAAACGCGCCGACGTCCCCTCGTTGAGGGATTTTAACGCGGGCGCGCTGGCCCGACGTTGCTTTTTGCCGATAGTTGACTAGACTCCCCAACAGGGCAAGCCGCGCTCGTGGGGCGTCCGTTGTAAAGGGCCGAATCCGCCATGGCGCGTTTTGTCTATCGACTCCAAAAGGTCTTCGATCTGCGCGAACGGCGCTGCAAAATTCAGCTTCAGGCTGTCATTGAGGCCCAGCAAGCCGTCTACGCCGTCGAAGCCAAAATCGAGGCCAAACGCAACGAAATCCGCCTGGTCCATCAACATTTGCTCACCGGTCCGCACATGATGATGGAATCCCACGATCGTTACCTGCACCGCTGTCATGAGGAACACGACTATCTGGTCAAAGTCGAACTGGTCGAGGCCCAACGCCGCCTGCATGAAGAACAGGCCCTCTACGAGCGCTATCTGGCCGACCTGAAGGCGCTGGAAAAGCATCGCGATAAAGCCCGCGAAGCCTGGCAGGAAGAAGAAAAACGCCTGGAACTGAAGATGCTCGATGAGGTCGGCAGCCAGCGCTATTTCCGGGCCCAGCTCGAACGCGAGCAGGACGATCAGGAAGAAGAAGAACTAAAACAAGAAGAACTAAAACAAGAAGAACTAAGACAAGAAGAACTAAGACAAGAAGAACTAAAACAGGACGAACTCAGACAGCAAGAACTAGAACAAGAAGCCCTGCAAGACCAACGACAACGCGACGACGCCCTTCAGCAAGAACTTCAGCAAGCCTTACGAGAAGAACGCCAACAAGCCTGAATCATCCCGAACCCTGAATCGCGCTGCGCCCCCCGTAAAGGAGACTTTTCCGCCATGACCCGCGCTTCTGATAAACGCGCCGACGCCATTAGCGCCTCCGCCGAGTCTGCCGCCGCCGCCGCCGCGACAACGACGACGACGACGGCCAGCCCCACGCGTACCGCCGCCGCGCGACAAGCGTCCGCTCCAGGCGATGGCGTTGACCTGCGCTTTCTGGATCTGCTGGTGGATCTCAGCGCGACCCGCGTCAATCGTGGCGCGCTGTCCCTTCTCAATGGCGCGCCCTCGTCAGACGCCGACGCCGCCGGGGCCGCCGCCGACAAAGAGCGCAAGCAGGCAGCCGCCGCCGCTGCCGAAGACGCGGCGAAACAGGCCGCCAAATTAACCGCCGCCGCCGCGACGGTCGCTCCCGCTGCGAGCGCCTTGCGCGATACCGACGCTTCGCCTGTGGAGGGCTCTCGCCGCGCGCTGTCGGCTCTGAATGGCGATCTGACGCGTCAGGACGTGCGCGTGATGGACCAGCTCACCATCACGGCGATGGCTTATCCCGGCGGCGTGCCCTTGCAGCAGGCCTTTGCGCTGACTCCCGGCGGCAAGCCGGACTTTGCGCGCGCGGGCCTGTCCGAGCGCTTTGCCAATCTCATGGAAAAGGCCTACAGCGAAAACCGCTCGGTGCGCGTGGAACTCGACAGCCGCTCGTCGCTGATTCTGCGTTTCCATGAAGGCAAAGTCTCGGCAGAATTCCTCACCCAGGATCAGGCCATGGCCCATTACCTGCGCCAGACGATGGACGACTTGCGTCAGCGCCTGGCCGATCGCCAGTTGCCGGTGTCGACCCTGACGTTTCGCCAGCCCGATGCGCGAGACGACGGCCGTCCGCCGCGCGATTCCGGCGAAGACGGGGTGTCAGACGCCTGATGACGTCATCTCAGTAGATTTCTGGCAGACTCTTTTTCTCGCGACTCTGAAGGAGGCATGCTCACGATGAACGATCCGTTTATTACCGCGCTGAATACCCAGAAAGCCGCTCAGGGCTGGTTTATGCAACTGGCGGAGAATCTGGGTAACGTGTATACGCCCGGTTATCGCGAAAAGCGCATGACCTTCTCCGATTTCATCAATGGCGTTCAAAGCGCGAATATTTCCCGCAAAGACGAGCAAGGCAAATCGTTGCCCGGAAAATCCCCGACCAACCTGTTTATCGAGGGCAAGGGCTTCTTCGTGGTGCGCAAGGCCGATAATAGCCTGCGGTTTACCCGTCTGGGCGACTTCACGCTCAACAAGGACGGGACGCTGGTGAACGCGCAAGGGGCCAAAGTGCAGGGCTATCTGCTGGGCGAGAATGGCGAGGTCGTTAATACGGGCGACGTCAACGCGCCGGGCGGCGCAGGTTCCACGGGGCCGAATAATCCGCCGCAGGGTCAGGGTGGCACGAGCCAGATTCCGACCACGGAAATCAGCCTGTGGGCGGACCCGTCCAATGGCAAGTTCTTTGGCAAATATGACGAGTACAAGATCCGCTCCGACGGCACGGTGGTCGGTCTGGGCGATGGCGGCAAGACCGTCACGCCGCTCTATAAGATCGCGCTGGTGAACTTCATCAATCCGGGCGGCCTTAAAGAGGTGGAAGACTATCAGTTCGTCCCCAGCGACGTATCCGGCGAGCCGATGGCCGGCAGCGGCGAGATTCGCAGCGGGCTGATTGAGAAGTCGAACGTCGATATGCGCGAAAACGTCAATTACCTGCAACAGGCCAAGCTGCAACTCGACGTGACGGCCAAACTCATCAGCACCAACAAGAATCTGCTGGAAGAATCGCTACGCCTGCTGCAATAAGCTGCGTCCGCGATCAGCTTCACAAAAACCGCCGCCCTTGCGTGAAAACCGCGAGGGCGGTTTTTGTGAGGCCGCCCTGCGCCATTATTTTTTCACGCGCGGGGCGTTTTTGACTTGAGGTCCGGCTACAACTGGGCTACCTGATAACGGGAAAAAACTCCCTTATGCGGTTGACTAACTCGGTATCGGCCTTTGAGAAAGGGCCAACGGGACAGCCGTTTAAGGTTTCCCCGATGAGCCGGTCATTGCTGGAGGTAACGGTGAAAGTTTCGGGTCCGCCATGGCGTTTGAGAAGCTTTAAGGCCCGAGTGGCTAAGAGTACTTCTTCGCCCCCAGAGGTGTGCCAGATGACAAGTTGAGGAGGCTGGTCTGTGGTGGCTATGGAGAAGGCGACTTGTGGCTCGCCAGCACGGGCGTACCGATTGCGTAAATCCGTCAGTTTGCTTTCACGGGTGGCAAGGGTTTTTTTAACTGTTTGAAATGTATGGGCTTTTCCATTGTTTTGTGTAAGGACGATAGCTCCAAAACGAACTTGCATGTGAGGTTACTCCTGCGGGCAAGGGGGGAAGACGGCGGCGCCAAGCCAAAGGGCGGCGAAGCCCTTGGGAGCCTATTGGCTAAGCCCTAATGCTTGCTTGGCCTATCGCTGCGGCGATTCCAGACGCAAGGCGCATCTGCGTCGATGATTGTAGCAGAATGGGCCGCTGCTGCAAATAACGCGACGCGCGCCGTTACTATTCTTATCCCTCGCTTACGCGCATAAGACGGCTTGGCGTCTAAGAAGGAGATGGCAGCAGCCAGGCCCCTGTTGGCAATAGTCAGATGGGCGTAAACACGTAGCCGGTTGGGGCGACGCAACCGCCGCTGGCCGGGCAGTATACGGCGTTGTGCATCACCTGCACGGATTGAATCAGCGTGCCGGGCATCGCTGGCGTGGGCAGGGGGATCGCGCCGGGCGGAATCTCCATGCCGCGCGCGCGCGTGCCGTCCGGCTTGATGTAATCGTTGAAGCCGTCGTCGATAATCTTGATGCGGTCGGCCTTCTTGACGTTCTTGTTATAGCCAAGCGCCGTATTCACCGCGCCCAGATCGATATAGAAATTTCCGTACAGGACGCGGCGCTCGACGCCGCCGGGGTATCGGCGATCGGCCACGGCGCCGGTGGCGTCGGCGAGAACGGCGGCCGCTCCCACGTCGTAGCATCGCGGGCCGCCGCAGGCTTCTACCAGCACGCCGTGATACCCAAAGAAAGGCGTGGGGGCGACGCCCACGTAGAGATCGGGACCGGGCCCGTCAATCATCGGCGGATTCAACGTGCGCATGATGTAGCCGGGGCCGCTCACCGTGTCGATCGCTTGCGGAACCGTCGTCAGCACGTTGCGCCGGGCATAACGCGCCATGGTGATCGCGCTGACGTCGTACTTCTCGATGCCGATGGGGGCCAGCAGGGCCGTGGGAATCGTCGCCACGGCGTCGACCGTGACGGTTTCGCGCGCGGCGTCGATGGTCGGCGCGCCCCCCTTAAGCTGGGCGTTGAATCCGCTCAGCGCGGGGCTGGACTCCACCAGATGCCGGAAGGTGTCGGCGGCGGCGGTTTGCGCGTAATCGGCGCTTTTGAGCGGACCGCCGTTGGCGTCAAACTTGTCGTAGAATGCGGCCGCCCCCGCCCCGGCGGCGGTCGCTGCGGCGTTGGACAACTCGCTTTGCAGGAACATATTCAGGCCGGTGTAGACAGCCACGCCGACAAAGCCAATTAAGAAGACGCTGAGCAGCGTCACGACAATCAGCACGCTGCCGCGCTGGGCCCGCCGCTCGCCGGGCCTGCGGACAAAGCCATAAACCGGACGCGGCGGCTCAGTCAGTCGGGGCGGGCGCGCGATGGTCTGCGCCAGAAGCCCAAATCGCGGCGCGGGCCGCTGAGGGGACGGGGGCAAGAAGTTTTCCATCCGACGGATCTCCGGTTAGAGGCTTTAATAGGCCGGGACGCTGCGATCAAGCACGACGTCATCGGTGTTGTCGCGCATCGGCTTGGCGCAGGCAACCAGACCCTGGGCCTGAAGCTTGTCGACGTAGAGTTTAATCAGCGCCTTGGCGCCGTCCGCCGATAATCCGCTGGTGGCGAAATCAATGGCGATATCGGCGTCGGCCGGGATGCAGTCCGCTTTGGAAATCGTCGCCCCTTTGGGCAGCGTCGCCGGGACGGCCCCGACGGTAGTCGGATCAACGAAGGGCGGCAGGATAGAAGACGGCAGCGTGGGCGGGTAAGGCGTCGCGGTAATGCCGGCGGCGGTCCCAACGTTGGTGCGTAGCAAATTGCCGGGAATGCCTTGCGAAACGACAAAGGTAAACGTCGGCAACATGGCAAACGTGTACGATTTGCTGGCATTGACCACCACGGTGCGCTTGTCGCGATGGGCTGCGACGATATCAATGCTGTCGACCGGCGCGCCCGTCACGACGAACGATCCGCCCGAATAGCCGTTGATTTTCGACTCCATTAAGGTAATCGGCGTGTCGGTGGCGGCGTAGAGCGCCTTGTTGTCGACGGCTTCCTTGACGGCGCTTGACGCGTTGGAGCCGGTGTACATGGCCGCGCCCACGCCGTAGGCCGCAATCAGGAGCAGAATGAGCACGGGAAGGGTGAAGGTCAGCTCCATCAGGGCTTGTCCCCGACGGGCGACTCTAAAAAGCTTTTGCGAGCAGGAGAAGGTGACGGACAGGGGCATGACGGGCGCGTTCCTCTCGAATCCGGGTAACGTCCGCGCAGGGACGTTGCGCGACCATTCTCAGCATGATCCCTATCGGGCGATACCCGCGTAACTTTACGATGAAACGCGGATCTTAACTTTTTGTAATATTATGGGGAATACTAAAATGGGGGCCTCAGGCGCGCGTGTCGCGCAGCGCCGCAAACGGCGAATCGGGCCGAATGGCCAGCGCCGGGCCGGGGATCGCAGCCGGAGCCTCGGGCGGCGTGAGCGCCTTGGGGGCTTTCATCAGGGGTTCTAACACATAGCGCTCGCCTGCCACGCCGAAGGCCACGCCGCTGAGAACGCCCGCCAGGGCGGCGCCCGTTTTATAAACCAGCCCCGCTGTCAGCGAGAAGCGCTTGAAGGCCAGCGCAAACAACAGCGTCCCGATGGCGTAGCCAACATTGGCCACTTCCCACGAGGCGAGCCAGCGCGCGCTACGCTTGACGCCCTGCCATAAGGCTTTGACGCCGGAGACAAACGCGCCATGGCCCTGCTGGCGGTTATTGCGATATTCGGTTTTGGCGGCGTCGACGCCCAGGGCGATCATCGACAGGTAGGCCAGCGCAAAGAGGCCGGTTAACGGCGCATTGCCGCGTTTGAGCGGCGCAACCAGATTCTTGATGTTCTGATTAAAGATGACTTTTTTAAAGAAGTTGCCGGTGGCGCGCAGGCCCCGCTCAGCGCTCGAAAGATTTTCGGGGACGCCTGCCAGTAGACGCGCGCGCGCTTGACGCCCCATTTCCAGCGGGTTGAGCATCCCGATTTGCGCGCTTTGCGGGGTGACGGCCCCGCCGTAGAACAGTTCAGAAAACGTCATGGCCGCCGCGCCCGCCGCAGCGCCTTGCGTGGCGGCGGCAAAGGGATTTTGCGTCAGGCTTTCGAGGTATTGATAGCGTTTGACCACAGGCGTCACATGCTGCGACAGCCACTGGTTGCGAAACAGGGGTTTGGCCGACTCGCTCGCGTTGGCCAGAAACTCTTCTCCCACGACCTGCTCAAGACGTCGCTCGACCCAGGGCGTGCCGCGCCGAACGGCTTCTTCCACCGGGGTTTCGACGCCGCCAGGCGACGGCGGCGTCTGGCCGGGCGGACGCGTCCATGCGCCACTCGCCCCGGAATTCGCGCCGGTTGTCGCGCCCCAATTTCTCACAGGCGGTATCACGTCTGGTCGACGTCCTTCAATCTCGGCTTTGTGCGCTCTTCACCCAACTAAGAAACAGATTCAATTCCCCCCAATGGGGCTCTCAATCGCATAAAAACGATCGCCGCGCATTTTGTGACAGTCGCGTCGAAGGGCGCGGCAGGGTGAGGCGTCGGCTCCCCCGTCTGGATGAAATCCGGCGCGCGCCAGGGGCGTCGGCGGTGGAATTCGTCAGGATGGGGGATAAGGCGGAGGCAGGCCAGTTGGTATGCTGAAGACGCATCCTTTCATGAGAAAGGCGCGCTGGAAAGACGAGGGTCGCCTCTCGGGGCGAGTCGATGGCAGAAAGAGAGACGGGTGATGGGGTCTTTTCCGGCGTTCAGCGGTTTCATCAGTTGCAATTGTCAGTAGCAATTTGGGGGCGTTTTCCCGATGCCCATGCCGAAACGGCCTAAAAAGAGCTTTATCCAGTTTGCGGTCGCCGCCGTAATTGCGCTGGTCGTGGGCGGCATCGGCATTCTGGTGGCGGTTTTCGTCATCAGTGGGATGTCGGCGCAGAGCGCGCAAGTCGCCCAGCAGAAAGACGCCGAAAAGCAGAAGCTGGAGGCCGAGGTCCAGCGCCTCAAGCAGGAGGCGCAAGCCAAACAGACCGTGGCGATGAAGCGTCTCCATGAAATTCGCGCCGCCGTGCGCATTCCGGAAGGCGTGCGGATTACGCCTGCCATGTTGGTAGATATCGAGCTGGAGCCGGGCGAAACGCCGGCCGAGGATAGTTTTTCGAGCGTTAATCAGCTTGCGGGGCAGTTCAGCGCCGAGGTGATTGAGCAGGATGCTTCGTTGACGCAAGACATGCTGGTGGACACGGCTGGTATGCTGCCGGTGACTGAAGGGATGCGGGCCATCAGTATCAACGTCGACAAAATCGGCGGCGTCAGCGGCGCGATTTCGCCCGGGGCGCGGGTCGACGTCATGGTGATTTTTGAAGACGCCAAAATGAGCAAGACGCTCCTGCAAAACGTGCGCGTGATCGCTGTGGGCGGGAGCTTTATTCTGCCGCCTGCCGCAACATCCTCGACGCGCGGCGACGATAAAAACGCGCCGCCGCCGGTGACGGCCAATCCCGGCGCGGGGATTACGCTGGAGGTAACGCCTGAGCAGGCCGAGATGCTGGCGTTGGCCAACAAACAGGGCGAATTCCATCTGGCCCTGCGCGGCTTTGGCGACAAGAAGCGCAAAACCCTGCTGGGCGCCGATATGGCGCAACTCATCAGCGGGACCGCATCGGTGAATTTTCTGCCGCTGCCGCCGCGCGCGCCGCTGCCCAAGCTGACGGCGCATCCTGTCGCCGCGCAAAATCCGGTTAATCCGGCTGGCTTGCCTGCGCCCGGTGAAGCCCCGCCGCCAGAACCGGTCCCCAAAACCTTCTCGCTCCAGATTCTCAAAGGCCCCAGCAGCGAAACCAAAGAATTCGAGTGGTCGCATTAAGTTTACCCCTATTGCCGTCATTACTGGCAGGAGCCCCCGCGATGCCCCGTATGCAACACGATGTGATAAAACGAGCCCTCAGCGTCGCCATGGCGTTGAGCGCGGCGGCCTCGCTGGGCGGATTGGCCCTGGCCAGGGACGCTCTCCAGCCGCTGAATCCGGTTGAGACTGACGCCATCGCCCGCCTCGCCGCAGCGCCTGATAAAGCAATTGCCGTAACGCCTGATAAAGCCATTCCGGCCATGGCGCTGCAACAAACCGCAGAGCCTGTTGCGGGGATAGAAACGCCCGCGGCGATGGAAATAAGCCCATCGCCGTTGCCGACCCCGCCGCTGGCCGAGGAGGCCTCGCGCGATCGCGACTTGATGCCGATGCCGTTGCCATCTGCGGCCAGCGTTGCGCCGTCCTACCGCGCCGACGCAGGCGGGCCGCCTGCTCAGGAAAGCGCCCAGTCGCCGCAATCGCTCGCTGGAAATCTCACGCAATTGACGGTGCGCAAAGGGCGATCGCAAATCATCAAGTTTGCGCAACCCATCGAGCGCCTGTCGATAGCCGATCCGCAACTGGCCGACGTGATTCCGCTGGCGCCGGATCAGCTCATGATCAACGGCAAGCAGCGCGGCGTCACCAGCCTGATCGTCTGGGACGAGCGCGGACAGGAAGGCATCTTTGACCTGCACATCGAGAACGACACCGCCGAACTGATGGCCGCCATCAACGAGATCGCCCCCAATGAGAATATTCGCGTGCGGGTGACCGACGACTCGTTCATTATTTCAGGGCAGGCGTCGAGTTCGGTCGTGCTGGACGAAATCCGGCGCACGGCGGGCGCCTATGGCTATCGCGATCAGATGTTCGTCGATCTGACCGAGACCCCCACGCCGCAAGTGGTGCTGGCCGTCAAGATTATCCAGATGAATAAGCAGGTCGCCCGCGATCTCAAAACCTCCTTTGGCGCGCAGGGACAAGACTTCTCCATTACGCGCCTGCAAGGGCCGCTGGACTCCAAGGCGCTGGAGCTTCTCGGTCGCGCTTCGGCAGGTCTTGCGCCCGGCTGGGATTTCGGCGGACGGGGTCTGGCGGGAGGCCTCAAGCGCTCGCTGCGAACCATTCAGGCCAGTAATGGCAGTCCGGGCGGCGTGACCAGTACGTTTGGCATCAGCCGGAATTTTGAAACCGCGCTCGATATGCTGGAAACCAATGGCAAGGTCTCGATTCTCGCAGAACCCAAACTGGTCGCCACCCATGGCCGCGAAGCCAGTTTTCTGGCAGGCGGCGAATTCCCGTACGTGTCGGGAACCGATCAGAACGGCAGCCCGATTCTGTCGTTTCGCGAATATGGCGTGCGCCTGACCTTTACGCCGTGGATGAACATTCGCACCGGCCTGATCGAGATGAAAATCGCCCCGGAGGTCAGCAGTCTGGACTCTGGCAACTGTATTGATATCACTGGCGGGCGGGTGTGCGGCATCCTCAAGCGCACGACCAACACCACCGTGCAGCTTCATAACGACGAAAGCCTGATGATTTCCGGCATTCTGACGCGCGAGGAAAACAACACCTTCGCCAAGACGCCGTTTGTCTCGGATCTCCCGATTCTGGGCATCTTTTTCAAGAACGGCAGCTACAACAAGCTCAACACCGAGCTGGTCGTCATCGTGACGCCCCACGTGCTCGACAATAACCAGGATCGCGGCCGGTACTTCGAGAGCAGCGCGCCAGGCGCCAAAGGCTAGCGGCAGGCAGGGAGAAAGAGGCTAACATGAGTCGGGTGATTTCAGTCATCGTCATTGAAGGGGACGTCGAGACCCGCGGCCTGATTCGTCAGACGTTGGGCGAAACGCAACTGGTCGATATCATCGCCGAGACCGATAGCCTGATTTACGGCTACGAACTGGTGCGGCAGAATCATCCCGACGTGGTGTTCATTGATCTGCGCGCCGACACGGCCAAGACGCTGGAGCTGGTGACGCGCATTTCCACGCACTTTAAAGACGTGCTGATCGTCATTTCGGGCGATCAGATCGATTTGCAAACGATCATGGCCTGTATGCAGGCCGGCGCGCGCGAATTCATCCGCCGTCCCATCCAGCGCGAAGAATTGCTGGGTCTGTTGCATAAGCATCAGTCGCATTTGGGCGCAGAGAGTCAGGGAGACGACAGCGGGCGCATTATCACGATTTTCAGCAACAAGGGCGGCCTGGGCAAGACCACGCTGGCCGTGAATCTGGCGCAAGCCCTCTCAGAAGTGACGCAACAGCCGGTGGCGCTGGTCGATTTAAACCTGCAACTCGGCGATATCGTCACGTTTCTGGACGTGACGCCCAAGCAGACTATTGTCGATATTGCCCGCAATATCGGACGCGTGGACGCCGCCTATCTGGAAACGTCGCTGGCGAAGTTCGAATACGGGGCCTCGCGCGTCTACGTCCTGGCCGATCCGCTGCACGTCGAAGAAGCCGAAGAAGTCACCGCCGATCAGATTAATACCGTGCTGACCGTGCTGAAAGCCACGTTTCCCTATGTGATCATCGACACGACGACCTCGTTTGACTCCAAGACGCTGACCGCGCTGGATCTCGCCGACAATATCATGCTGGTGTCGATGGTCAACCTGCCTTGCATTCGCAGCAATCAGCGCGTGTTAAGCCTGTTTGAGCGCCTCGGCTACGACAAGCAGAAGGTCAAGCTGGTGATGAACCGCTATGTGCCCGACGACGAAATCAGCGTCGAAGACGTCGAGGAAACGCTGGATCACGGCGTGTACTGGAAAATTCCCAATAACTATTTCGCCGTGATGACGGCCATTAACCGCGGCATCCCGATCAGCTCGCTGGAAAACGGGCAGGCGATTTATCAGAACTTCCTCGGGCTGGCGCGGCAGGTGAGCGGCTTGCTGCATCGTGACGACGCGGTCGAGAGCGAGGCGCGCCCGGCCGGATTGGGCAAGAAACCGACCAAAAGCCTGTTATCAGGCCTGTTCGGCAGGAGATAAGCCCGCATGTCGCTGCGAGAACGCCTGAATAAGACGCGACCCGCCTTACCCGGACAAGGCGCGTCGACGCCTGCGCCGGGACCGCTCATCAGCGCCAATTCCGCAGGCGGCGGTCCGGCGGCTCCCATCGGCGCATCCGAAGCCGGCGGCGCGATTGATACGCGCAAAACCGCCAAGGGCGAGCATTTCGAGCAGCTCAAAAACAAGATTCACAATAAACTCGTCGAAAATCTCGTTGTGGGCGACGATCAGGCCACCGATCGACAGGCCATCGTCATGGCCGCCTTCCAGTTCCTGGAGCAGATCCTGCAACAGGAGCGCATCCCCATGAGTCGGCCCGAGCGCGAAGCGCTGGTCGGCGAACTGGTGGAAGAAATCATGGGCTACGGCCCGATTGAACCGCTGCTGCTGGATGAGATCATCTCAGAGATCATGATCAATGGGCCCAATCAGGTCTACGTCGAGAAAAACGGCAAGCTGACGCTCAGCGCCGTGCAGTTTCGCGACGACGCCCACCTCATGCACGTCATTGAGCGGATTGTCTCGACTGTAGGCCGCCGCGTCGATGAAAAAGTACCGCTGGTCGATGCGCGCATCAAGGCGCCGGGCAAACCTTACGACGGCTCGCGTTTTAACGCGGTGATTCCGCCGCTGGCAATTGACGGGGCGTCGGTCACCATTCGTAAATTCAAGAAAGACGCCGGGACACTGGATAAGCTGCTGGGCTGGGGCTCGATGACGCCTTCCATGGCCGAAACCCTGGTGGCGGCCATGAAATCCCATATGAACATCATCATCTCCGGTGGAACGGGCTCCGGTAAAACGACCATGCTCAATAGTCTGTCGGCGCTAATTGCCGAAGACGAGCGCATTGTCACCATCGAAGACGCCGCCGAGCTTCAGTTGCAACAGCCCCACGTCGTGCGGCTCGAATCGCGTCCGGCCAACATCGAGGGCGAAGGCGCGATTCCCATCCGACGGCTGCTCATCAACGCCCTGCGGATGCGCCCGGATCGTATCATCGTCGGGGAATGTCGCGGCGGCGAGACGCTGGACATGCTGCAAGCCATGAACACCGGTCACGACGGCTCGCTGACCACGTTGCACGCCAACACCCCGCGCGACGCCCTGTCGCGGATCGAAACCATGTGTCTGATGAACGACAATCCCCTGCCCGAAAAGGCCATCCGTCAGCAGATTTCTTCGGCGGTGCATCTGATCGTTCAGGTCAGCCGTCTCAGCGACGGGCAGCGTAAAACCACCAGCATCACTGAGATCGTCGGTATGGAAGGCGACACGGTCACGATGCAGGAGATCTTCAAATACGAGCAAATCGGCCTGGACGAGCGCGGGCGCGTCATTGGCGCGCATATCGCCACCGGCGTGCGGCCGCGTTTCGCCGATCGCGCCAAGGCCAAGGGGCTGCATCTGGCCAACGAGATTTTCGTCAAACAGTCGGTCGAGGACATGCTGGCCATTAAACCCCCGCCCGCGCCGGACGCGCCAGTCGACAAGCCGATTCTCAGCGCCGACGAGATTGGCCTGTTTCAGCGCTTGCGCAAGCCGTGACGCCCGCCCAGAGAGGTTCTACTCAGAGAGGTCGTATCCAATGAAGCGCCATAGACTGATCGCGCTGCGCAGGGGACAAACGCCGGGACGCCGCGCCCATGGGTGATTCGACGCTTATCTGGATGATCGTCGCGGTGGCGCTGGTGCTGGGTCTCTCGGTGGCGATCGGCTTTGCGTTGTTCTATTTTCAGCGCTACGCCAGCCCAGAGCCGACGCCGATGCAGATGCGCCTGCGGCAGATTAAATCCGCCCACGCCGTCATCGTCGAGGCTCAGGACGAGAGCATGCGGCGTCTGGAAGAGCTGATGCGCGATCGCAGCTACGACAACGAGGCGGTGGGCAAAGTGCTCAACCGATTTAACTTTGCCGCCTCGCTCAAAAAGCAACTCGCGCAAGCCGGCATGAAAATGACGGTGGATAAATTCATCCTGTTTTTTATCGTCGCGCCGATCATTATTTGCCTGCCCATTGGTCTGGCGAGCCTCAATATCGTGATAGCGCTGCTTGGGCTGGGCGTGCCCATTGGTTCGTTAGTCTTTCTCAAGTTTAAGAAGGGCTCGCGCACCAACGCCTTCATCAAGCAATTGCCCGACGCCCTGGGGCTGATGACCAGCGCCTTGCGCGCAGGCCATTCGTTTCAGTCGGCCATCAACGTCATCGCGCTCGAAATGCGCGCCCCCATCGGGCCCGAATTTTCTCAGGTGGTGAATGATATTAATCTGGGCATTCCGATTAAAGACGCTTTAAATCGTCTGGTCGTGAGCATGGAAGTGCCGGATATCCGCATGTTTGTTACCGCTGTGCTGATTCAGCGTGAAGCGGGCGGCAATTTAGCCGAAGTGCTGGATAAGCTGGGCTATACCATTCGCGAGCGCTTCAAGCTCAAGGGGCAGATTTCCGCCGCGACCGGGCAAGCGCGCATGACCGGCTATATGCTGGGCGCCGCGCCCGTGATTGTGTTTCTGGTGCTGTTTCTGTTTATGCGCACTTACGTTGAGCCGCTCTATTCAACGATTCTCGGTCAGATTGCCCTGGGTATCGCCGCCTTCCTGCAATTAATCGGCTTCTTTGTGATGAAAAAAATCGTGGACATTCGCGTCTAGCGCCATGAGTATCCCCCAAAACGCCCGCCGAAACGCTGGCCTGAAAGGACCCTAAGCCGTTGCCACCCTTAACCATCGCCTTAATTGCGTTTGCGGGGCTCCTGCTGGTCGGGGCGGCGTTTTTTCTGACGTTTCAGTCGCTGGCGCTGCTCTTTCCCGAAAAAGATCCCGTGCATTCCCGGCTGGACTCCTTGAAGCAACTCAAGGCGCTGGGCGGTCGCGCCGCCACGCCGCGAAAAGATTTGTTCGAAACGCTCGTGGATTTTTCCACCCCCCTCTCGCAACAGTTTTACAGGGGCAACGATCGCCACTACGAAAACGTCAAGACGCTGCTGGCGCAAGCCGGTCAGGCGGATCACGATACGGCGGTCAATCGCTTCCTGGCGGTTGAAATCGCTGTGGGGATGGTCTGCGCGGGCTTTGGCCTGTTGGGCGGCTTCATGATTGGCGTCAAGAATTTTGGCCTGGGCATGGGCATGGTGGTCTCTGTGGGCGCGCTGATTGCCGGGTTATTGCTGGGAAAATATCTGGCTCTAATCAATATTCGCTCCAAGGCGGGCAAGCGGAAAACCGAGATTCGCTATACCTTGCCCGATACGCTCGATTTGATGGTCGTCTGCGTCGAGGCCGGTCTGGGGCTGGATTCCACGATTCAGCGCATTGGCGACGAAACCGAGCGGATGGCGCCCGAATTGTCGTATGAATTCAAGCGTCTCAACAAGGAGTTAAACGCCGGGATTCAGCGCGGCGAAGCGTTTTCGAACCTGGGGACGCGCTCGGGCGTCGACGAGTTGCGGTCCTTGTGCAGCATGATTGTCCAGGCGGATAAACTCGGCACCAGCGTGGCCGATTCGTTGCGCGTGTACGCCGACGACGTGCGCGTTCGCCGCCGTCAGAAGGCCGAAGAGCTCGCCGCGAAAGCCAGCACCAAGATGACGATTCCGCTGGTGTTTTTCGTGTTTCCGCCGCTGTTTATCGTGCTGATGGCCCCCATGTTGATCTCCTCGCTGGGGTCTTTCATGGGCGGGGCCGGCAGCGCGCTGGGCTCTTCTGTTGGCCGTTAGGGTCTCGCCGCCGCCAGCGATCGCCTGCGCGCGTCAGATGCTAGGTGTCGGGATCCCCATCCGGCGCGCCGCCTAAGGGAACCTCCCGAAAATCAGGCCCTTTGGCGCGGGATCGTAAGTCTTTCAATTTAAAACCCAGTTTTTTGGCCTCGTGGACAAACTTCCGGTAGTTCGGGGCGCTTTCAAGAAAGCCGGGAGAGAGATCGAGATCTTCCGGGATTAAGACGTGAGACTCAAAACTTTCTAAAGCTATCAGCTTATTTTTGAGTTCTTCCAGCTTGCGCCGGATCTGTATGGTTTCTGCAGAAACCTGTCTTCCGGGCGAATGTCGTCGAAATCCAAGTCGTTTGGCCAGCCGTATGATCATGACCCGTTCTGATGGGTTGGCCGGTGGCTCCAACGGGATATCTCTTTGGGAATCAAAAAGATGGTATTGAAAAGTCCCCGCTTCGAGGAGTGTTTGTTTGAGTTGATGGATTTGTTCGGCAATGAACGTCATTCGCTCCGAAGTCTGTCTGCCTTTGCGCTTGGGGCCAGATTCAGGGCTTTTCGCGCCAAAGCGCGGGGGCGTAGACGCGGGACTGTAAAAAAAGGCGGGCGAGAGCATAGACGCCATTCCTGAAGCGGGTCGGGTACGTCCTCAGTAAAAACCCGCAGGCTTCAGGCGATTGCGCGGCGGCGCCTGCTGCTCCCGGAAGGCCGCACGAGCAGCGCTGTCGGGCCGTTCTTGCAATAAAGCAATCGCGCTGTGGCTTACGCCGAAGGGGCGTCGTCGTCTTCGGAGGGCGGCTTCAGATCCGGCAGTCGGGTCTGAGCGTCGTCATCGGCGTCGACCGGATCAGACGGGGCGAGCGTATCGCTTCCATGCTGCCGCGCCGCGCCTGCTGCGCCGTCCTGGGTCAGGCGTTCCTGCTCTTCGTCAGAGACGATCTTCGTGACGGAGGCCACAAAGTCGTTGTCGTCCATATTCTGCAGGCGCACGCCGGTGGCGGCGCGCCCCTGGCGCGAGATGTCGCGGGCGTTGAGACGCACCACGACGCCGTTGGCGCTGGCGATCAGCAGCTCGTCAGAGTCGTCAATCACCAGAATATTGGTCAGGCGGCTGCGCGGGTTCTTGAATTTGGTTGCAATCAGCCCGATGCCGCCGCGATTCTGCGGACGGAATTCGGCGATATTGGTGCGCTTGCCGAAACCGTCGTTGGTGATAATCATCAGGTCGAGCGTCGCGTTATTGGGGCAGACGCCGAAATCGACGATTTGATCGCCGGCGCGCATTTTCATCGCCGTGACGCCGCGCGCCGTGCGGCCAATCGGACGCAAATCGCGCACCGGGAAGCGAATCGCCATACCCAGACTGGTGCCGATAATCACCTGATCGTTGTCATCGGCGGGCAGCACCCAGTTCAGCGAGTCGTCGTCTTCCAGGCCAATGGCGATGAGGCCGTTGCGGCGAATATTGGCGAAATGCGCCAGCTCGATTTTCTTAATCCAGCCTTGCGCAGTCAGCATCAGCAGGAAGCGCGAGTCGGAGAAGTCGGCGACCGGCACCACGGCGGTGACGCGTTCTTCCTGCTCCAAAGGCAACAGGTTGATGACGGCCAGGCCCTTCGATTGGCGGCTGCCTTCGGGTAAATCGTAAACCTTCAGGCTGTGAGCGATGCCCCGGCTGGTGAAAAACAGCACGGAATCGTGCATATTCGCCACGAAGAACAGGATCACGTCGTCCTCGTCGCGCGTCTTAATGGCGCCTTTTCCGCGCGTGGCCCGGTTCTGACGCTCGAAGGCGTCCAGCGCGATGCGCTTGATATAGCCCTGACGGGTGATAAAGACGGCCATCGCCTCGTTGGGGGTGAGATCTTCCATCGAGAAGCCGTCATCTTCGGTCGGCAAGATGCGCGTTTTACGCGGGTCGCCGTATTGCGCCTGCAATTCTCGCAGTTCTTCTTTAATAATCGACAATACGCGCTGACGATCTGCGAGAATCGCCTTGAAATCAGCGATTTTGACTTGCAGATCGTTGTATTCCGCCGTGATTTTCTCGCGTTCCAGTCCGGTGAGGCGGCGCAATTGCATTTCCAGAATGGCGTTGGCCTGATCAACATCGAGGCTATAGCGCGTCGTGAGCTGCTCGCGGGCCTCTTCTGCGCTTTTGGCGTTGCGAATCAAGGCGATCACCTGGTCCAGATCGCCGATGGCGATAATTAATCCGGCCAGAATATGGGCGCGGGCCTGGGCCTTGCCCAGTTCAAAGCGCGTGCGACGGACAACGACTTCGATGCGGTGATCAATAAACTCATGCAGAATATCGAGCAGGCTCAGCAAGCGCGGCTGATTATTCACCAACGCCAGCGAATTGACGCCGAAGGTGGTCTGTAACTGCGTGTGCTTGTGCAGGTTGCGCAGGACGACGTCCGGTTTGGCGTCGCGCTTGAGTTCGATGACCAGACGCATGCCGTCGCGGTCCGACTCGTTGCGCAGGTCGCTGATGCCTTCTACTTTGCGTTCGCGGGCCAGTTCTGCAATTTTCTCGATCAGATTGGTCAGGTTTACCTGGAAGGGAATTTCCGTCACCACGATGGCGGTGCGTTCCTGGCGTCCGCCGCCGCCGGGAATCTGCTCAATGCTGGTAATGGCGCGCACCAGCACGCTGCCGCGCCCGGTTCGATAGGCTTCCCGGATGCCGCGCATCCCGACAATTTCGCCGCCGGTGGGGAAGTCCGGTCCCTTGATGTACTGGGTAATGCCGTCAGCGTCCAGCGTCGGCTCGTCGATGAGCGCGCACAGGCCGTCGACGACTTCCGACAGGTTATAGGGCGGGATATTGGTCGCCATGCCGACGGCGATGCCGCTGGATCCGTTGAGCAACAGGATGGGCAGGCGCGTGGGCAACACGCTTGGCTCCGACTCCGAGCCGTCGTAGTTGGGCTGAAAGTCAACCGTGTCTTGCTCGATGTCTTGCAACATCGTCATCGCCACGTGCGTCAGCTTGCATTCGGTGTATCGCATGGCGGCGGCATTGTCGCCTTCGACGCTGCCGAAGTTGCCATGGCCGTTTACCAGCGGGTAGCGGCTGGAAAAATCCTGGGCAAGGCGCACCAGCGCGTCGTAGACGGCGGTGTCGCCGTGCGGGTGATATTTCCCCAGCACTTCGCCGACCACCTTGGCGCATTTCTTGAATGCCTTCTCGGGGGTGAGGCCCAGTTCGTGCATGGCGTACAGGATGCGCCGGTGAACGGGCTTGAGACCGTCGCGCACGTCGGGCAGGGCGCGGCCGACGATGACGCTCATGGCGTAATCGATGTACGAGCGGCGCATTTCGTCGCGAATGCTGATGGGAACGACGTTGCCGTCGCCGAAAATCTGGGTTTGTCGGGTGCTCACGTGCGGTCTCTACCCCGTTTCATATTAAACGCTGTTAACGGCCCTGTTACGTCTGCCGGCCAGACGGACCGGTCAAAATCAATGGCCAGATTACCGGGGGCGATTATACGCCAAAAGCCCCAAGGTCCCAAGCGCTCGTAAAGCAATTGCGACGTCTGCGCGCGGCGCGCCCTTCTCCCCCAGCCGGAGGGCTTGCCCGCGCTGGCGATGCGCGGCGGTCCCATCAGTGCTATAGTAAGGAGCAATCCTGAGACCCATTTTCGATACCCAAGACAATACCCGCGACAAGACCAGAGAGGCCCGTAACGCCCATGACCCCTATCACCGGACTGAAGACGCGCGAAGCCGGCGACGCCACCGTCGTGGAAATCGATTCGCAAAACGTGGATTTCCGTAACTGCGAAACCATCAAGGCCGCCATCCAGAGCATCGTGCGCAGCGGCCGCAACCGGCTGATTCTCAATCTGGGCAAGGTCGGCTTTATGGATAGTTCCGGGCTGAGTATTCTGCTGTCGTGCAAGCGCCTGTGCGAAGAGACCAACGGCCGTTTGACGCTGTGCGCCTTGCAAAGTTACGTCAGCAATCTGGTCATGCTGACCAACCTGAATCGCTCGATCCCCATTTTTGAAACCGAAGAGCAGGCCATCGCCGGCTGACGCGCCTGTTTTTTTCGTGAGAACTGAGCTTTCTTAAGATGCCTGGGAAGGTCTGAGGGCTTCAGAAATCAGTCGCCTGTCTCAAGCCGCTGAATGGTTTGCTGGCAGCGCGCTTCAATCACGCGCGCCATCTCATCCAGTACCGGATCAAACACGTTGCGCTCCTGCATGTTGGCTTTTTCGGCCTGAAGCGCGTCCGGCAGAAGACGGGCCTGCTTATAGAGCGTTTCTCTTAAGGCCGGGTACGAATAGCCCATCTGCCGGCATTGCCGTTGCCAATGACGCGCAAAAATCCGATCGGGTTCATAATAGCCGCCGATTTTCATCGCCATGGTCTGGGCCAGATGGGGATAAACCTGCGTGCAGATCAGGTCATAAGCGGGCGCCATGGCAATCTGGCTTTGAGGATGATGAAGCAGCGAGACGTTTTTTCCGTGCGCGTCGCAATTGGCAATGAGGTAGTTAAACGCCATCAACGCCGCCATTGCGTTGCGGTCTTTGACCGGTCGGGTGGTTGCTCGCAGGAGATCAAAACAGGCGGTAAAATCCGGGCCGCCTTCTCGCTGGTATTTATTGGCGGAAATAATCCCCAACGCCTGACAGAAATCTTCCTGATGAATGCGTTGAACATGACCGCTCGCTATCACCCGGTCATAGCGTTCAATCAACAAATAGGGCGTTTGCTGCGCCCAGCGGATTTCTGCGTGAGGGACCTTCAGGCCCATCGACCCGCACACCCGTTGGGCGAGCTTCAGGCACGCGTATTCATTATGAATAATCCCATCAACGCCTGGCATTACAGGCTTTAAGATGTGCGTGGTGGGACAACCCGCTTGTGGCAGGGCAATTTCGTTGTCAATGACGCAAACCGCCGCTTTGTCCTGCGCGCCCGCCAGCGAGAGTCTCAGACCCTCCGCCCCTAAAAACAGGGGCTTTTGAGGCAATTCCTGAATATGGTGATACAGCGCTTCTTCTGAGAGCGCCTTGCCGGATAAGGGAAACGGTTGTGCGGCTTGCGCACTCACGGTTTCGTGAAGCGGATGCAGCGAAACCGCCCCGGCGCAATCGTAGCCAATGGCGCGCAGCACCCCAAAACTGTTATGAGGATTAATGCCATAGCGCTGACCGATGGCTTTGCGGGCCATGGCGCTTTCTGGCAGCAGGCCGCCGAAGTAGGCCTCGCTTCGGACGTCATTGTAGGGTTCTGACCGGATTGGCATGCCAATAGAAAGCGCCTGAGACGCCTGCGGCAAATAGGTAAATTGCATGCTCCCCGTCGGGGTTTGCTGGAGAACCCCGACCCATTCTCCAGACAGCCAGACGGCGAGCGATTGTTTATCCTGCGGCATGGATTATTCGCGCCTCACGTTCAGCGTAAGGCCGAGCATTGCGGCCGCTAGCAATGCTTTTTCCAGTTCGCAAGTGGGTTTGCCTTTTTCCAGCTCCCGGATGAATCGAACGCCCACGCCGCATGCCGCCGCCAACTCTTTCTGGGTGACTTGGCTGGCTTTTCGGGTTTCTCGAATCAATTGTCCGAAGTCGCGGGCATTTTGAATGGGCATGCGGGCCTTTCAAAAAAGATCCTGCTCGGGATGTTTTTTGATTGTACCTCCTTGCGAGGGAAAAATCATCCCGTTCGGTGCTTTTCGGTGATCTTCGCGGGGATTTTTCGTAAAAAGATCCCGCTCGGGATTTTTAGGGGCTGGCGTTGAATGCGCGGGGGATTCGACGCGACGCGAGGAGCTCCCGGACGCATCCGGGAAGCGCTGGGACCGGATTTCGACGGGTTTTTGGCGCGCGAAGGCGTCTGCGCTATAATGGGCCGGTTGACGCGAAAGCGACGAAGAGAGACCCGCAAATAAGACGTTAAAAAATAAGACGTTAAAAAATAAGAGAGGACGCGCGGTATGGAGAGTTCCTGCGCCATGAGCGCCGCTGACACGCGGCAAACGCCGCTGATTTCCGTGATTTTGCCCACGCACAACTGTGAAAGCTTTTTGGGCGAGGCGGTGATGTCCGTCCTTCGCCAGACTTATCCCCATTGGGAGCTGTGGGTCGTCGATGACGGCTCGACCGACGGCACGCCCGCGCTGATGGCCTCGTTTACCGCGCGCGATGAGCGGATTCATTATATTCCGCTGCCCAAGCAACCGTCTTCGGCAGGGAGCGCCGTTCGTAACGTCGCATTGACCCACGCGCGGGGCGACTATGTGGCGTATCTGGACTCTGACGACGTGTTTTACCCCGATGCGCTCGAAACGCTTCTGGCCGCCCTGCGCGATTGCCCGGATAAAGTCGTTGCCAAAGGGTTCTACAATACCATTGACGAGCGCGGGCGACCGCTGCGCAATGTGGGCGTGGATCTGCTGACCCTGCCGTCCGGGGAAACCGTCCTGCCGCCGGGGTTTTGCTACGACTGGCTTACGGTTCTCGACGTGCGTTTTCCGTGTCAGTTGGGAACCGGCCTGTACCGCCGCTCCCTGCTGGATGAATTGGGACCGTTTCGCGAAGATTTGACGCATTCGGACGACTTTGAGTACTTCGTCAAGATTTTTCAGCGCTATCCGCAAGGCGTCGCCGTGCTGCCGCGCTACGTGCTGGGCTACCGTATTCAGCCCAACGCGCTGACCAAAGATCCGCAGAAGGCGCAGGCGCTCGTGTCGTGTCACTTGCGCGTGCTGGACGATATTTTCGCCCCTGAATTCGGCTTGCCGCCGCAGGCGCAGGCGTTGCGCTCCCTGGTGACGCTGTATTTCTTCCGGCGCGTGGCGCGCAATCAGCTCAATTTAAACCGTCCGCAGTTGGCCAGGGCCTTGGCGCTTCAGGCGCGGCGACGGCCCGATGTGGATAAAACCGCATGGCTGCGCGCTTTTTGGGGCGTGTACTCCCAAACGTTCTTCCCCAGCGGATTCTATCAGAGTCTGGCCGGTCTGAATCGTGAAGTGCGGCTGATGGCGCAAGGCTTGCGCTACGCCTCTCCCCTTACCAGACAAACGACGGTTTCCACGTGATGCGTGTCCGCGAACATATCCACCGGCTGGATGCGCTCGATGCGCCACTCGCCTTTCTCTTTGAGGCGTTTGAGATCGCGCGCCAGCGTGGCCGGATCGCAGCTAATCATAATAATTCCTTCGCGGACGTGGGCGTTTAGCCAGTCAATGACGCGATACGGGCAGCCCGTACGCGGCGGATTCACAATGGCGATGGCGACGTCGTCCTCCATGCTCTTGAGCGTACTGCACACGTCGCCATGGCGGGCTTCCACGGTTTCGACCTGATTCAGCGCGCAGTTCAGGGCGAGGTCGGCGATGGCGCCGTCGGCGTATTCGGCGGCGATCACGCGCTCGCATACGGCCGCCAGCGCAAACGTAAACGTCCCAACCCCCGCGTAAAGATCCACGCCGGAAGGCAGCAGCGCGCGATCCCCGGCGATGACGCGTAGAGAGTCTTTCACCAGGCCCAGCAACAGCCCCGCCGCGGCCCGATTGACCTGAAAAAAGCTGTCGCAGCCGACCTGAAACGTCCACTCGCCCAGCTCTTCGCGGAAAAACGCCTGTCCTGCCAGCACCCGGTGCCCGGAGACGCCTTGGGCGTCGATTCCCAGAATGGCGGGAAACGCTTGGCGCAGCGGCGCAACCAGCGGTTCGAGAGCCTGATGCCGAAGCGTTTCGCCGCGAAAACCAACCAGAATATCGCCGCCTGCGTTTTGCCGTAACAGCAGGCTTTCTGCGCCGGTCTGCCCCGGCCAGCGCGCGCTCAGCCAGGCGACGATCTCGGCAAAGACGGGCGGCGCCTGTAGGCAGCCCTCATAAGCGACAATGCTGCGACTCCCCGGCGCGCGATACCCGATGAGCGCTGCGCCCGTTTGGGCCGCGTCTTTGGGTGGCGCGTCCGTCTCAGAGAGCGGCGGCGCTTCGTGGATAGCCAGCGAAATCTTGTTGCGCAGCGACAGTTCCGGGGGCGGGGCCAGAGTCTCTTCGATCGCGGTTTGCGGCAGGCGCGCCAGACGGCGCATACAATCGGCGACCAGCAGGCGTTTTTCGCGCAACTGCGCTTCTCGCGTCAAATGGACCCAATCGCATGCCGGACACGGCGCAGGCGCCGGATCGCGGCGATCAGGCGAAGGCTTGAGGACCAGCCGAACCGCCCCGCGCAAGGTCTTGGCGCGTCCGATCCGATAGACAATCGAAAGCTTGTCTTGCGCGGCGGCCCCTTCGACCAGCACGAGCTTGCCTTCCGGCAGGCGGGCCAGCCCGACGCCGCCCGGCAGAAGTTTTTCAACGACGACGACGGCGCTTGCGTCGTATCTCGGGTCAAAATCGACGTCCATAGGTTAAGGCTCCATCCATATCCAGAAACAACGTTTAAGGCGAGACGCCTTGTCTCGCCAGAATAACTGGCATCGTCGCCAGAGTGGTAAGCGCGGGGTGTGCTCGTTCTTGGCCTGAAGCGCCTCACTGGCGCGAAACTGGCGTCGAATGTCGGCGGCTTCTGCGCGCTGGGTCTGCTGCGGGGTCGTCGGTTGCCAGGGAGGCACAGGCGCGGGGCGTTCAGTGGTCTCATCAAGCCGGACGAAGACCAGATAACACTGAGCGATTTCTCGCGGGTGAAACGGGTCGCCGGGGGCGATGGCTTCCACGAGGACCTGGGTTTCCATCGAAGTTTTCCACGTCTTGGTCGGCAGCGCCCGCGCGCGGACGGTTTCTCCCACAAAGGCCGGGGCCAGAAAACTCATGCGATCAATCCGCGCCAGAATGGCGGGACCGCGTCCGGCGTGGCGCAAGGCGGCCTGCTGGCCTGCTGCGCTGATCATTTCCAGAATCACCCCGCCAAAGACGTTGCCCAGCGAGTTGGTCTCTTTGCGCGTCATCAGGCGAGAAATATCGCTGATAAAAGGATCGTCAGTGGCATTGAGCGCCAGCGGCGGGGCCTCGCTAGCTTCCTGTCGGCGGTTTTCGCGCCGCAGGTCGGCGAGCCGCGCGGCCCGGTAGTCCGAAGCGCGCCCCAACGACAATGGCGGCAGGGTGACTTTATGGCGGCGCTCATCCAGGGCGACATACGTCAGATAGGCGGTGGCCACGTCATGGCGCACGGTTTCGCGATCGCGCAAGCCAAAGGCCGATAACGTCACTTCGGTTTCCAGCGAGGAGCCCCATACCTGCGTGATGCGGCTGTCCATGCGGATGTATTCCCATGCGTGAATGGGACTGACAAAATTGGTTCGGTCGAGCGAGGCCGTGACAAAGATATTGCCCTCATTAAAATGCCGGAATGCCGACACGACGCCGACGACATCCATCAGCTTGAGTAAATGGCCGGCTTCGACGTGGCCCAATTCATTACAATTCTCTTCCAGCGCTGGTTTCAGAATCAGCGCGCGAGAATCCTCCGGCGAGCCGCCCGGTTTTCGGCCCCGTTTGCCGGGCGATGCGTTGGGTAAGGATTCCCACAGGGCGCGCGACAGCCATCGCTCAATCATGCCGCCGTGCGGCGGCGGGGCAAAGCCCAGCGCGCTCTCAGGCGGGCGCGGGGATAGCAGGCTTTCAAGCCAGCGGCGCGAAAAATAGGACGCAGTCATAACGACAGGACAACCCTGATTGAGCGGGGCGAGCGCCAGGCGAGGCCCCGGGTGTTCAGCGTATCAAAACGGGCCCGATGCGCCAATTGCTTTTCGCGCGCCGGGGGCTCGCCGTTAATAGCGATCCGCAGGTTAATAACGATCCCACCAGCGCCAGCCTTCTTTGAGGCCGTGGGAGGCGCCCCTGGGGGCTCCGCTGATGGCGCCGACCGGCAGCGCGATCAGCGCCCCGGCCACACCCACCGGAACCAGCATCGGATTGCGATCGGCGCGTCCGAAGGTTTCTTCAGCGACGCTGGTTTCCATCGCCGCAACGCCTTCATAGCCGCCTTGCAGTGCGCCCAGCCCCGCCCCCATCGCTGCGGTGGCCAGTCGCAGCGGAAAACTGACCAGCTTCCAGCCAGTCCCGCCCCCGCGCGTTCTCTCTCCGGGAGCCGGTAACGGCGTCTCGTTGGGGGTCGGCGGGTCCGCCCACGCGCCGATTTCCGCCATACAAAAGCTGGCTGCGCTCATGACAATAGCGCTGATGACGATGACGCTCCGCGCGCGCGCGCCGCATCCGGGAAGTGTTTTCACGCAGTCTCTCTCCCTCTCTGCCATAATCTGTCCGACATAATTCCAAGGGAGATGCGGGCGTTCCTCTGTTTGGGGGGCTGCGCCGCTTTCCCTCTTTCTTAGTTTAGCCCACGCGCGCGCGTCCTGAGCCCAAGATCCATCATCTCGCCGATAACGCCCTTTTGGCCGGCGGGCGAATGTCAGCATTGTCGTTGGGATAGGGCCATATCTGGGTCGTTTGCGCTTTGGTTTTACACAGTTTTGAGCGCTCAAAACGCTGAAAAAGCGCGCTGTGTCCGTGAGGGCAATCATCCCGATTTTGTTGTTTTTATTCTTGTAGCACCCGTTTGTTGTAAATAATAGATAGAGAGTATTGAAGATGTCCGACCCCGTTCAAGGCATGTTCTCCCGCCGTTCGGGCGATCCGCGTATGGAGATCCCCCGTTTGCAACGTGCAGAGAGGGCGCCTGGCCTTCGCGGGTTTCAAGATGCGGAGCCCACAAACTTTACGCCCGCATTTGGCTCGACGCGGGAGGCGTCCGCAGACCTCCGGCTTAGACGCGCCGATTCGCCTGAGCGCGTGAGACGGCAGGCCCTCAAGACCCTGGCGGGTCAATTTCAGGCGAATCAAGCGCCCGGGCCTTACGCGACTCAGACGCAAGAATCTGTATTTACCGATCCCGACCGCGGGGGTCGCGAAATCAAGACGCTTTTATACCAACCGGTCAAGGCCGAAGGCGACACGTCTGCGGCGCCGCTGGTGATGCTCTCTCATGGCTTGGGCGGCAGCGAAAAAACGCTGGGGTATCTGGCTGAGCATTTGGCCAGCCATGGTTATGCGGTCATGGCCCTGAATCATCCGGGGTCGGACGTGGAGGCTGAGCGCGCTGTCAAACACCAGTTTTATCAAACGAAATTGCATGATTTCGGGGTGTCTGAGGAGGCGATCCAGGAGTTGTCCGAAAATGGTCGGCTGACCGAGGCGGGCGTGTCGCGTTTCCTCAGCAATAGAGGGGTGGATGAAGGCCAGATTTCCCAATTGAACCGCGAAGCCGAAAAGTCCGTTACCGATGCGTTACTGGATCATAATCCGCAGCAATGGGCGGATCGTCCTCAGGACGTCACGTTCGTGCTGAATCAGCTCGAAGCGCAGGCGCTGTCGCAGCCTGAGCTTGCCCCACGCATTGATTTCAATAACATCGCCGCTGCCGGCCACTCGTATGGCTCCTTTACCACGCTGGCGCTGGCGGGCGCCGAGGTTAAAACCGCAGATGGCGCGACTAAGAGTTTTCTCGATCCGCGCATCAAGGCGGCCTACGTCTTATCGCCGATTGGATCGCGCGAAGACAGAGGGCCATTTACGTCGACTTCTTTCCAGTCGCTTAAAACGCCGGTGTTTGGCGTCGCAGGTTCTGAAGAAGACCCTGAATTCCGCTCGCAACCCGTAAAACTGGGCCCCGAGACCGAAAACCATTATATGACAGTCTTGAACGGGAAACGCCATATCGATTTTGGCAATGGCGGCGATGAGGAGACCCACACGTTTGTTAACGGCAGCGCCCTCACGTTTCTGGACGCCTATATGCGCAGCGATCTGGTATCGCTCAGCGCTCTCAATGACCTTCCCACAGGCGAGGGGCGACTGGAGCGCAATCCGTTTTTCAAACGCTAAAGACCCGCAGGCCTTTCGCGGCCTGTAAGACGCTTTCCCATGAGAGATAGCTGCTGAGAGAGAGAATCAAGAGAGAGAGAATCAAGAAAGAGTTGAGAGAATGATTCATCCGGTTTCATACCAGACAACCGCGCGTGCGCGCGCCAAACGCGCCACGTCAAGGGAAATTTCGGGACCGGCGAGTCTGCAACGCCAAGCGGCTCGCGCTTCCTCTCCCGCCGCTGGGTACAGCGTTGCTGACTACGGCCTCTATGATCAGGCCCAGGCCACGGCCTTCCGTCAGAAGGGCGCCGCCAACGGGGCGATGCGGTCTTCTTTGAACGCGCTGGGCGGCGTTATTAAGACCAATCAGCAAGACGGGCCGCTCGGCGTGACCCGGGAGGACGTCACCTATACGGACCCCACGCGCGGCGATCGCGCCATTAAGACGCGTCTCTACCTGCCAGCCAGTCAAGGCGACCGGCCTGCGCCTCTGGTGGTGCTGTCCCATGGGTTGGGCGGCAGCGAAAAAACGCTGGAGTACTTGGCTGAGCACTTGACCAGCCAAGGTTATGCCGTGGTTGCAATGAATCATCCCGGATCCGATGTGCAGGCGGTTCGAGAGGCGCAGCAGGCGTCCTTTAAAGAACAGCTTCAGCAACTGGGCGTCCCGCAACGCAAAATCGATCAGTTATCAGAAAATGGCATTGGTCCTGCAGAAATATCCAAAACGCTGAGCGCCCAAGGCTTGTCGCCTCAGGAAATTCGAGAGGCCAAGCATAAAGCCTTCAGTCAGGCCGCTGAGAAGTTACTGTTCCAGCAGTCGGAGAACTGGTCGGATCGGCCTCAAGACGCCAGCTTCGTACTGGATCAACTGGAGGCGCGGGCGCAGCAGGATCCCGCTTTCGCCAAACAGATTGATTTTGACCATATCGCGGCGGCAGGCCATTCGTATGGGTCTTACACCTCGTTGGCGCTGGCTGGCGCGACGATTAATATGCCCGAGGGTCCGACCAGTTTTCGGGATCCGCGCATTGACGCCGCGTTTATCCTTTCTCCGGTGAGTACCCGGCCAGGCGGCGGGGGCCCGTATACGGCTGAATCGTTTCAAACCGTCGAAACGCCGGTGTTTGGCATTTCGGGGACCAAAGACGATCCCGAGAATCGGGTCTTGACCGTGCGGCTCGGTCCGCAATCGCAGGATGGCTATATGCTGATGCTGGAAGATCGGCGTCACAAAAGCTTTGGCAACCACGGCGACGACGCCACGCAAAATATCGTCAAAGGCGCGGCGACTACGTTTCTGAATGCGTATTTACGGGGAGACGCCGCCAATCAGGCCGCTCTTGACGCCGTGCCCAGCGGCGACGGGCTCATGCGCGGCAACGCTTTTTTCAGGCGTTAAGCCCTGCGAAATCCTCCAAACCGTTGAGGACGCGCGCCGAATTCCATCCTACAGTGGGATCAGTGTGGGAATAAAAGAGGTGACGTCGGGCTCGCCACTGGCTGGCGCGCCACGCCCTCGGGAGTTGACGCGCGCATATGGACAAGGCGACGGTAATTGGATTAATTCTGGGCTGTCTGACGTTGGGCGGCGCGCTGTTGCTCGGGCATGCGCCCCTGCAGGCGTTGATTCAGCCCGAAGCCCTGCTGATGGTGTTTGGGGGCACGGCGACCGCCGTTCTGGTGAGTTTCTCAACCCGAACGCTGGGAGCCGCCTGGACGGGCTTTTGTCACTCTCTGCGTGAAGACGCCTTCGGCGCTGAAGATTATCTCGACTACCTGACGGAAATTTCCCGTTTTGTGCGTCAGGAAGGCACGCTGGCCCTTGAGCCGATGCTGGCGCAGGTGGAAATTCCCTTCATTCGCCAAGGTCTGCAACTGATGGTCGACGGGCAGCCGGAAGCCTTCATTCGCAATAGCCTGATGACGGAAATTGACATTACGTATCGCGATGATCTCGATAAGTCCCGCGTCTTTGAGGCCGCTGGCGGCTTTGCGCCCACCATGGGCATTGTCGGCGCCGTCATTGGCTTGATGAGCGTCGTCGGATCGTTTCAATCGCCGGGGCAATTGGGTGAGGGCGTTGCCGGGGCTTTCAGCGCGACGTTATATGGCGTGGCGCTGGCCAATCTGTTTCTGCTGCCGGTGGCGGGTAAATTGCGTCAGCGCGCGCGCGATCAATGGTTCCGTAAAACGCTGATGCTGGAAGGCATGATGAGCATCTGCTGCGGCGATCACCCGATGATGACCGAAGAAAAGCTCCGCTTCTTTGCCGGCGCCAAGCCCGCAGAACGATTCCCAGAACGTCTGGAAGACGCAACCCCGGATTTCATTTTCGATGACCTGGCGCATACGACCTCCCGCTAATTTCGCGACCGGTCCCGGCGATCCGCCCATCATTCCGCTGAAATCGATGGAGCCTGCGGCCGAGGATCCGGCTGTCGGGCAAACCGTCAGCCAGGCCATGATGCAGCGCCTCGACGCGATGGAGCAAGACCTGTCGGGCGGGACCACTTACACGGGCGCCGTCCGCTGGATGATTCCCTACGCTGACCTGTTGACCGTATTGCTGGGCTTGTTTTTGCTGGTTATCGCCCTCTATGCTCATGAAAAACAGGTCGTCGACGCCTCGTTGAGTCAAACGCGCAAGGCGCTGGCCGTTCAAACGGCGGAAGCCACGGCGACGAAAACCCGTCTGGCGACGATTCGCCATAGGCTCGAAGCCATCTCCGGGCCGTTGTCGCGAGAAGAAGCCGGTATTTTTGAAGAAAGCGCCGGATCGAAGATCCCGCCCGCCGCGCCTCTGGACGCGCGCCTGATGGCCATCCCCGATATCGAAGTACAGCGTCAGGAGCGCGGCATCGTCGTGCGATTGCCCGATTCGCTGCTGTTTCCGTCCGGCAGCGATGCGCTGACGCCGGGCGCCCGCACGACGCTCGACCGGCTGGCGCCGGTCCTGCGCGACAATCCGACGCCTATCAAGATTGAGGGTCATACCGACAATGCGCCGATCGCTACCGGGCGTTTTCCGTCCAACTGGGAATTGTCGACGGCGCGCGCAACGCAGATTGTGCGCTATCTGATCACCCAACGGGGCTTTTCGCCGGGGCGATTGTCCGCGTCGGGTTATGGCGAATTTCATCCCATCGCGACAAATTCCTCCATCGAAGGGAAACAAAAAAACCGCCGGGTCGATATAGTGTTAATGAATGCGGATGCGGCCAAACAGGAGCCGCCGCCCGCCCCTCAGACATCATCGGGAAAATTATCGGCAAAAGTATCGGGAAAGGAGAGCCCCCGGCCGACAGCCGTTTATCACATGACGGCTCCGCTGGCGGAATAAATCCTATGGCCAGACCTACCAAGCCCAAAGATCTCAAGCCCAAGGCCGATGGCGACGCCCCTGCGGAAGGCGCTGGCGGCGGCGGCGGCGGCGGGGGATCCAAGCTGGATTTAAAATTTATCATCACGATTGTGGCGATTATTCTCGCCAGCGTGGGGGGATCGGCGGCGTCCATCTATTTTCTGGCGCCGATTGCGCTGACGCCTCAAATCGTCTCGCAAATTAAAGCTGCCGGAACCGAAACGGGCAAAGATGGCGAGCACGGCGGCGGCGGCGAAGCGTCGGGCCCCAATCAGACCATCGGGATGAATCTGGAGCTGGATGAGTTTACGGTCAACCTCAAGCCCGACCCGGCGCGCCCCGGCAACCAGTTTTTACGCACCAAAATGTCGTTGAGTATTGCCGTGCCCGAAGAAGAGTACTGCGACGCGGGCGGCGAGCATAAAGCGATGTTACCGACGGTCTCTCGCACGGCTCTGGCTCAGGCGTTTCCGCTGCAAGGCGGCGTGCTGGCGGGCGCAGCGGCCAATCTGGAGCCCGTTCGCACGCCGTCGCCCGGGTCTGCTGACGAACAGCTCATGGCCAACGGAGGAGAGGCTGAAGACCCCTTCGTCGCTTGCCAGAAAGCGTTTAACAAGAACATGGCGCGCTACGTGCCGACGATGCGCGATATCATCAACCAGGCCCTGATGAAGCGCACGGCGGGAATGCTGGCGTCCATCGAGGGGCAGGAATCTCTCAAGGACGAGATCAAAGAACAAACCAACCACCTGATCGGCGACCATTATTCGGTCATCCGCATTAATTTCTCTGACTTCATCATTCAATACTAGCTTCGGGATGAGAGAAACCGGCGCCTGAGAGAGAGCGCCTGCATTTTACCGGGACGCGCGCGCGCCTCGCCACGACACGGAGCGTATACGACGGCTCATGCTCTCGCAAGACGAAATAGACAGCCTACTATCGTCCCTCTCCGTCGGGATGGAAAAAAGCGCCGCCATCGACGAGGGCGGCGACGAACCGCTGTTTGAGAAGCGCAATTACAAGCTTTATAACTTTCGTCGCCCTGACAAGTTCTCGAAAGACCATTTGCGGGCCCTGCAAACGATTCACGAAAACTACGCCCGGCAGTTGGGCATGGTACTGACCGCTTATCTGCGGATTCCGGTCGAAATCGATGTCGTATCGGTCGATCAGCTGACCTATGACGAATTTGTACGCTCGATGCCAAGTCCCATGACCATCAGTATTCTGGAAATGTCGCCGTTGCCGGGTCAGACCCTGTTCGGTCTCGGCTTTGACGTCTCTTCCGGCATCATCGATCGAATGCTCGGCGGTCCCGGCACGCCTGAAAACCGGGCGCGCGAGCTGACCGATATCGAGCAGTCGCTGATCCGAAGGGTGATCGATCGCGCCGTCACCAGTCTGGAAGAAGCCTGGCGCTCGATGATGAGCGTCAACATCATGATTATGGGCATGGAAGAAAGCTATGCCCTGATTCAGGTGGCCACGCCCGGCGAGATCGTCGCGCTGATTACCTTTGAGATCAACGTCGGTAACCGCGAATCGGGCCTGATGAGTCTGTGTATTCCGTATCCCGTGGTGGAAAGCGTCA
Source organism: Vampirovibrionales bacterium (assembly GCA_016712355.1). Classification (NCBI taxonomy): domain Bacteria; kingdom Bacillati; phylum Candidatus Melainabacteria; class Vampirovibriophyceae; order Vampirovibrionales; species Vampirovibrionales bacterium. Next base: position 2,369,469 of record JADJRF010000005.1, on the reverse strand, counting down.
TCGCCCAGCTCAGCGCCCAGCGGATTTTTCACGGCCAGAAGGGCGATATCCCCCGCGAGCATCAGGAAAAAGTCCTCAGCAAGCTGCATTACGCCAAAATGCCGGTTCAGGTGCATCTGGGCGGGACGCATATCAGCGTCAAAGACCTGCTCGAACTCGGCGTCGGCGATGTCATTCGCCTTGACAAGGAGGTTCGCGAGAGCCTGCTGCTGAGCGTCAACAGCATGCCCAAGTTCTACTGTCGTCCCGGTACGCTGAAAAACAAAATGGCGGTCTACGTCGTGGAAGAAGTGATGAACAATGACGCAATAGAAGGATTCGGATTCGATGACCACCGATGACGCAATCACCAGCGCGCCTGCTGTCGGCGCTACCTCGCCCGCGATCTCGCCTGAAGATATCGAGACCATTCGCGAGTTGTCCAACATCGCCTTCGGGGCCGCCGGATCCAATCTGGCGATCATTCTGAATCAGAGCGTCGACGTCCCGTCGCCCGAAGTAACGGAATACGCCACGCTGGCCGACTGGGCCGAGCCCTTTGCGGGCGAGGATAAAATTCTGGCGCATGCGCAGTTTGTGGAAGGCTTCCGCTACCATACGGCCTATCTGCTGCGCATTGACGACGCCAAATACGTCACGGGCCTGATGCTCGGCGGCATGGGAGGCGAGTCGCCCCCCGGCGGCCTTAATGAGATGGAAATCAGCGCCATCAGCGAGGCCTTCAGCCAGATGCTGAACGCATCGGCCATCAGCCTGGCCTCCGTCATTGCGGAAACCGTCGAAATCGGCGCGCCCGAGATTCAGCCTTACTCGGTCGAGGCGCTGGCTGAGAGTATGCCGGAACTGGCGCAGGCGTCGTTTGTCAGCGTGCATTACGAGCTGCACATCGGCGATGGGCAGGTCATGCCTGTTGTTCAACTGGTGATGGCGGCCGATGCGCTTTCTCAGGTCAACAAACTGATGTCCGTGACGGCGGGCGGCGGCAGCGGCGGGAGTAAATCCTCCTCGGCGTTCGATGGCTTCGGCGATCTGGGCCTGTCCGGCGGCGCTTCGGCTTCCGGCTCCGCCCCGCGCGGGCCTGAGGGCGCGCCGGTGACGGTTCAGCCTGCGCATTTTGCCGCTTTTGACAGTCAGCCCAGCATCTCGGGCGAATACAATAAAAATCTGGATCTGGTGCTGGACGTGACGCTGAATTTGACCGTTCAGCTCGGCGCCACCGAACTCAGCATCAAGCAGATTCTGGAATTGACGCGCGGTTCGGTCATTGAGTTGGAGCGCATCGCCGGAGAGCCGGTTGATTTGCTGGCCAACGGCAAGCTCATTGCCAAAGGCGAAGTGGTCGTCATTGAAGACAATTTCGGCTTGCGCATCACCAGCATTGTCTCGCCTCAGGATCGCCTGCGCGGCCTGACGGGCTAGGACGCTGCGCCCACTTGGGTGACAGGGTTTCGGCTCGCTCTGTCTAAAAAAGACGTGTCCGCGCGCCGACTCACGCTGCGTCTGAAATCCTGGCCTCGGGTGGGGATGCCGGAGGCAATCGCGCGTCTTTACGCGCTTTGTCTGTCATGAAAGCGTGGAATGGTCTTCCTGCCATAAGGCGCAGGTGTAGGTTAAGCGCTCTGCATAGGGGCGCTGTTGATATTGAAAGGTAGTCTTCCATGACTGTTTCCCCATCCCTGAGCTCGTCGCCGATTCGCTTTGGCATGGCGATGAGCGCTGATGCCGCTCAACAGACGATTCATACCGCATTGCAGGGCGTTCGGCTGTCGTTAGAAGGCCGCGATCCCCAACGCGCAAAACAAGCGCTTTACCATGCAAGCGATTTAATTCTTCAGGATACCCAAGCGCCGCCTGTCGAGAGGGCCAAGCGGCATCTCGGCTTATTGGACTTGGCGCCGCAAGTGTCAGCGAAGTTTAAGGAGCCCGCGCTTTTAACAACAGCCATAGACGAGGTGAGTCGTCTCTCTGAAAAAGCCTTGGGCGTCATCGCTCAAACCGCTGCTGCCCGAAGGGACGCCGCCCTGATTGCGTTCATTCGCCAAGGCGCTTTGAACAGCCCCCACCTCTTTCAGGATCAAACCGTTGCTCGTTTGGACGTGGCGTATTTGCAGGCGATATCGATGCCTACGGCCCCGCTAAACTCTTCACGAGCCTCGGTCAAACAACCTAAACCCGCACCAGTATCTTCAGGCCAGCAAATGCCTGTAGCTGCAGATGGTTTTTTACGAGCCGAGCGGGCGTTGAATTAACCCAGATCGGGTAGCGTTTTAAACTCAGGCGCGGGTCTTGACGCCTGGGCCCGGATGGGTCACGGCGCCGCTGGAGGCAGGGCCGACGAGTTGGGCGTACTTCCAGAGCACGCCTTGCGTATAGTTGGGCGCAGGCGCCTGCCACTGGGCGCGGCGATTCGAGAGCTCGGCCTCGCTGAGGTCTACGTGCAGCGAGCCCGCAGCGGCGTCGATGTCGATGACGTCACCGTCGCGCAGCAGGGCCAGCGGGCCTCCGGCGCTGGCTTCCGGGCAGGCATGGCCGATCATCAGCCCGCGCGTGCCGCCGCTGAAGCGACCGTCGGTAATCAGCGCGACATCGAGTCCCAGCCCCTGGCCGTAGATGGCGGCGGTGACGCTGAGCATCTCGCGCATGCCGGGACCGCCGCGAGGACCTTCATAGCGGATGACGACCACATCGCCGGGTTGAATGCGACCGGCCTGCACCGCCTCAAAGGCATCCTGTTCGCGGTTGAAGACGCGCGCCGGGCCGCGATGCTGGAGTTTTTCCAGCCCGGCGACCTTCACCACCGCGCCCTGCGGGGCCAGATTGCCGAACAGAACTTTCAGTCCGCCGGTGGCGCGAAGAGGAGACGATACGGGGCGCATGACGTCTTGCGATTGCGGTATCACAACGTCACGCAGGTTGTCGGCGTGGGTCTTGCCGCTGACGGTAAGGCAGTCGCCATGGAGCAGGCCCGCTTCCAGCATGGCCTTGAGGACGACGGGCACGCCGCCAATCCTGAACAGGTCATACATGACGTAGCGGCCGCCGGGCTTCAGATCCACAAAGTGCGGCGTGGCGTCGAAAAGCTTGCCAATGTCGGCAGGCGTGAGCGTCAGCCCGCATTCGTGGGCGATGGCGGGTAAATGAAGCAGGCTGTTGGTGGATCCGCCGGTTGCGGCGACAATACGCACGGCGTTTTCAAAGGCTTTTGGGGTCAGAATGTCGCGGGGACGGATGTTACCGGCCAGCAGGCGCAGCACCGCTTCGCCGCAGGCGCGCGCAACGGCGGGCCGCCCGGGATCTTCGGCCGGGACCGCGCTGGATCCGGGCAACGCGATGCCGATGGCTTCGGCCACGCAGGCCATCGTATTGGCGGTGAACTGGCCGCCGCAAGAACCTGCGCCGGGACACGCCTTCTTTTCGATGGCGCAAAGCTGCTCATCGCTGATTTTGCCTGAAGCGTGCGCGCCGACGCCTTCAAACACGTCGACGATATTCAAATCGCGTCCATCGAGATGGCCCGGCAGAATGGTGCCGCCATACAGAAACACTGACGGCACGTTGAGGCGCGCCATGGCCATCATCAGCCCGGGGAGGGTTTTATCGCAACCGGCCAGCCCCACCAGCGCGTCATACTGATGCCCGTGCATCACCAGCTCGACCGAATCGGCGATAATCTCGCGGCTGACGAGCGAGGCTTTCATGCCTTCGTGGCCCATGGCGATGGCGTCGCTGACGGAAATCGTCGTAAACTCGCGCGGGGCGCCGCCGTGCTCGCGAACCCCTGCCTTCACGTCTTCGGCCTGGGCGTGGAGCGCCACGCTACAGGGCGTTACTTCGCCCCATGTGCTGGCCACGCCGACCAGCGGCTTTTTGAAATCTTCGTCCTGAAAGCCCATGGCGCGGTACATAGAGCGATGCGGGGCCCATTCTGGCCCGTCGAGAACGTGACGGCTGCGGTGGCGGAGATCGGCGGCGTCAGTCATGGCGTAAAGATCCTTTTTAAATTGAGTTAAATTGAATCGAATAAGCGCTTGCGTCGGCGCCAGCATAGCGCAAAGGCCCCGCGCAGGCGAGGGCGGTTTATGGTAGCCTGAGAGCCCAATCCGCGATAGGGAGATTCGCCGCCATGCTCGCCGTGATTCTCGCGGGCGGCAAAGGAACCCGCTTGAAGCCGTATACGACTGTTTTCCCAAAGGCGCTTGCGCCGTTGGGGGAGATGCCTGTTCTGGAATGGGTGCTGCGACAACTCAAGGCGGCGGGCTTCGACGAAATCATTCTCTCCGTCGGGCACTTGGCGCATCTGATTGAAACCTACTTCGGCGATGGCGCGTCACTGGGGCTTAAAATCACCTATGCGCGCGAAGAAACCCCGCTGGGCACCGCCGGTCCGCTGCGGGCGATTGCCGACCTGCCGGAACAGTTTCTGGTGATGAACGCCGATATCCTGTGCGATCTCGACTATCGCGCGTTTTTTGAGGCGCATTGCGCCAGTGGAGCCCTGGCGACGGTGTCGGCCTATCGCCGCGACTCGCGCATCGACTTTGGCATTCTGCATTTTGATGGCGCCGGATCAAGTCCTCAAGCAGGGCGAATTCAGGGCTTTGAAGAAAAACCGACCCTGCATCACTGGGTGAGTATGGGCGTTTATGCCTTTCGCCGCGACATTTGCGCGTTTATTCCAGACGATCGGCCGTTTGGCTTTGACGATTTAATGCATGCGCTCATCGCCGCCCAGGCCGATGCGCGCGCGATTCCGTTTGACGGCTACTGGCTCGATATTGGGCGGGTGGACGATTACGATCAGGCCATGGCTGACGTTCAGACCCAGCGCGATCGCCTCTTGCCCGGAGGCATGGCCTGATGGGACCGATGGCTGGACGCGGCGCCGAGCGTCTCTTGATTACGGGCTGCAACGGCTACATCGGGCGGTATCTGGCCCGGGCGGCAAGTTGCTTGCCGGGGGCCGAAGCGTTTGGTCTTGATCGCCAGCCGCCTGGCGGCGATTTGGCGGGTCCTCCTGTCGAAGACGTGCGGCTGTATGAAGGCGATCTCTTTCATCCCGACTTGGCGCTGCTGTTGCAGGAGATTCAGCCGGACGTGATTTTTCATGCGGCGGCGGTCCCGCGCACGGCGTCTCTGGCCGAACAATGGCATGGGACGGCGCTGGCGAGCGAACGCCTGCTGGCCGCCATTGTTGAGGCGCATCTGTCCTGCCGGGTGGTGTTGCTGGGTTCCGCCGCCGAATATGGCTTGCGCGAAGGGCCAATCGGCGAAGACGACGCCTTGCGCCCCGAAAGCGATTATGGCGTCGTCAAGGCCTCTCAGACCTTGCTGGCTTTGTCTTATGCCAAACGCTTTTCGCTGCCGGTTGTCACAGGCCGGATTTTCAACGTCTACGGCGCGTCGCCGCCGATGCTCGCCATTGCGTCGATCGCCAGCCAGACGGCGCGTCTCGAAGCCCAGGCGGCGCGGCGGCGCAATCGTTTTGCAAGCGCGGAACCCCTGGACACGCGCCTTCATGTCGCGAATCTGGCTGCAAGGCGCGATTTTATCCATATTGACGACGTGGTGGAGGCGTTGCTCACGTTGCGACGCTACGGCCGCCCCGGCGAGATCTATAATATCGGTGGCGGCGAGGCCATCGCTTTGCAGCACGTCGCCGATCGCCTGATTGCGCTGAGCGAGTGCGACCCCGATCAAGACGTGACGCTCGCGCCGAGTGCGGCGCAAATCAGCGATTGCTCGCAGGCGAATCTGGCGAAAATCATCGAAGAAACGCCCTGGCGTCCGCGCGTTTCGCTGGAAGAAGGCCTGTTGCGCGAATTGCATTATTGGCGCGCGCGTCTCCCGCTGCCCGTCGAAAAAGAAAGGCTTGGCGCATGACGGCTCCTCACGCCCCGCTGAATTCTCAAACCGTTCTGGTCACAGGCGCCGGGGGCTTTATCGGCTCTCATCTGGTAGAGGCGCTGGTGGCGCAAGGCGCTCAGGTGCGCGCGATGGTTCGCTACAATGGCCGAAACGACTGGGGGTCGCTGGAGCGCTTGCCGCGCGAAACGTTAGCGGCCATCTCCGTTATGCCGGGCGACATCACGGACCCGTTTTTCGTGCGTCGCGCCGTGTCGGGCTGCCAGACGGTATTTCATCTGGCCGCGCTGATTGGCATTCCGTATTCGTATATGGCCCCGCAGCACTATGTCGCCGTCAACGTTCAGGGCGCGCTCAACGTGCTGGAAGCCTGCCGCGAAGCCTGCCAGACGGGCGCGCCAGTCAAGCTGATTCAGACTTCTACCAGCGAAACCTATGGCACGGCGCTGTATACGCCCATAGACGAAGCGCATCCGCTTCAGGGACAGTCGCCGTATTCGGCGACCAAGATTGCCGCCGACAAACTGGTGGAAAGTTACGTGCGGTCGTTTGATCTGCCTGCGACCATTCTGCGCCCGTTTAATACCTTTGGCCCACGGCAATCGGCCCGCGCCATTATTCCGACGATCATCGCCCAGGCGCTGGCCGACGAAGGGCCTATTCGCGTGGGCTCGCTTGACCCGGTGCGCGATTTTCTCTTTGTGGAAGACACCGTGCGCGGTTTTCTGGCCGCAGCGCTGTGTGAGCGCAATATTGGAGAAGTGGTGCATATTGGCACGGGACAAGCGCGATCGATTGGCGAGACGCTGACCCTGATTCTAAAGCGCTTGAATTGCCCGGATCGTCCCGTCCAAACAGAGGCTGCGCGCGTTCGTCCCGCCAATAGTGAAGTGGAAGTGCTGCTGTGCAATCCCGCTAAAGCCAAAGCCTTGATGGGCTGGACCCCGCAGACGTCGTTTGAGGACGGTTTACAGCGCGTGATTGACGCAATGGCCGCCGATCGCCCCCGCGATAAAGCGCATTTGTATACCGTTTAATTTCGCCTTTCATGGTTTTGATTTTCTTCGTTTTGATTTTTTCCGGGACCCAGCGTGATGATATCGCCCGGCTGGCAGGCGCTTTGAGCCAAAGCCCCCGCCGGCAGTTCCAGAACCACGCGCGAGCCGCGCACCCACGGGGAGGCGCGCCAGGGACGCATGGCTTCCACGCAACGTAAAATTTTACCCGAGCGGTCGATAAATGCCGCATCGAACGGAAATCGCATAAAAAATGAATGAATATCGGCGCAGGGCTCCAGCCAGAGCCCGTCTCCCGGCGGCAGGCAGGGTTTTCCCATTAGCCCCCAAAAGCGCGTCCAGTGCGTGTTGGCCATCCGGACACGTTCGGCGACGATGGTTTGGCGCGTCTCATTGACGGCCTGATAGCATTTTGACGCCATAGCGCGCGGGCTCCCACAGATTGACGACTCCTATTATAGGGGGCTCGTGTGGCGAGAGGAAGGGCAGGGCGCGGGGCCGCTTTGCGACGGCGGGCGGGTTTTGGCCTTGGGGCGTAGACCTCGCGATGGACCGTGGCGCGACCGCAACTGGACCGGAAGGAGGAGGACGCTTCATGAAATTTAAAACTTTCAGATGATGGCCGACCTCGGGACGTCCGTTATGATGACGATACGTGTGAAGCCCATATAATCCAAAAACAAAAACGAGGATTCGGTGATGGGTTAGGGACGTTGAGAGGCGTCCAGGCGCAGCGACAACGAGGCGTTTGCGCGTCAACAGCCGTGTTTCAGGGACAGAGAGTTACCACCGCCGACCCGTGGTGGGCATGATGATGGAGGCCGTTTGTAGCGATGAGACGTATGAGTACTTCTGAACTTCGGATTTTCGTGGTGGATGATAACGCCAACCACAGCACCGGCATCAAGCAACTGTTAGAGCTTCAGTCCGGTTACAACGTGGTGGGCATTTCCACCAACGGCGAAGACGCCATTCGGCGCCTCGAGTCGCTGGACGTCGATATCGTCCTGATGGACATGAACATGCCCGAGCTGGACGGCGTATCGGCGATTCAACAAGTCGTGGCCAAGAACGAGGAAATTAAAATCCTCGCCTTGACCGGCTACGACGAGCCTGATCTGATCTTTCGCGCCATGAAAGCCGGCGCTCGCGGTTATATCCTCAAAACAATGGTCACCTCACAACTCATTAGCGCCATTGAAGAAGTGATTGCCGGTAAGGTCTACCTGCCGCCGTCGCTGGCCACCAAGTTCTTCGACGAATTCCACGTGAAAATCGCCAAGAACAGCCGCCCCGACCCCACCAAGCAAGCCCTGCTCAGCTATCTCACCTCGCGTGAGAAAGAGGTTCTGCGCCTGCTCACCGAGGGAATCACCTATAAAGGCGTGGCGGACAAGCTGGTGATCAGCGAAACGACCGTCAAGACGCACGTCAACAATATTTTCCAGAAGCTTCAGGTCAACGACCGCACGCAAGCGGTGCTGTACGCCATCAAGCACGGCTTGGTGGAAGCGGCTGCGCCCTTGCCCGCCGCCGTCTAGCCGTCGCTTCGGCTTCTACACGCTCTGTTTGAGCGTCAAAACGTCTCTATCAAATTGTCCATGTCCCAACAGCGTCCCGGGTTCTTGACTGACTCGGGGCGCTGTTTTTAACAGGGCCGCCGAGATCCCCTCCGGGTGACACGGGCGCGGTGCTTGCGCTCAGCCGTATAATGCCGATGCGAGGCGTTTGCCGAAGGATTACCCGCTATGGCCGAAGACAGGCCGCCACCTAGCGATCTGCTCGATAAGATTAAGCGCAAGGCGCTGGAACTGGGATTTCAGGCCGTCGGCGTCGTATCACCGCAGGCGTTGACGGCTGAAGGCGCCCTGTTGCGCCAATGGCTCGATAGGGGCTATCACGCGGACATGGCCTGGATGGCGCGCTATCTGGACAAACGCATGGACCCGCGCGCGCTGATGCCGCAAGCGCAATCCATTATCGTGGCGTTGATGTCCTACGCCCCTCGACCGGACGACGCGCCGGGGCCGGGCGCCCTCAAAATTGCCCGCTACGCGCGCGGCGACGATTATCATCGGGTGATCAAGCGCCGACTCAAAGAGCTTCTCAAGGCAATCCAGCAATGGGAACCGAAGGCCGAGGGGCGCGCCTTCACCGATAGCGCTCCGGTGCTTGAAAAAGCGCTGGCGGTTCGCGCCGGACTGGGCTGGTTAGGAAAAAACGGCCTGGTGATTCATCCGGATCTGGGTTCTTACTGCTTTATTGGCGAGTTGTTCTTAAATCTGGACCTGTCTGGCGACGAGGCGGCGCCGACCCCGAACCATTGCGGGCGTTGTACGCGCTGTCTTGACGCCTGCCCGACGCAGGCGATTGTTGCTCCTGAGGTGGTAGACGCCAATCGCTGCATTGCGTACTGGACGATTGAGCATCAGGGAGAGGTCATTGCGCCCGGGATTGCCGCGCGTCTGGAGGGTTGGGCCTTCGGTTGCGATATTTGTCAGGAGGTGTGTCCCTGGAACGCGCGGGCCGAAAAGATTGCCGCTTCCGGCTCCGCTTGCGCCCCTGATATTGAACCCGCCTTTCTGCCGCGACCGTGGAATGTCGCGCCTCAGGCCGACGAGCTGTTGGCCCTGACGCCCGAGGTCTTCGCCGAGCGCTATCGTCACAGTCCTATCAAGCGCACCGGTCTGGCGGCGCTTCAGCGCAATGTGCGCGCGATTGTTTCGACAGAGCCTTCTCAGTAGGGGCGCGTTTGCAGGCGGGCGCTTGCAAATCGTTCTCGCCGCGCGTCCTCATTGCCGCTTTGTCTCCTTGGCAACGCCTCTTGCATCGCGGGCGCCCTTCTGGTGTACTGAGAGGCCACGCTATTAGGTTATCGGACAGGGCTCCGCAATGACTCACACGCCGCTCAACGTCTGCGTTTTAATAAAACAAGTGCCCGATCAATCCGCCAAGGCCGGGATTAACCCGGATGGGACCATCGATCGAGCCAAAGCCAAGCGCATGCTGAATCCTTTTGATCGCTATGCGCTACAGGCCGCCCTTAATATGAAAGCTCGCCATGGCGCAAGCGTCACGGCCATTACCATGGGGCCTCCTCCCGCGGTCGAAATCCTCTACGAGGCGCTCGCCCACGGCGTGGATCGCTGCGCTCTGCTCACCGATCGGCGTCTGGCCGCGTCGGATACCTGGGCGACCTCTTACGCCCTCTGGAAAACGGTTCAACATCTGGGGCCGTTTGATTTGGTCTTCTGCGGGCTGCAAACCACCGATGGCGATACCGCGCAGGTCGGTCCTGAAATCGCTGAGCGCGACAACCTGCCGCAAGTCAGCTACTGCGAAGATTTTCGGCTGGAAGACGGCGCTGTCGTGGCTCGCCGCGTTATCGAGGGCGGCTATCAATGGGTCAAAATGCGCCTTCCCGGCCTGATGACCATTGCCAACGCCTACGAGCCGCTTAAATACAAAACCATTGGCGGCGTCAAACGCGTGCAGCGCTTGCAGCGCGATGAGGCCGAGCGCGCGCAGACGATTCTGACGCTGAGCCTGGACGATGTTCACGCCGATCCCGCCGAATGCGGCCTGAAAGGCTCGCCGACCATTGTCGCCAAAACCGAAAAAGTATCGGAAATCGGCGGCAGTTGCGTGATTCACCAGGGCCAGCCCGTGGCCCGTATGGTGGAAGACGTTTTGCAGTCGACCCATATCCTGGAGTTTACCGCCCATGACCGAGTCTGCGCCAGCCAATCCGCCTGAGCCGTTAGCGGAAATCATTACGCCAAGCAATAAAGAAGTCGTTATCGTCGCCGAACAGGTGGATGGCGAAATTCAGCCCGTGACGCTGGAACTGCTGGGCGCGGGTCGCGATCTGGCCAACAAATTATCCGGGCGCCTGTCGTGCTTCCTGCTGGGGCATCAGTTGGGTGACGCGCCGCAATTGCTGATTGCCCATGGCGCTGACCGCGTGTATGTTGCGGATCACCCTGAACTCAAAGACTACCGCAGCTTGCCCTATAAGCGCGTGATCGTCGATACCGTGCAGTCTTGGGAATTGCCGCCGCATATCATCCTGCTGGGGTCGACGACCACCGGTCGCGATCTGGCGCCGCGCATCGCCGCTGCGCTCAAGACCGGCCTGACCGCCGACTGCGTGGAGCTGGATATCGGCCCTTACGAGCATACCAATAAGGCGGATCCGGCCAAGGTCGGACATTATCCGGGGTGTTTATACGCGATTCGCCCCAGTTTTGGCGAAAGCCTCAAGGCGCGGATTCTCGGGCCATGGAACAACCCGCAAATGGCCACTGCCCGCCCCGGCGTGATGATTCCCCTGCCGGCTGACACGCAGCGCTCGGGTGAGGTTATGGCCGTGCCGGTCGCGCTGGATGACGCCGATCGGCGCGTGGAAATTCTTGAGATCGTGCGCGAAGTCAACAAAAGCGTGAATCTCACCGAAGCCGACGTAATTGTAGCGGGCGGCTATGGTCTGAATTCCGCTGAAGGCTTTAAACTCCTGCAACAATTGGCCGATTGCTTCGAGAACGCCTGCGTGGCCGCCTCGCGCAAGGCGGTTGACGCCGGGTGGATTCCCTATCAGAATCAGGTCGGTCAAACCGGCAAAACCGTGCGCCCCAAAGTCTATTTCGCCTGCGGTATCTCGGGCGCCATTCAACACCGCGTGGGCATGCAGAAATCAGGCCTCATTGTGGCCATCAACAAAGATCCCGACGCGCCCATCTTCACGTTTGCTCATCACGGCATCGTGGGCGATCTTTATCACGTCCTGCCGGAACTCATTGCGCAGTTGAAATCCCCGAAGGCGGCCTCGGCTGCCCGGACGGTCTGCGCGGTCGGCTAACGCGGCCCGCTCACACTATCATCGTTTATTTTTCGCGGCGCGTAAGTCGCGTAGCCAAAGCGATCGATTGCGAAATCTTTAAAAGCAAACGCGTAAGTCTGACGCGGGCTGATAAAGCGCCATTGCCCGCGCTCGTTGTAGTCAATTGCGCCCATCAGCATACTGCCGTCGAGCTGCCAGCCGACGCGTGTTTTACGAAAGAAGACGGGCGCCAGCGTGCGATTGGGGTCGTTGGGGAAAACCGCGACAGCGCGATTGCCGTCCTGGCGGATGAGGGGACGCTTGTCCTGATAGCGCTGATACAGCCGGGAGAATTGTTCCGGCGGCTGGTTTTTAAGAAGCCGGTTCGCCGAGGCGTCGTAAATGCCTAATGGGGGCTCCTGCTGCCAGCGGCATGCCTGAAGGAACGTTTGCCAGGCCTCTTTGGGCGTGGGTTGCGCATCATAAGCCTTCGCATCGGGCTCTTCGGACGGCAGCGCAGAGAGTGCGCTTGTCTTGACGCTCAGCGGCGAGGCCGCATTGGAGATGGCTGGCAACGATTCCATGGGCGGGAGCGCGTTTGCGACGGTGCTCTCACCGTTGACAGGCGTGTCCGTGAACAGCAATTGGCGCGCGCGCGCGCGACGCGTGAGCAGGGCGGCTGTCCTCTCAATGCCGAGCGGCAGGCGATCCGGGCGGAAATACGTCCGAAACTGCTGCCGGTTGATAAACGTGATAAATTCCGGCGGATAAATTCGCACCAATGCTTCGCCTACGTAAAGGGACGCCTGATGCGCCGAAGGCGCAATCGCCAACAGCATCGCGCGCCGTCCGCCGGAAGCGCGTCCAAGCTCCCACTGCTCGGCGCGACGCTGGGCCCATTCGGAAAGCGGTTCTTTGGGCGCTTTCGCCAGCGTAATAATCACCAGATCCAGCCGCATTTGCTTGTGCGCATCGAGCAAGGCCGCATTGATTCGAAATTCAGAGTGGCTCGGCAAGACGTTGGCGTCGTCAAATACGAATTGCGTTTGGGAGGGTCGCTGGTCGCCGTTGCCCGATCGCCATGGCGAATAGAACCACACCGCCAGCGCGATGGCGACGATCAGCAGCGTCAGCGCAGCCAGCCCGATGACGCGCGGAAGTATCCCCCAGAAGGATTTTTTAGCGGCTGTAGCGGCGCGCTTCAAGATATTCGCGCTCCTTCAGGCGTAAGAACGAGGCAACGGCTCCGTTTGGAAATCGCCTTAACGTCTGGTTAAAGCGGTTGACAGCGATATTGTATTGCTCGCGCTGGGCCCGCAAGCGCTCTTCCATTTCGGCCATCTGGTTGGCAATCGGACTGAGCTCGGGATCGGCGGATAATTCTTTCGAAGATTCAATCAGGCGCTTAATTTCGCGGACATTTTCCAGAATAGCCTTTTCCGTATCCGACAGGCGCTTGATATCGCCTTCGAGCAATTGCCGTTCCGAGTCGTCTCGCCAGGTGGACAGCTCTGACAGACGCTCGCGTTCCGCCGGTAGCTTTTCTTCAATGGCCTGAATCAAATCGGGTAAGATGGCGTTGCGTTTCACGATGACAGATTCCACAAAGCGCCAGGAGCTAATCAGCGATTCCTTCTCTCCCAGCAAGCGTTGGGCGCGTCGTCTAATCCAGGCCGCCGTGAGCGCGACCCCGCTGATAGCGGCGATTCCCATTAAAAACTCCGTCATAGAAAAAACGCGCAGCTCCCGGTGTCTTTCCAGGACTATCTTTAAACGCGTGAGCGCCCCGCTGGAGTTAATTTCTCCGGCACGCGCGCGCGTTGTCCTGGGCTTATCTCCAGCAAAACATTCCGCCGGCGCCGGGCGCCTCCGTCAGACTCAGGAGATTGCCTTCAGGCGTAAGACAGGGCCGATGGCGAGGCCGTTTGCTCGTAAGCGGCGATAGACGCTTGGCGCTTCAACGCGTACCCAATATCGTCAAGCCCTTCGAGCAGGCATTGCTTGCGGAAGGGATCGATTTCAAACGAAAGCGCCGCCCCGTCGTCCACCGTGACGGTTTGAGAGGCCAGATCAATGACAATTTCCAGACGCGGGTCGGCTTCCACGCGCCCCATCAGATCCGAAACCGTCTGTGACGGGAGCGCAACGGGTAGCAGGCTGTTTTTCAGCGCGTTGTTGCAGAAGATATCCGCAAACGAGGGGGCAATAATCGCGCGAAAGCCGTAATCCGTCAGCGCCCACGGCGCATGCTCGCGTGAACTGCCGCAGCCGAAGTTGCGCCCGGCAATCAGAATGCGCGCGCCTTCAAACCGGGGATCGTTGAGCACAAAGCACGGATCCGGCGATCCGTCGCCGCGATAACGCCAGTCGTTAAACAAATGCGAGCCGAGGCCGGTTTTGACCGTTCCGGTCAGAAACCGCGCGGGAATCACCTGATCCGTATCGACATTCTCTTGTCGTAAGGGCGTCGCTGTTGCGACAAGTCGCGTAAAAGGCTGCATCATACGGAAGACCCTCCCCCCGATAGGGCGCTGTGCTGACGAACGTCGACGAGTTTCCCTGCTACGGCGGCGGCGGCGGCCATCGGCGGGCTCAATAAGAACGTGCGTCCGCCGGGACCTTGCCGTCCCTTGAAGTTGCGATTGCTGGTGCTGGCGCAGGCCTGCCCCGGCTCCAGTTTGTCCCCATTCATGGCAATGCACATGCTGCATCCGGGCTCGCGCCATTCGCAGCCGGCTTCGAGAAATACGCGATGCAGCCCTTCGGCCTCAGCGGCGCGTTTGACCCGCTGAGAACCCGGCGTGACCAGCGCGCGCAAGCCCGACGCGATATGACGGCCTCGCAATACCGCTGCCGCCGCGCGTAAATCTTCGAGCCGGGAATTCGTACAACTGCCGATAAAGGCGACGTCAATCGCAACGCCCGCCAACGGCTGTCCGGGCGTCAGCCCCATATAGCCGAGCGCGTCTTCGAGTTCCTGACGCTGCTCGGGCGTTTGCATGGCTTCCGGCGACGGAATTCTCGCCGACACGCCCAGAGCCATCCCCGGATGCACGCCATAGGTAATCATCGGCTCAATATCGGCGGCATTCAGCGTGACAACATGGTCATAACGCGCGCCATCATCGCTTCGCAGCGTTCGCCAGTCCGCCAGCGCCTTGTCCCAGGCCTCGCCTTTGGGCGCAAACGGGCGCCCGGCCAGATAATCAAACGTCGTCTGGTCAGGCGCAATCAGGCCGACGCGTGCCCCGGCCTCAATGGCCATATTGCAGACGGTCATGCGTCCTTCCATCGACAGGTCGCGAATGGCGGAACCCGTAAACTCAATGGCGCACCCCGAACCGCCGCCGACGCCGATTTTAGCGATAATCGCCAGAATGACGTCTTTCGCGGTGACGCCGGGCGCAAGCGCGCCCTCGACGCGAACTT
Source organism: Vampirovibrionales bacterium (assembly GCA_016712355.1). Taxonomy (NCBI): domain Bacteria; kingdom Bacillati; phylum Candidatus Melainabacteria; class Vampirovibriophyceae; order Vampirovibrionales; species Vampirovibrionales bacterium. The sequence goes on along the minus strand of JADJRF010000005.1, from coordinate 2,354,343 downwards.
CCATGGTTTGAGACGGCGTTTGCAGCAGGCATTGCGTGGCCATTACGTGGGCGACCTCGCTGCCGCCGATGCCGTGGGCCAGCGCGCCGAACGCGCCATGGGTGGCTGTATGGCTGTCGCCGCAGACGATGGTCATACCGGGCTGGGTCAGGCCTAATTCCGGGCCGATGACGTGGACGATGCCCTGATTTTCGTGATCCACGTCAAACAGCGTGACGCCAAATTCGCGGCAGTTCCGCGTCAGGGTGTCGACCTGATGACGCGTCGCGTCGTCGTGATAATTCAAGCCGCCGTCGCTGCGTCGCGGCGTGGTGGGGATGCTGTGATCCATGGTCGCCACAGTCCGATCCGGACGTCGCAGGGGCAGGCCGCGATCGCGCAGTTCTTGAAACGCCTGAGGCGAGGTGACTTCGTGAATCAGGTGGAGATCGATATACAGCAGGCTGGGCAGGCCCGGGCCTTCATGGACGACGTGTCGTCGCCAGAGCTTTTCGTACAGGGTCTGGGGTCCGGTCATTGCGAGTTCCTGAGCTTGTGGGGGAACGCGCCTCTCATTGTAATCGCCGCAGGCGCGCCAGAAAACCCCCATGCTGTTCGCTTGCTCTGGCGCGCGCGCCTTTTTGTTAGAGTGGAATCGCTGTGAGATGCCAGAGGAAGTCCGCTATGTCCGCAACCGTTTTGATGCGCCTGCGCGCCGCGATGCTATTAATCGGGGGCGTGTGGCTGGCTGTCTTTGCGGCGCAAGCCCCTGCGCAGAAAATCCCCGCTGTTGCGCCTGCGCCTGTTGGCGCTGCCGCACAACTGGGCGCTGCGATAATGGACGGCGACCTGATTCGCGTTGGCATCAGCGATGACGCCATGCGCGATTACGAATACCCGCAGGCGCGACTCGGCGCGACCGGCCCCTGCGTAATCTGGGATGTCGCCTCCAGGCGCGTCCTTGCCACGATGCCAGCCGGAGCGACGGCCCTGGCGACTGTCACCAAACGCGGGTTTCTGATTCGGCGTTCGGGGTTAGCCGCGCCCCTTGGGCCAATCGCCGGGCCCGTTCTGTTTCGTCCTGTTAATGCGCAATCGCTGATGCTGCTGCCATCGAGTACGCGTCGGGGTCAGACGCCGCGCTACCGCGGATCGCTGGAGTTGGTGCGCGGGTTCAGCGCTCCCAACAAGCTGACGGTGGTCAATATCTTGCCGATTCAGGACTATCTCAAGGCGGTTGTTCCCAACGAGCTGCCGCCGCGCTTCGGGCTGGAAGCCATCCGCGCGCAGGCTGTCGCTGCGCGTAATTATGCGATTCGTCCTCGTGAGAAGCCGTGGCCGCAGTTCGATATCTGCGATTCGCAGTATTGTCAGGTATATTTCGGCGCGCAGACAGAGCATCCTGCTACCACCAAAGCGCTGGAAGAGACGCGCGGTTTAATGGCTCTGTACGACGGCGAGCCGATTCTCGCCCTGTACAGTTCTTCTCACGGCGGCGTGTCTGAAAATTATGAGAACGCCTTCTCAGAGCCGCGCACGGAGCGTTTTCCGGCGACGCCCTTGCCGTATCTGGTGAGCGTGTCGGATTCGGCGACGATGACCGAACGCTTTGGCGATCTGCGTCTGGAGGCCAATGCGCGCGCGTTCTGGAGCGCTCGCGGTCTGCCCAGTCACGATTCAGGGTCTTCGTACAATCGCTGGCAACGCGAGTGGACGGCGCTGACGCTGCTGCAAACCCTGCGAAAAACCCTGCCGGAACTGGCTCAGGATAAACTGACTCGGGCCTTTGTTCAGCCGCCGCCGAGTCGCGCAGTGGGCGCGCTGCAAGAGATGCGCGTTACCCAGCGCGGGGCTTCTGGCAAAGCGATGACGCTTGAAATTTTTACCGATCAGGGCGTCTGGACGGTGCGCAAGGAATTTGTCATCCGTAAGGCGCTGGCTGTGGGCGGGCGGATGCTGCCCAGCGCCAATATTGTCTTCACCCTGCGACGAGACGCCGATGGACGGCTTGCGGCGCTGACGGTTCATGGAGGGGGATTCGGCCATGGCGTGGGCATGAGCCAATACGGCGCCGGGGCCTTAAGCGCCAAGGGGTGTACGTTCGTCGATATTCTCCAGCATTATTATCGCGGCGCGGCCATTGGCGCGATTCCCTTGCGGGTGGGAAGCGGGGCGTCGCTGATTCCGGCGCGCGTGACGTTCTACGCCAAAAAGCGCGCAGGCGTTTTGTATTACGTCGCCGAAGAGGCCGACGGCGACGCCGCGCCGCGCGTCTCGCTTAACGGCAAGGTAATTTCTCTTGCTGGCGTGGCCAGTGGTCCGCACAGCGGCAAGCGACTCGCTCCTGAGGATCTGCGCGCGCCCGGCGTCAATGAGCTGACGCTCTGGCCCGATGTAAAGCGCCCTGAACGCCGCATCCGCGCGTGGATTGAGCTGTATCCGGCGCGAGGCGAGACATAAACCGCATCGGTCCGCATACCGCACGTCGCGACTTCCCCATTTAGGGTATAGTGAAGGGCGTTTGCGATAAGCGCAAGAGAGATCCTCTAGAGAAATCTTCTCAAGAGATCTTTTTAGAGATTGGCATGACACGGGAGGGCTCTATAAATGGCATCCACAGCTCAACGAATCCTGATTGTGGGCGGCGTTGCAGGCGGCGTCAGCGCGGCGGCGCGCTTGCGACGGCTGAACGAAGACGCTGAAATCATTATTTTTGAGCGCGGCCCTCATGTGTCGTTTGCCAACTGCGGATTGCCCTACTACCTGGGGCGCGAGATTCAGGAGCATGGCGCCCTTACGCTCGAATCGCCCCAAACGCTGGCCGAAAAGCTCAATCTGGATGTGCGCATTCATCATGAGGTCAAGTCGATTGATCGCCAGCGACGTGAAATCGAGGTATGGGATTCCCACAATCATGTGGCCACGCGCGAGTCGTACGATGCGCTGATTCTAGCGATGGGCGCCGCGCCAATTCGCCCGCCGATTCCCGGTATTGATCGCCCCGGTCATTTCACGCTGCGCAATATTGCCGATATGGACGTGATTGAAGCGTGGATTCGTGAGGAGCGCCCGGAAACCGCTGTTATCGTCGGCGGCGGATTCATCGGGCTGGAACTGGCGGAGCAGTTGGATCAACGCGGTATTCGCGTGACGGTAATCGAAGCGCTCGATCAAGTGATGGCCCCGCTCGATCTGGAGATGGCCACGCTGTTGCACGAAGAACTCGATCGCAACGAAATCGCGCTGTCGCTGGGCGATCCGGTGACGGCCTTCGTGGATCCGTCTTTGCCCGACGAGCGCGGAAAAGCTTCTACCGTCCTGCTGAAGAGCGGCGAGCGCGTTGCGGCGGATCTTGTCGTGATTGGCATTGGCGTTCGCCCTGAGACCTCGCTGGCGCGCGAAGCCGGGCTGGAACTGGGCGACTTGGGCGGTATTCGCGTCAATGAACGCATGCAGACGTCTGATCCGTCGATTTGGGCTGTGGGCGACGTAATCGAGGTTAAAAATCCCGTGACGGGTCAATGGTCGCTGGTTCCCCTCGGGGGGCCTGCGAATCGACAGGGACGTATTGCGGCCGATACCATTGTCGGGCGTCAAAGCGTCTATCGGGGAACGCTGGGGACTGCGATTCTGCGCTTATTCTCGCTGACCGCCGGCTGCACCGGCGTGAACGAAAAGACGCTTCAACGCTTGCACGTCGATTACCGGGCGGTTCACCTGCACCCCAATCACCATGCGGGGTATTATCCCAATGCCAGCCGTATGGCGATGAAAATCCTGTTTTCGCCCGGCGACGGTCGCCTGCTGGGCGCGCAAATTGTGGGCGCGGCTGGCGTCGATAAGCGAATTGACGTCTTTGCCACGGCTTTGCAAGCGGGCATGACAGTTCATGATCTCGCGGCGCTGGAGCTGTCGTACGCGCCGCCCTTTGGCTCGGCCAAGGATCCTGTCAATCTGGCGGGCATGATTGCGCAAAACATTCTGGCGGGCGATGTCTCGATGGCGCATTGGCCTGAAGCGCTTGCCGCTTCTGAATCGTCAGACTCTCAAAAGCCGCTGATTATGGATGTGCGCGATGAAGACGAGTTTGCCGAAGACAGCTTGCCCGGCGCGGTGAATATTCCCCTGTCTCAAGTTCGCGATCGGCTGCCGGAGCTGGCCTCGCATGCCGAGCGCGATATCATTGTCCACTGCGCCACGGGACAACGCTCTTATTACGCATGCCGGATTCTCAGTCAGCGCGGATTTCGCCGTGTGCGCAATCTTTCCGGCGCGCTTAAGACGCTGAATCCCATGCGCGTCGCGCGCGCAAGCGCTGCGGCGAACGCAGACGCCTTGCCTTCGTCCAGATAATGCCGTCTGGCGCGCTCGCCGGCAAATCGGCGCTGGTGACCGGCGCTTCGACCGGCATCGGACGCGATTGCGCGCTGACGTTGGCGCGTGTGGGCATGACGACGTATGCAGGCGTTCGACGCGCTGAAGACGCCCAGGCATTGCAGGCCCAGGCAGAAGGCGATCTGCGTCCGATCTCCCTTGATGTCACTGACCCGGCGTCGATTACGGCTGCGCGTGAACGCCTTCAGGCTGACCAGGGCCCGCGCGGACTGGATGCGTTAATCAACAACGCGGGTTTCTGTCTCGTCGGCCCATTGGAAACAACGTCGATGACCGCGCTCCTGAATCAGTTTCAGGTCAATGCAATCGGGCCGATTGCTGTTACTCAGGCCTTCTTGCCGATGCTGCGCACAGCGCGCGGGCGCGTGGTCATGATGAGTTCCATCTCAGGTCTGTTCTCTTCTCCGTTTGTCGGCCCTTACGCTGGCTCTAAATTCGCGCTGGAGGCGCTGAGCGATTCGCTTCGAATGGAGCTTCTGGCGCAAGGGGTGACAGTCAGCGTGCTGCAGCCGGGGCCTATCCGCACGCCCCTGTGGCAAAAAACAACGTCTGAGGCGGCGTCAGCTTTCCCCCAAGTGCCGCAAGAAATCCAGCAATTGTATGCGCCGCTGTTTCTTAAAATGGGCGAGCGCGCCGCGCGATCCGGTCAAACGGGCGACGATCCCAGCGTCGTCACCCGCGTGATTCTGCGCGCATTAACGGATCGCTCTCCCAAATCCCGCTATGGCGTCGGGCGAGGCGGGTTCTTGTGGCGCACGATGCGCGCACTGCCCGATCGCTGGCGCGATGCGATGATTCTCTACGCTTTGCGTCACTAGGCGTCAGGAGCGACGGGTTTGCCCCACCGTCGGACGATGGCTGGAATCGTAAAATCGCGTATAGTGTCAGCAGCGGTTCTATGGACGTCCTGCAAGGCGTCCGCAGGCGGATAAAAAAGGCGGCTTGCTCATGTACGACATGAACTATTACGGCACCCAGGACGATCCCGGCGCACAAGACGAAACCAGGGCCGATTTGCCGGATTTCTGTCATAAATGCGGTCGCTGCTGTCGCTCCGCTACCACGTATGCGCCCTACGAAGAGCTTCAGGAAATGGCCGCGCGCGGAGAGGCCGAAGCCATCGAGTTTTTGAGTATCTTTCAGCCTTACGAAACCCTCGAAGACGCCCGCGCCGCCGTTCCAGATCAGGTGGATCAGGTGTTGCGCGAAGCCGAGCATAATCCCGATCTGCAGGGCAAGAAACTCACGTTTTATCATTGCCGCTATGTTACGCCGGAAGGTTTGTGCGGCATTTATGAGACGCGTCCGCGCTGTTGTCGAGAAGCGCCGGCGCATGGCTGGTCCGTAATGCCCCCGGGCTGTGGTTTTGAAGGCTGGCAGTTCTTGCAGCGCGAGAAGCAGAAGCGCGCCATTCGCGACTTGAAAACCAGCGCCTACGTCATCGAACAAATGTCCCCTGATGGCAAAACGCATCCCTTGCGTCCCGAAACCACGCTCGACGAGCTGCGCGCGATGGTGCAAAAGAGTATTCGTCCCTGGAAGCGCTTCGGCGCAGACTACTGGTAGGGGGCGTTCGGCACGGGCCCATGGCATATTGCGTTTGTGTCCAGCTCGCATCGGCGCACTCTCTGGCGGGAGGGCCGTTATGGCCTTGAGCGATTCAGAATCGCCTCTGGGAATGGCTCAGGAGGTTGAGCGTCTGCTCAAGATGCCGCAGACGCTTTGCAAGCAGCGCGGCATTTGTTGTCGTGTTGCGACCTTCAAGGGATCGCTGTCGATCGAGGAGATTCACGCTTTAGGACAGGGCGATACGCCGGATGCTGAGCATGCGCGCGCTTTTGCGTCTATCTTTGAGGCGTATCCGTCTCAAGCCGCCGTGCGCGAAATCGCCGACGCGTTTGTGGATCGCGTGCGCGAAAAAGCGCTCGCCAAGGGGAAAAATCCCGATGACGTGACGTTTTTCAAATGCCGCTTTGTTCTGCAGGACGGTCGCTGCGGCGTTCATGAAGATCGCCCGACGGGGTGCCGGGCTTACCCGTTTCCCCACAAAAACACGGTGTTTCATCCCGGCTGCGGCTTCGAGGCGCAAAGCGCTCAAAACTGGGCCAGAATCGAGGAAATCCTGCGCGAATTGGGGATGGATCCTGATTCGCTGGGGGCCTGGGCGTCAGATTCTTGATATAATACATAGGGCCATTGGCTTACAGCGCCGTCTGCGGGGGACAATCAGGTCAATTATTCGAGGGGCTGGGGTTTGCTTTGGCTATGACAGCCTGGGAAAAAACTTTCATGTCGCCCTCTTTCTCGATAAGACAAGGGCTGACGCGCCGTGTCGCGTTTGGCAAAGACCAGACGCCCCCGTCGACGCCTCATGGCGATTCTTTCAACGCCAATGCCGACGCTGATCCTGTATCTCCGGTAATGCCCGTCGACAAGCCGGATACCGCCTTGGGCCGCTGGATGCAATCGGCGATTGATCGCAGCGGCATTCTTCTGTACTACGTATCCGCGAATCCATTGACCCGCGCTCATGTCACGTATGCGCGCGAGGCGATGACGCAGGCGGGATTCGGGCATGTGGCGTTTCTGGTGGGTGGGCGTCCTCCGCATAAGCAGGGCAAGCCCGATTTCCTGCCAGGAAAAGAACGTCTGACTCTGGCGAAATTAGCGCTTTCGGACGAAAAGCGCATGGCGGTCGCTTCGCTGGATGTGTTGCTGTCGTTGCTGCGTCGCAGCAGCGCCATGTACGCTGAGAATCAACATGGGCAAGATTCAGCGCTGATCGCCACGCTGAAGGCGCTGCCTCGAAACGTACGTTTTCCGCTGTTGATCGGGCGAGACGCTCTGGAAGGGGATCAATTGTCGCATCGCGGGGTCTCTTCGGGTGCGCTGCTCGACCATGCGCTCATTATTCAGGGCGTTTGCGAAGGCGAAGCGCCGATCGAGCAGGTCTCTCTGAAAGGCGCTGCCGCGCCTGTGCCAATCGCGACGCGCGCGTTTCAGCGAAGCGCCGAGGGCATTCATTCGACGGCGGTCCGCCGCGCAATGGCCGCGGGCGAGTTGCCGCCTCGCGATAGCATCACCGTATCGCAAGGCGAGTATATCCGAGCGCGTCAACTCTATGGCGCGCCGCATCCACGGCCTTTCCCGCCATGGGATGATGCGCAGTAGACGCCCACGCTGGTAACAAAAATTTACACGCCTGCGCCGCTTGACTTCCCCCTGGCATTAAGGCATCATACTACTCCGCCGACGGTGATACCTTCGCCGCAGGCGCCAACCGTACCTTGACAACTGCATAGATCAGACGTATCTGCGGTACTTCGTTAGAAGCGCAAGTCTCACAAGGACGCGTGTTTTAAGCGGAGTTGGCGCAGATCTGTCGACGAAATGCGTAGAATGATTTCGACGAAATCATCTCGCACCAAAAGGATAAATCACTATGTTGAACTTAGTCAGTATCGACACAATCGAGGTGTGACTAGGTGAAGCTACAAAGAGCGCATGGTGGATGCCTTGGTACGAGCAGCCGATGAAGGACGCGTAAAGCGGCGATACGCCACGGGGAGCTGCAATGAAGCCTTGATCCGTGGAATTCCGAATGGGGCAACCCCGCCAGATGCTGTCTGGCGACCGTTATCTGAATACATAGGGTAACGGAGGCAAGCCGGTGAACTGAAACATCTTAGTAACCGGAAGAAAAAAGACCAACTCAGGGATTCCCCTAGTAGCGGCGAGCGAACGGGGACCAGCCTAAACCGATTGCATGTCATAGCGTGCAGGCGTTGTGCAGTCGGTGTAGTGGGAGCCTACGGCTGACGCTGCAAAGTCAGCAAGGAGTTACAAAGCCCAAGTTAGCGAAACACAGCTGGAAAGCTGGGCCATAGAGGGTGATAGCCCCGTATGCGAAAACGAACGGCCTCCTGTAGGATTTCCCGAGTAGCACGGCGCACGTGAAATGCCGTGTGAATCCGCCGGGACCATCCGGTAAGGCTAAATACTGCTCGTAACCGATAGTGAACCAGTACGGTGACGGAAAGGCGAAAAGAACAGTGGAAAGCTGAGTGAAATAGAACCTGAAACCGTGCGCTTACAAACTGTCAGAGCCCTATTGATAGGGTGATGGCGTGCCTGTTGAAGAATGAGCCGGCGAGTTAACGTCCGTAGCAGGTTAAGGGGTTGATACCCGGAGCCATAGCGAAAGCGAGTCCTAACCAGGGCGATTTATTGTTACTGGCGTTAGACCCGAACCCGGGTGATCTAACCATGACCAGCGTGAAGCGTGAGTAACATCACGTGGAGGCGCGAACCTTTGAGTGTTGAAAAACTCCTGGATGAGTTGTGGTTAGGGGTGAAATGCCAATCGAACCCGGAGCTAGCTGGTTCTCCCCGAAATGTATTGAGGTACAGCGTCGGATTTATCTTACCGGGGGTAGAGCACTGATTCGGTGCGGGCTGCAAATCGCGGTACCAAATCGAGACAAACTCCGAATACCGGTAATGTTACTGTCCGGCAGTGAGACTGTGGGAGATAAGTTCCATGGTCAAAAGGGAAACAGCCCAGACCATCGGCTAAGGTCCCCAAATGTATGCTAAGTGATTAACGAGGTGTTGTTCCATAGACAACCAGGATGTTGGCTTAGAAGCAGCCACCATCGAACGAGTGCGTAATAGCTCACTGGTCAAGGGACAATGCGCGGAAAATGTACGGGGCTTAAGCATACTACCGAAGCTGTGGCAGACGTCCGTTCAGGGCGGCTGGGTAGGGGAGCGTTCCGTTGTAGGTTGAAGCATGACCGATAAGGACATGTGGACGAAGCGGAAGTGAGAATGTCGGCTTGAGTAGCGAAAACAAAGGTGAGAATCCTTTGCACCGAGAACCTAAGGTTTCCCACGGAAGGCTCGTCCGCGTGGGGTTAGTCGGATCCTAAGGCGAGGCCGAAAGGCGTAGTCGATGGACATCAGGTTGATATTCCTGAACCACGGTATAACCGTTAGGAGCTGCGGAGGGACGCAGGAGGCTATGTGCGCCGGCGACTGGATGTGCCGGTCCAAGCGTGTAGCGAGTTCTTGTAGGCAAATCCGCAAGAGCGCTGAACGTGAGGCGTGACGGAAAGGGGCTACGGCCCCGAAGGCATAGACGCCACACTGCCAAGAAAAGCTTCGCAAGCCAGGTTATAACGTGTCCGTACCGTAATCCGCCACAGGTGGGTCGGTAGAGAATACCAAGGTGCGCGAGATAACTCTCTCTAAGGAACTCGGCAAAATAGCCTCGTAACTTCGGGAGAAGAGGCGCCCTGCTAGCGTGTAAGTCCCATGCGGACCGAAGCGCGATAGGGTTGCAGTGAAATGTCCCAGGCGACTGTTTACCAAAAACACAGGTCTCTGCTAAGTCGCAAGACGATGTATAGGGGCTGACGCCTGCCCGGTGTCGGAAGGTTACGGGGAGAGGTTAGCGACTTCGGTCGCGAAGCTTCGAACCTAAGCCCCGATGAACGGCGGCCGTAACTATAACGGTCCTAAGGTAGCGAAATTCCTTGTCAGGTAAGTTCTGACCCGCACGAATGGCGTAACGATCTGGGAGCTGTCTCGGAGAGAGACTCGGCGAAATAGGAATGGCTGTGAAGATACGGCCTACGCATGCCAGGACAGAAAGACCCTATTGAGCTTTACTCTAACTTGCTATTGAAATTTGACTTTGGTCGCGCAGGATAGGTGGGAGGCTTTGAACCACAGATTCCGGTCTGTGGGGAGCCATCCTTGAGATACCACTCTTCCAAAGTTGGATTTCTAACGGTTGGCCGCTAACATCCGGCAACCGGACAGTGGCAGGCGGGGAGTTTGACTGGGGCGGTCGCCTCCTAAAGAGTAGCGGAGGCGCCCAAAGGTTCCCTCAGGCCGTATGGAAATCGGCCGAAGAGTGTAAAGGCAGAAGGGAGCTTGACTGCGAGACCTACAAGTCGAGCAGAGACGAAAGTCGGGCTTAGTGATCCTGCAGTAGCGAATGGAAGCGCTGTGGCTCATCGGACAAAAGTTACCATAGGGATAACAGGCTGATCTCCCCCAAGAGTCCACATCGACGGGGAGGTTTGGCACCTCGATGTCGGCTCGTCGCATCCTGGGGCGGAAGTACGTCCCAAGGGTTGGGCTGTTCGCCCATTAAAGCGGTACGTGAGCTGGGTTCAGAACGTCGTGAGACAGTTCGGTCCATATCCGGCATGCGCGCAAGAGATTTGAGTGGAGCCGTCCTTAGTACGAGAGGACCGGGACGGACAGACCGCCAGTGTACCGGTTATCACGCCAGTGGTAAACGCCGGGTAGCTGTGTCTGGAGTGGATAAGCGCTGAAAGCATCTAAGTGCGAAGCCCACCACAAGATGAGATCTCTCACGGAGTTAATCCGGTAAGTCCCCTGCAAGAGAAGCAGGTTGATAGGCGGCAGGTGGAAGCGTGGTAACACGCGTAGCCAAGCCGTACTAATCGGACGAGGGCTTCTCCTAATTTCACCCTCGATTCAGTGATAATTGCCTTTTGGCTCGTTGGCAGCTTTACTCCGGTAACGGAGCAATCACGTCTGATTTTATGCAGTCGTCAGGGAACGACCCGATAAGTTCCTTGGTGGTTTAGCTGCGGGAAAACACCCGTTCCCATTCCGAACACGGCCGTAAAGACCGCACGCTGCGACAATACTTGGACCGAGAGGTCCTGGAAAGATAGCTTCCGCCAAGGGTTCATTTTAAAACCGCCTCTGGAGTCTCGACTCTGGAGGCGGCTTTCGTATGCGCCTATTTTCGAACAGCTCTGAGCCGGTTTTTGCTATTACGCCAGTAAGGCGGACATCGGCTCAATCATCGGCTTAATCATGCCATTGGCGTCCGGCGCGATAGCGACCATGTGGCCCACCGGGATTTCCGCCCACTGCGTCGTCGGTGGCGAATGCTGGGGCAATTCTGAGCATAAAATATACTGATAATGCGTCGAATCCACGAGCTGCTTGCCCAGAAACAGCCCGCGCGCCCCGCGATAGGCTAACTGAACGCCATGATCCGTTAAAATCAAAGACGGGTCGGGTCCGGTTTGAATTCGTCCGCTCAGCCCAAGGGCATTGGGAGCGACTGCATTGTAATCTGGCGTCGAAAGCGTGTTTACCTGATGCAGGAGTCGCGCAAAAACCTGAGCGCGGCTCCGCGCAGAGACTTGTTCGGGCGCGATCCCTTGTTGTTGGGCCATTTGCGTCAACCGTCCCTGATACAGATACAAGAACCGTTCGGCGCCTGTGCGCCCTTTGGGCCCCGCGCCTGTGGGATACTGTTGCGCGATTTCCTGTTCGAAGATGGGGTTCCAGATTCCCGAGAACTTGCCGTTCAGCATCAGCGTCGCGCCCCCGGCCTGAAAAGGCGGCGCCTCCAGTACGCTGCTTGGCGGGCTGTCAGGTTTGCGTTTGACGGCCGCAAGGGCGTGCGCCATTAACACTTGCGACCCGCTCTGCTGCATTGTCGCCACGCCTTGCGCAAAAACCCCCGGGTTGGCGCTGGCCGATCCTGGAAATCTAAACGCTTGATGCGGAGGGGTATTGGGTCCTGTTGCCACCAGGCCAAAGGCGTCTTTTGAGCCTTTCTGGTTCAAGCCGGCCAGATCCTCAAGCGTCGATGGCCGTCCGAGCGTTTGGGACGGCCAATGGCCTGGAGCGGCTTGCGCGATCAACGCGTTGGGATCTTGCTGAAGCATCCATGAGCGGGCCGCCTGTTCGTTTATAGAGGGCGTCTGATTGCTGTAAAACGCCATCTGACGACACCCGAAACGCGCACTGGGATTGGATAAAAAACCGGACGGATCCATGCTGCGAATCCCTTTGGAAAAGGACAATGCTTCTATAAACCCACTCAACGCGTCTTCGTGCGTTAGCTGAGCGGTTTGCCCTGTAAGAGTTCCATGGTGTACTTTTTTGCTTCCGCCATATCGTCTTCGTCGTCGGCGTAGTGGGGCTGAGGCGCTGGAGGCGGGGCTTCTACAGACGTCTCCATTGCCTCGGGCTCATCATCATCGGGCGGCGCTGGGGGAAGGGGCGGCGCGGGCTCGCTATCGGTGGGAACTTGATGCAACGGACGCGCGGATTCCATGGCTGGCGGCGCGGCGGAAACAGCTGCCACGGCTCGCGCGGGGCCGGGGGGGACGCTGGCCCCACGGGCCGGACGGGTTTTTTCAAGCACGATGACCACTTGCGTCGTGCGACCCATGGCCGCATCGACGGCTTTCTGCAAGTGAAAGAACCTGTCTTCTTTTTTGAGCATTTGCAGAACCGGTTCGCTGGGACACCCGATTGTCACGCGCGTGCCCTCAATCCCTAATAAGAACGCCTGTTGGGTCAGCTGCGCCCGAAGCGGCATACTGGGAATACTGGCTATCATGGCATCCCAGTCCAGCCCGCCGCCAGAAATGGACGGCTGGACTGAAGCCGGCGTTGCGGAAGCCGCCGCAGGAGAAGAAAATCCGGTCGCTGGTTGGCTCGCTGGCGTTGTCGAACGCTGAGGCGTCAGCGGCGCCGTTGCGCTCGTCGCGGGCGCAGTCGGCGGTAATCCGCCGCTGTTAGGCGCAGCAGACAGGAGCGTGCGCGCAGCCTCGCCGGCCAACGCGTCTTCTAACGACGCTACGCGCTCGGATAAGCCTTTGAGCGTGTGGACGTCGGTGCGAAAGGCGAGGTCCATCAAACCAATTTCCAGCCAGAGCTGCGGCTGTTGCGTACGGCGAAGATCGCGCTCCAGCGCCGCCAGCGATTGCAGCAGTTGCGGATACTCTTCGCGAGAAAACGACGGCGACTGCGTTTGCAATCTCGCCAGCGCATCGACGGAAACCCCGAGTTCCTGGGCTTGAACGCTGGGCCCGCACACGGCGGTAAGAAACAAATCCCGAAGGTGTTGGGCGAGGTCGCGCGCCAACAGAGCGGGGTCCACCCCGCGATCGTTGAGATTGCCGAGTTTGGCCAGCAGCGCGGCGGCGTCCTGACGCGCAATGGCGTCGGTCAATTCAAACAGCGCGTCCTGCTCAAGCGCCCCGATAAAACGGATGACGTCAGCCTGAGACACCACGGTTTGCGGATTGGCTTGTGACAGGACGCCGACCTGATCCAGCATGCTCAGCGCGTTTCGCATTCCGCCGCGCGCATGACGGGCGATTGCCTGAAGGGCTTCGGGCGCAATGCGAATCCCCTCTCGCTCAGCCGTCTGGGTCAGATGCGCAATGAGCTGATCGGTCGTGATGCGCGAAAAATCGAAGCGCTGACACCGGCTGATAATCGTGGGCAGGACTTTATGGGCTTCCGTCGTGGCGAAGATGAATACCACGTTGGGCGGCGGCTCTTCCAGCGTTTTCAGCAGCGCGTTAAAGGCGGCGGTACTGAGCATATGGACTTCGTCCACGATGTAAATCTTGTAGCGACCCGACATCGGCGCAAACTGGCAGTTCTCGATTAAATCGCGGGCGTTTTCCACGCCGTTGTTGCTGGCCGCGTCGATTTCAATGATGTCGATGGCTGCGCCGTTGGTGACGCCGACGCAGGCGTCACAGGTCTGGCAAGGGGTGGCGGTGGGTCCCTGGGCGCAGTTGAGAGATTTCGCCAGGATTCTCGCGGTGGAGGTCTTGCCGGTGCCGCGAGGGCCGCAGAGCAAATAGGCGTGCGCGACCTTCTGGGTCTCGATGGCGTTGGTCAGGGTCTGGACAATGGCTTCCTGCCCAACGAGATCGGCGAACGACTGCGGGCGGTATTTGCGGTAGAGCGGGACGTAGGTTTGAATGGCGGGCATGGGGGCGACGACGCCTCTTCTTCATCGCGGACCTTCGCTGTCAGCCTACCCCAAGCGTCCGGCGAAAAAAAGCGCCGCCCGCCACAAAACAGGAGAGCCAATTTGCCATGCGACTCGCTTGTGGGTAGAGTAAGGGCGGTGCGTCACGTCAGCCAGAGAGGTCGTCGGGAATATGACGGAGTCTTCGCAAAACCCGTGGCAAGTTTGCGTCATTGGCGCCGGGCCCGGCGGCTATGTTGCCGCTATTCGACTGGCCCAGCGCGGCATGCGCGTGGCGCTGATTGAAAAAAACGCCGTGGGCGGCGTCTGCCTGAACTGGGGATGTATTCCGTCCAAGGCGCTGATTCATGCGGCGAGCATACTGGATGGGTTACGCGGCGCCGACAAAATGGGTATTCTCGTGGACAATCCCCGGGTGGATTTCGCCCGGTTGATGGGCTGGAAAGATGGCGTCATTCACAAGCTTCAGGGCGGCATTCGTCAGTTACTGGGCGCTCATGGCGTGACGCTGATAGAAGGCGAGGCCGAATTCCTGACGCCCCATCGCTTGCAGGTTCGCCCTGCTCAAGGCGACGTCCTGACGCTCGATGCAGAGAACTTCCTGATCGCCACAGGCTCCAGCCCGCAAGCGCTGCCGGGATTGGCGGTGGATGGTCAACGTATGCTCGATGTGCGCGATCTTCTGTCGATGACGACGCTGCCCGCCTCGCTGGCCGTCATTGGCGGCGGGGTGATTGGGCTTGAAATGGCGATGGCGTTTTCCAAGCTCGGCGCGCAAGTCACGGTTCTCGAAGCGCTGGAAGACATTCTGCCTGACATAGACCCGGATTGCCGTCAAATCCTAAAACGCGCCTTGAAGCGCCGCAAAATCTCGCTGAAGACAGGCGTTCGCGCAGGCCTTTCGCCGGATGCGTCTCAATCGGGGCCCTTGCTGACGCTTTCTTGCCTGGATGACGCCGGTCAGACGACTTCTCTGGCTGTAGAAAAGGCGCTGGTTGCGGTGGGGCGCTCGCCCAATACGGCCTCATTGGGCTTGGCGCGCGCAGGCCTCGCCACCGATGAGCGCGGCTTTATCCCGGTGGATGCGCAATGCCGCTCGCGTTCGGCGCATATTTTCGCCATTGGCGATGTCACGCGCGGCCCGCTGTTGGCGCATCGCGCCTCGCACGAAGGCCTTGTCGCCGCCGCCGCGATTGCGGGCGATGGGGCGGCCAGCGTGGATACGCGCGCGATGCCCGCAGCCGTCTACACGGACCCGGAGCTGGCCTCGGTAGGATGGACCGAAGCTCAGGCGCGCGCCGCGGGAAGGGAGGTCCGTATCGGCTCGTTCCCGTTACAGGCGTCGGGACGGGCCCTCACCATGGACGCGGGCGATGGCTTGGTAAAGCTTATCGCGGATGCGCAAACCGATGAATTGCTCGGCGCTCACATTGCAGGGCCCCATGCGGCGGATTTAATCGCCGAAGCCGCTCTGGCCATCGAGCTGGGCGCGTCGGCCGCCGATGTGGCGATGACGGTTCATGCCCATCCGACCTTACCCGAATCGCTGATGGAAGCGGCGGAAGCCTTGCATCATCAGGCGATTCACTTGTACCAGAAGCCATGACGGCGGGGGCCGCCCCTGCGCTTCTCTCAAATACGGGCCTTTCCGTCGAAGATTTCGGCTTGGGCGAGTATGGCGAGATTCATCGTCGTCAGTTGGCTTTGGTAGAGGCGCGCGCAGAGGGTCGGGCGGGCGATACGCTGCTGATTGGCGAGCACCTGCCGGTGATTACCTGCGGCCGCGCCGCCCGCCCGACGGATTTGCTGTCGCCTGTTTTCCAGACAATCCCGGTGGAGCGCGGGGGGGGCGTTACGTTGCATGCGCCGGGGCAACTGGTGGCTTATCCCATTCGCTGGCTTGCGCCGCGAGAGCGCGATTTGCGTCAGCTTTTACGCGCGCTCGAGCAGGCGGTAATTGAAACGCTTGCCGCTTATGGCGTGGCGGGCGAGCGACGCGAAGGGTTCTCGGGCGTGTGGACGCGCCTGGACTCCGGCGGCGTCTGCAAAATCGCGGCGGTGGGCGTCGCGGTTCGCCGCTGGGTGACGTATCACGGCGTGGCCTTCAACGTGAATAACGCGTTGTCGGATTACGCCCAAATCCGCCCATGCGGGCTGGAAGCGATTTCTGTGACGTCACTGGCGGGCTGTTTGGGCGCGCCGCCGCCGTTGGAAGGCGTCAAGCGGCTCTTTACGTCGACGCTGCTTCAGCAGTTTCAGCAGGCGCAGGCTTCAGAAGAGACTCGATTGCGTTAAAAAAGCGGCTTGTTGCGCCTTCTAAATGTTTCACAGGAATGTCGACGAGGAGGGCAAATAAATTCTCGTGATTAGAGGGCTTTGGCAAGACCGGCTTTATGGCAGGGATTTCTGTCGACGCAATGCCCGGGGGCCATGTATATTCCTGACCTGTCGGTAATGTCAGCACCATACGCCTATTGGTGAGGGACTCTGGCGGTAAGCCATTAGCGGTTTGTGCAATAAATGCCGCCATTTGGCTTAAATGCCCAGCCGAGCCTGTCCAGGTGAATTGACGATCAGAGTCTTGAGTGCCTTGATACTTAAGGGTTAGCAAATCGGAAGGGGGGGCGCCATTTTGTTGGGCATATTCTATTTCTGTTGGGGTTCTGGGAATCACGATGGGTAAAAAGATTCTGTCGACATCTCCAGAATCTGGTTTTTGAGTTTGACATCTTGAAGAGACGCTCGGCAAAAAATTTTTAGTCATCTCCATTTTAGATGGCCTTAAAGGCCGACGGGGTGTTTGAGGGGCTTGAATAGTCAACGTCAGCGTTTGCGGCGTTTCTCGCTGAGGGGACTGAAACCCAAAATGCGCAGCCCGGGGCTGCGTGGATGTGATTTGCATGAGAAAAAGCGCCTCCAATGAGCGCGAGAGATTGTGAATACCGTGAAAATGAGCGTGTGCCCAAAATAGCTGCTGTTGCCATGTAATGTAACACGTCAAAATGATGCGCCACTAGGCGTTTGGCTTAGCCTGAAAGGGCAGCGTGCGGCTGGCCCGCTGGCAGGGGGCGCGTGGGACGCCTAGACGGTTCCAAACGTGCGATCGCCCGCATCGCCCAGGCCGGGGACGATATAGCCCTTCTCGTTGAGGCGCTTGTCCACCGCCGCCGTAATAATGCGCACGCCGGGATGCCGCTCCTGCAAGTGCGCAATGCCCTCCGGCGCGGCAATGACGCAGACCAGCCGCAGATGATCCAGCGAGGCGCCGAGGCGCAGAATCATATCAATGGCCGCAACGGCTGAACCGCCGGTGGCCAGCATCGGATCGAGAACGAAAACCCGCGCGCGCGAGTAATCGATGCTCTCGGGTAACTTGTTATAGTACGTGACAGGCGTCAGCGTGGCCTCGTCACGATACACGCCGATGTGATACACGCTGGCCTCCGGCAAAAAATCCAGCGCCACAGCCGATAATGCCAGTCCGGCGCGCAAAATCGGCGCGATTAAAATCGGAGCGTCCGGGGCCAGGGTTCGGCACTCGGCGCGCGCGACCGGGGTTTCTACCAGCGCGGGCGTCAGGGGTAAATCGTTGGCGGCTTCGTGCATCAGCAGGCGCGCGATCCGCGTCAGCGCGAGTCGAAATCGTTCGTTATCGCAGTGACGGCTACGCAAGACGCTCAGGTTATGCTGCGCCAGCGGATGCTCGCATAGCGTCACGGACTGCAGGGCGGCGGATTCGTTCATGTCGCTCATGGTCGGGGCGGAGTCTCCTGACAAGCGGGGATGCGCCAAGTTAGGTATGGCGAAGGGCGCGCTCGGTGGTTTTTCGTGATAGGTTCAGGGTAGAATACACGGCCCTGAATGCCAATCCCTAGAAGGAGTTTTGCTCCCATGAGCGCTACTGAATCGAGTGCTGCCGAACCGTCCCCCGCTGCCTTGAAGCCCCCTTTGTCCGCCACGTTTGGCCGCGACTTGATGGCGTCTCTGGTGGTGTTTCTGGTCGCCTTGCCCTTGTGTCTGGGGATTGCGGTGGCCTGCGGCGCGCCCCCTGCTATGGGTTTGATTGCGGGCATTATTGGCGGCGTTGTCGTTGGAACGCTCTCGGGCGTGCCGCTTCAGGTGAGTGGTCCTGCGGCGGGTCTGGTCTCTCTGGTGCATGATGTCATTCAGACCCATGGAATCGAAGCCTTGGGCGTCATTACGCTGCTGGCGGGCTTGATTCAGATTGCGGTGGGCGTCTTTAAATTCTCCGGCGTGTTTCGCGCCGTCTCCCCGGCGCTGGTGCAGGGAATGTTGTCGGGCATCGGCATGATTATTGTCGCCAGTCAGTTTCACGTGATGGTGGATGATAAGCCCAGTAGCAGCGCGCTTCAAAACCTGGCCCTGATTCCCCAGGCGGTCCAGAAAGGGCTGTTTCCGATGGATGGCGCCAGCCATCATCTGGCGGCGGCGGTGGGCTTGTTCACGCTGTTAATTATTTTGCTGTGGTCGGCAATGCCCAAGCGATTCCATTTGCTGCCTGCGGCGTTACTGGCGGTTGCGGCTGCCGTGATTGCGTGTCATTTCTTGCAATTGCCGATTAGTTACGTCCAGATTCCTGCTCAAACCTTCGCCTGGCCGTCTTTGCCTCAACCGGCGCAGTTGGGGGCGTTACTGATGAATCAGGATGTCTGGATTATGGCGATTTCTATCGGTTTTATCGCTGCGGCGGAAACCATTCTAAGCGTGACTGCGCTTCAGCGTCAGGATGTTCGCGTGACGGCCGCCTATGATCGCGAAGTGACGGCGCAAGGCGTCGGCAATGCGATGTGTGGTTTACTGGGCGGCCTGCCGTTGACGGGGGTGATTGTCCGTAGCAGCGCCAATTTCCAGGCGGGCGCGCAAACCCGGCTTTCGACTATTCTGCATGGAATCTGGATTGCGGCGTTGGTGCTGTTATTTCCGGCCCTGCTGGCGAAAATTCCGATTGCAAGTCTGGCGGCGATTCTGGTTTATACGGGCTTCAAGCTGATTCGCTTCCAGGCGATCCCTGAGTTGTTTCGCATCAGCAAGGGCGAATTGGTGGTATTTCTGGTGACGTTTATTGGCGTTATCAGTACCAATTTGCTGGAAGGCGTGCTGATGGGATTTATTCTGGCGTCTCTGCGCCTGCTGCATACCCTCAGCAAACTGAAAATTGATTGCGTCAGCGAGCCTGATTCCGCCAAGACCCACGTGTATTTACGCGGCAGCGCCTCGTTCTTGAGCTTACCGACTCTATCCGCAACGCTGGAGCAACTGCCTGCGGGGCGCGATATCCACTTACATGTGGATGGCCTGCATTATATCGATCACGCTTCGCTGGAGTCCCTGGCCTGCTTTCAGAACCGGGTGGAATGCTCAGGCGGCCAATGCCGCATCGAATGGGCGGATTTGTCCCGGAAAACGCCGCATCGCGTTAAACTGCCCATGGTCCTGTTGTAATTAACCAACCAGAGGAGAGACTGATCATGGTTCCCATGCCGCGTGACCCTCAGGCATCTTTAAACGACTTGATTCGCGGGGTGCGTAAGTTTCAGCGTGACGTGTACCCTGGTAAACAGGAGCTGTTCAAGACGCTGGCCAAAGGACAATCGCCAAAAATCCTGTTTATCACCTGCTCGGATTCGCGTATTGACCCCTCGCTGATTACCCAGAGCGATCCCGGCAGTCTGTTTTTGATTCACAACGCCGGTAACATCGTGCCGCCGCACGGCACGCCGTATGGCGGAACCGGCGCGTCGATCGAATATGCTGTTTCGGTGCTGGAGGTCGAGCATATTATTGTCTGCGGTCATAGCGCGTGCGGGGCGATGACGGCGCTGTGCGAGCGGCATCAGGGCGATGGCATTCCCATTATTCGCCAGTGGATTTCTTATGCCGACGCCACGCGCGCCATTCTCGACACGGTTGCTCATGGCGCCGATGAAGCCCAGCGTCTTGAACGTTGTATTGAAATCAATGTCGCTGTGCAAATGCACCATCTGGAAACCATTCCCTCGGTCGCGGCGCGCATGGCGGCGAAGACCCTCGCCCTGCATGGCTGGGTTTACCATATCGAAAGCGGCGAAATTGACGTCTACGACCCTCTCACAGAGGGCTTTAAATCTTTTGAGCAGGCCTATCAGGGCCAGACGTCTATCGTTTAGGCGTTTAAAAATCTGCCCGCTGAACGGGTAGCGTTATCCGTACATTTCGGCATATTCGCCGCCGCCAATCGAACCGATGGCCTCCACGCGAATATCCGGGATTAATTCGCTATAGCTGAGAACCGCGACCATTGGAATATGCCGATCCAGCAATTGGTATAACGGTAAACGAATGCGCGGCGAGCACAAAATCACGGGCATGCGCCGGTAGGTTTCTTGCGCGGTACGGAGCGATTCGGCGGTGGATTCCACCAGCTCCTGAACGTGGCGCGGATTGAGCAGAAACATCGTGCCCAATTCCGTGCGTTGGCACGAATCGTCCAGGAGTTTTTCCCATTCGTTTGAAAGCGTGACGGCAATCATGGTTTTGTTGGCGTCGCACTGCGACAGGCAGATTTGCCGTCCCAGCGCCGCCCGCAGGCGTTCTGAGAGCACGTCGGGCTCTTTGCTGAAGCGCGCGTAATCGGTGAGCCGCTCGAAGACGAAAATAACGTCCTTAATAGAGACTTTTTCGCGCACCAGATTGACAAAGATTTTACGCAGGTCATTCGGCGTTAAAATCGACGGCACCAGTTCCTGAATCAGCGATTGATCCTGCTGGCGCACCAGTTCCATGAGTTTCAGCACGTCCATCTTGGTCATTACGTCGTCGACGTATTTGACGATGATTTCCGACAGGTGCGCGATGATGGCGTCTGTGGCTTCCAGCGCGCGTTTCTGCATATCCGGCGGGAGTTGTTGCGGATCGAGCCAGTAGGCGGTTTGTCCGTAAATGGGGTCGCGATCTTTATGCGCGCCCGGCGGCGGTTGTTGTCCCATTTCATCAAAATGCGCGCTGGTCAGCATATAGCGATCCGGATACACGTTGCCGTTGGCCACCGGATTATTGCGAATTGAAATTAGATACTCGTTGGGACCCAGCGTCATGCTGTCCATAATGCGGACGTTGGGCATGATAAAGCCGAGTTCATCAGTCAGGCGCGAGCGCAATCCGGCGATTTTGCCGAGCAGTTGGCCGTCTTGCTCTGGATCGGCGATACGCAGGAGATCGGTGCCGACCTGCAGGCTCAGGACATCCACGCCGAGCTTTTCGTACATGCGGTTGGGGTTGATGAGTTCAGCCATACTTTGCTTGGTGGCTTCCAGTTGGCCGAGTTCGCTTTGCGCATGGCTGGCGACAAAGACGCTCAGCGCTACGATTCCCACTAAAATCGAAATGGGGATGAACGTCCACCACGGCAGGCCCGTCCAGCCGCTGGTGACGCCAATGAGAAAGAGAAATGCCGCTGCAAATAGCAAACCGTAAGGCTTGCCTTGCACCTGCTCAAAAAGTTCTTTCCCCAGGCTGTTGCCGCCCGAGGTGGAGCGCGTCATCATCAAGCCGCTGGAGACGGCCATCAGCAGGGCGGGAATTTGCGCTGCCAGTCCGTCGCCGATGGTCAGCAAGGTGTATTTGTTGACGGCCTCGCCGAATCCAAGGCCTTTCATCATCATCCCGACGCTCAAGCCGCCGATGATGTTGATGACAATAATAATAATCCCGGCGATGGCGTCCCCTTTGACGAATTTCATCGCCCCGTCCATGGCGCCGTATAGAGACGACTCTCGCTGAAGATCTTCGCGCCGCTTGACGGCTTCTTCCGGCGAAATCAGGCCCTGGTTGAAGTCCGCGTCAATGGTCATCTGTTTGCCGGGCATCGCGTCCAGAGCAAAACGCGCGCCGACTTCCGCAATCCGCTCCGACCCCTTGGTAATAACCAGAAACTGAACAATCGTGATAATGACGAAGATCACGACCCCTACTACCAGATTGCCGCCGGTGACGAATTTACCAAACGTGTCGACCACGTGCCCGGCGTCGCCCTTGTCCAGAATGGCGCGTACGGTCGCGATGCCCAGCGCCAGGCGAAACATCGTCCCCACCAGAATAACCGACGGAAAGGCCGCCATATCGAGGGGCTTTTGCACGTACAGGGCCATCATGAGCAGGACGACCCCGAGCGTGACGTTGAGCGAAATCGCGATATCAATAAACCACGATTCCAGCGGTAGAATTACAATACAGACCAGCCCCAGCACCAGCAGCGCCAGAATAAATTCGCTGGGAGAAGGCATTTTAAAGCTTTGCGGGCCTTGCGGTTGCGCCATATCGCTTTACCCTGCCCCGCCGAACAGACGCCGCAGCATCTCCAGCCGCGTGGAGAAGGTCGCGTCGATCAGGCCGCTATTGGTTTCGACCACGCAACTGCCGCGATCCACGGCAGGGTCGTCCATCACCATGATTTCTGCGTTGAGATGCGAGGGGGGCTTCTGGCGCAGGCTGTCTTTTACGAGTCTTACATCATCAGGGTGGACTTTAATCAGCACGCTTTTATTGCTGCGACTGACCTTTTGCAATGTGTCGTCCACAATGCCGCGCACCAGGGTCTCATCGCAGGACACTTCGGTTTTGATGATGCGTTCGGCGATTTCTACGGCCAGCGGCGCGATTTCATCGGCGATTGTCATCAGCGCGTCGGCGCGACCGGCCAGCAGGGCCTCAAGATTCTCCTGAAGCGCCCGGATCGATTCGTGCGCTTGTTGCAATCCATTTTCAAAGCCCTCGCGCGCAGCGTTTTCGCGGATAGCGGTCGCCTCGTCGTTGGCGCGACTAATCAGGGCGCGATCTTCCAGTCGGCGATAGCCTCGACGGCGTTCACCCGATTGACGATCCCGCGCGCGCCGGTCGCTGACCAGACCGTGTTCTACCGTTTGTTCGTTCCATTCCAGCGCCGGTTCTACAGGTTGGGCGTGGGCGGATGCTGATGTTTCGCTGCTGTCGGCTTCTCTGGAAGCGGGCGGAGGCGGGGGCGCTGCGATAAACGCGCCCTCTTCCAGCAGTTTTTCCAGCTTGCGTCGTTTGATAATCATGCCTAGGCGCTCTGATTTTTGAGATAAGCGTAAAGCGCGGCTTCAATCTTGAGCGGCAACGCAGCGGCGTCGCTTCTGGCGTTCAGCGCCCCTTCGATATAGGCGCGAATTGCCGGTCGCTCATGGCGTACGACGGCGCGCAGGGCCTGCGGCTGCCATTGCGCCGCCAGCGCAAGCATCGCCTTGCGCGTTTGATTCAAACCTTGAGACTGGGTGAATTGCTCCTTGAGCCGACCTAAGTGACGGACCACGCGTTTGAGATCCAGCGATGCGTCCAGATTCTCCGGCGCGCTGTAATGCGCGGTGAGTTGCTGCGCCTGCGGAGACAGCCTTTGTAGAATGGCGCGTCCGCGAGCAGGGGGCAGCGTGCTGACAAATAACGCTAGCGCCGCATAACGCTCATGCGCCAGTGCGTCATGAGGGGGTGGTGCGGTGGGAATCGCTGGCGCAGGCGCCGGCGGGGCCGCCTCTGGTTGAGGCGCTTCGGCGTGCGAGGCAGGCGCGTCTTCGATGGGCGCGGGTAATGCGGGGGCGTCCGCTCCCTGTGAGTCCGCGTCTTTATAAGGAATCGGGCCGTGCTGCTTTTCGTATTCGCCGCAATAATACGTCAGGGCGTTATCCGTGGTCTGGCAAATCATTTCAATCTGCTGGGCATCGGAAATCGTGACGCCGGGGGTATCTTCCTGGCCATACGTGGTCAGCGCCATTTGTTTGGCGTTTTCAAACAGCACCCCGGCCAGATTCTGCAGCATCCACGTGCGGAATTCATCCGGCACGTCGAGCGGATGCGATCGGATAATGCCGAAATACAGCCCTTCGCAAAAGAGCATCATCATTTGACTGGCCATCGGCGGGGTAATGGGGACGCCGGGCTGATCTTCCTGGAGCTTGATCACGCGCTCGTTAAAAATGAAATTTGCGGCGACCTCGGCCATGCGGCCCAGATAATCGGCCATCGCCTCGGCTTCTTCCGCCGTCATTTGTTCGCGCATCCGCTCCAAATACTGGTCGCGTTGTTGCGCGGCCACCTGCTGCGGATTAAATTCGTCCTCGAAACCCATGAACCACTCTATTATCCGGCGTTGACGCAGTGGGCTTGATTGTCCTGCGTAGAGGCTCCTCTTGTATCATAGCTTATCGGGCATAGCCTATCGGGTGAATGCTGTTCAGGAGGACTCAATCCAGCTTTTGACCTGCCGGTTGAGGGCGTCGGCGTCCAGATCGTCCTCGTCGTCGACGGCGGCGCGCAATTCGTTGAGGGTCTGGCGCAAGGCGGCCAGCGTTGCAGCGTCCGGGGATGCGGCGATTTGTACAGGGGCGGCTGTTGGGGCGCCGAGCGCAGGTTGCGCTTGCTGGTTTTCCATTAAGAGTTGGGTTTGACGGATGGCGGCTTGTAATTGCTGTTGCTGTTGCGAGGCGAACTCCTGCAAACGGCGGATTTCCTGTTGATGTTGTTCGGCCAGCGGTTCTTGCGGCTTTCCGCGAAACAGCAGGGTGGAAATCAGTAAAATCACAAGTAATCCGCCGCCTGCCGCCCACAGCATCCAGCTATTATCCGCGACGGGCTCGCTGATGGCGGTTGGGCGCACGGCGGGCGATTTATCACGGAAGCTGATCTTGGCCAGACTCACGTTCTGAAGCGATATTTTGGGGCTGGCCGCACTGGCGATGAGACGCTTCAAGTCGCTGCCATCCATTTGAACCTGTTGCCCGTAAGCGTTAAGCGTCATCGGATAATGATCTTCATCCAGCGTAACGGCGATGGAAATGTCTTCCACCATGCCGGGCAGGTAGGTTTCAATGGTTTGGGTTTTGGTATTGGCATAGCTCACTTCTTCGCCGCTGCGCTGATATCCGCGCGAATTCGACGACTGGGAACTGACGGCGCTTTGCAGCTCATTGGGAATAAAGCTGCTGGCGACGCCTCCCGCCGCGCCGGTTCCGCCGGATTTGGCGTTCAGATTTTCGCTGAACTTCTGACGCGTGGCGATGGCTGATTGATTGGGGTCGTAGCGCTGGGTCATGACCTCTTGCGGCGCCTCGCGCAGTTGCGTGCTGACGGTGACGACGTAGTTGCCTGCGCCCACGAGCCGATCCAGCTGATTCGCTACTTTTTGCTTCATGTAGTTATCCTGTTCCTCCAGCCGATCGTTCATCTGGCTTTCGGCGTCCAGGACGCTGTTATAGGTATTGCCATTGGTGTCGGAGAGGGCGACATGTTTGGCGTCCAGTCCCTGCACGCTGCCCACCATCAGGTTTATAATGGCGCGCACCTTGTCGCGCTCCAGCCGCGAACCGCTGGGAATGCTCACCTGGACGGAGGCCGACTTTGCCTGTTGATCGCGGGTAAAAATAGACGGCTCTGGAATCGACAGACTTACCGAGGCGTCCTCAATCGGATTGATTTTACGAATCAGGCGCGCCAGCTCGCCTTGCTGGGCGCGAATAAGCTTGATGTTCTTCTCTTCGCGAGAAGCGGTTAAATCGCCCTTGTCGAAGGCTTCCAGCCCGATATTTTTATCCATCAGACCCGATTGCACCAGCGTCACGAGCGCCTGATCGCGCTCGCAATAGGTCGCCTTCTCCCGCAGCGAGATGGTCGACTTGCCGCCCTCTTCGTCGCGACGCTCCGTGCGGATGCCTTCTCGCGCCAGCAGCGCCTGAATCTCGATAGCCTTACCCGCCCCGCCTTCTGTTTTGGCGAGCGTCCGCTCTTCATTGGTCTTCAGTTCCTGGCAGGAATTGTCTTTGCCGCCTTTATCGCCGCCGCTGGCGGCCACGCCCCAGATAATGCCGCCGATCGCCAGCAGTAAAACCGCGCCCGCAATAATGAGGAGCTGCGGTCGCTGGCGGAGCGTTTCAACCAGTTGTTGCGGATTGGCCATTGGCGTTTGCGCTGTTTCCGTCTGTATTCAGGTTGCCCTGAGAACCCCTGCAATGCCGCGCGCGTGCGCTTACCCTTATCTTAAGAGGATTTGCAAGGCGCGGTATCGGTCGAATCGCCGATTTTCCCGCCACGCGGCTCCTTCTGATGATAATCGGATTCCTGCATTTGGCAGGGTTTGTCGCGTTAGGGGTCGGCGTTCAGCGAGAGTGAAACTTGTTGCTGGAGCGCGTTCATATTAAAGCGCTTCGGCATTTCCGGGTTACTTACGACGCGTTGTACCGAGAAATCCTGCGTCTGGATGACGCATACGTCAGAAGAGCCCAGGTCGGCAACGTAGATTTTCTGGCCATCGCGGCTGACCGACACGCTGTACGGATTAACGCCGACGTTAATCGTGCGGGCGACCGTGTTGGATTTGGCGTCAATGACGCTGAGCGTGCCGTCTTGCGCATTCACGACGTAGGCTTCTGTTTTGCTCGGGTTGAACGCGATGGCCTCAGGCCCTGCGCCAACGGCGATCCTGCGAAGAATAGCGCCCGATTGCGCGTCAATCACGGCGACGGCGTTATCTCCGCTGCTAATCGCGTACAGCGTTTTGCCATCGGGCCGGATGTCGACGGCGGCGGGCCGGTTAACGCCTCGAATCGTCGCAATTACTTGATCCGACTGGGTATCAATCACACAGATGGAATCCGCGAGTCTGTTTGCGACGTAAAGGCGCTCGCCATCGCCGCTCATTGCCATACTTTCGGGCCGATTTTCGACGGGGATTTGTCCAATCACCTTTTGAGACGTCGTATCGATGACCGAGACCGTGTCGCTGAGGCTGTTTGATACATAGGCTTTCTTCATCTGGCGATTCACCAGAACCGTATGGGGCGAATTCCCGACCGGAATCATTTTAAGAACCTGATCATTGACTGGCGTAATAATATAAACGCTGTCGCTGAGCGAGTTGGCAACGTAATCGAGCGCGCCGACGTCTTTTGCTTCGTAGTTATACGATCCGTCGCCAAAGGCCACCGCCGCGTTCAGAACGTCGTCGGGCCGGTCAGCGACGATTTTGCCGTCGCCAATGTTGTTGATAATCGCATACGTAGGCGTGTTGCCGCTAAATGCGTCAATTTGTCCCAGGAAGTCGGAGAAATTCAGTAAAATGCCGGTATTAAACGACGCTTCGCTCAGGAGCGCTTCCAAGGGCGTCGGTCCTGCCGTTGTATTTAAATCGATGCCATTAAACAAGACCTGCCCTGGGAAAAAGCCTGATAATTGCAGCGTATTGCTGGGGTTGACCACGCCATTAATATTGACGGAAACGCCGTTCAGAATGCCGCCAGCCATAACGCTCAGATTGCCGCCCGTCAGGTTGACTTCAAATGCGTTGATATCCGTGCCGATAGTCCCGAGGAGCGCCGACAGGGAAGAATTGGCCCCGGCAGTGAAATTCATTGCGGCCCCGTTGCCGTCCAGCAGGCTGCCGATCGTCGCAGTTAGCGAGAATCCTGCGTTGCCGACATTAAAGGCGCCGATATTACCGCCCTCCGTCAAATTAATATAGGCGTCTGCATTATGGGTCAGCACGCTTAATAAGCCGCTTCCGCCAATACGAACGTCGAGATCCGCCAGCCCCGGCGCTGCAATCTGCCCGCTGCCCAGGCCGCCTGCGCCGCTGAAGCTCAAATTGCGATTATTCGCCAGCGTGATATTGGCGACCGTGTCATCGCCCGGCGTGAAGTCGGTGAACACGCCAGCAGTATTCAGAGTCAGATCCATCGCCTGAGCGGAGAGGTTCACTGTTCCAAGGCTGATATCGCCCGTTGTGGCGGCGTCGCCAATCGTCAGCGATCCTGCGTGAATATTACTTAATTCGCTCACATCCAGATTAAACGCCCCCGCGCCTCCACCCAGGCCAATCGTGGTCGCCGCCGATGTCGCGGCCAGCAAGATTGAGCCGGAACCTGAATCTAACATTCCATTATTGATATTGATTTGATCGGCAAGAATCGACATGGCGCCGTTGCTGGTTTGCAGTTGACTACCGCCCAGTAACGAAAACGTCCCGCCCGAGGCCGTCTGTAAGGAGACCGTATTGTCTCCCAGAGCTGTCACGCCGCCGAGGATGTTAATGTTCCCCACGCCGCCGGTGGTTGCTAAGGTCAACTCGTCGCCGACGCTTACCCCGCCCACAATGCTCAAAGAGTCGCCGGCGGAAATTTCAAGCGTGCCGCCGACGGCAGAGGCATTGAGGGTGAGGTTACTGGCTTCAGAGAGGAAGGCGTCGCCTGTGGTATTGAGAGAAGCTGCGGTGGCATTGGAATCGATGGCGTTGCCTGCGGTTCCGATGTCGCCGGAGGTCGCGCTCAGCGCGAGTGTTCCGGCGTTGAGTACGCCTGCGGACTGGGTAATATCGCCAGTGCCTGAGGCAGTAATGGTGAGGGAAGTAGTCCCTGTGACGTTATGATTGAGGGTAATATCGCCATCGGGGTCAGAGGAGGCGAGGGTTGTGGCATCGGCGGAGATGTCGCCAGCGGTGGTAATATCGCCAGCGGCGGCGATCTGGAGAGTGCCGCCGACGGCAGAGGCATTGATGGTGAGGCCGTTGGCTTCAGAGAGGAAGGCGTCGCCGGATGTATTGAGAGAGGCTGCGGTGGCATTGGAATCGATGGCGTTGCCTGCGGTTCCGATGTCGCCGGAGGTCGAGCTCAGCGCAAGGGTTCCGGCGTTGAGGACGCCTGCGGACTGGGTAATATCGCCAGTGCCTGAGGCGGTGATGGTGAGGGAAGTAGTGCCCGTAACGTTATGATTGAGGGCGATATCGCCATCGGGGTCAGAGGAGGCGAGGGTTGTGGCATCGGCGGAGATGTCGCCGGCGGTAGTAATATCGCCAGCGGCGGTGATATCGAGTGTTCCGGAGGCGGAAGAAGCGTTGATGGAGAGGTTATTGGCTTCGGCGAGGAAGAGGTGGTGAGCGGGCCCCTGGATAGTGGCGGAGAGGTTGGAGATATTGGTATCGAGCCTGTCGAGTGCGGAGCCGACGGAGGTATGGGTATCGAGGGAGAGAGTTTGCGCGGAGAGGACGCCTGCGGACTGGGTGAGGACGCCGGTTCCGTCGAGTGTGAGAGTGAGGTTGTTGGTGGCGGTGAGGTTGTCGTGCAGAGTGATATCGCCATTGGATTGAGTGATGAGTGAGATATTACTGGCGGAGAGGGTATTTGCGGCGTCGATATGTCCGAGGGCGGCGGTGATGG
Organism: Vampirovibrionales bacterium; assembly: GCA_016712355.1. Taxonomy (NCBI): domain Bacteria; kingdom Bacillati; phylum Candidatus Melainabacteria; class Vampirovibriophyceae; order Vampirovibrionales; species Vampirovibrionales bacterium. Next base: position 2,324,958 of record JADJRF010000005.1, on the reverse strand, counting down.
AGAGGTTGGTAGCGGCGGAGAGGGAGTTGAGGTTAAGATTGGAGGCGGTATCGGTGGGTGAGAAGCTGCCATTGGTGGCGTAGCCGGAGAGTTCGGCCTGGTTGAAGTTGCCTGAGAGGTTGAGGGAGTTATCGATATGGAACTGAACGCCGCCGGTGGCGTTAATGAGGAGTCCGGTTCCGGAGACGCTGTGGTTATTGGCGGTGGAAATGAGGACGTTGACGGAGTCGCCGAGGGCGGAGAGGGTTCCGTTATTGGCTGGGCCTGAGGGGAGGTCGTTGAGGAAGGTGATAGTACCGCCGCCGCCGCCGCCAGCGTTGATGGTGACGTTGGAGAGGTCGAGGTCAGAGTTCTGGTAGTCGATGGAGACGGTGCCGCCGGCTTGTGCCTGTAGGGTTCCGACGGAGGCGAAGTTGCCATCGATGGTGATGGTGCCGCCTGCTCCGAGAGCGTTAATGGTATCGCCGGGGTTGACGGCGGTTCCGCCGTGGTCGTCGAAGGAAGCGCCGCCGGAGTTGCCGATGGCGTGTACGAGAGTGCCGGCGTGAGCGATATCGATGTTATGTGCGGTAAAGGAGATGGTGGAGGACTGGTGAGTGAGCGCGGCTCCGTTATCGAGGTGGATATCGCCAGTGGCGGAGTTGAGGGTGAGGGTATCGGCGGCGTTGAGGTTGCCTTGCAGGGTGATATTGCCAGCGGCGGCGAGGTCGAGGGTATGGAGGGCGGTGGCGGCGTTGAGGGTAATGTTATCGGTTTCGTTGAGGAAGAGGTCGCCGGCGGTATTGAGTGTGAGTGTGGCGGCATTGATATCGAGTCTGTCGAGAGCGGTTCCGAGTCCGCCGTTTGAGTTAAAGGTGAGGAGTCCGCCTGTAATGGTTCCCGCGGACTGGGTAATATCGCCAGTGCCTGAGGCAGTAATGGTGAGGGAAGTAGTCCCTGTGACGTTATGATTGAGTGTAATATCGCCATCGGGGTCAGAGGAGGCGATGGAGGCGGCATCGGCGGAAATGGCGCCAGCGGTGGCGATATCGCCAGCGGCGGAAATTTCAAGCGTGCCGCCGACGGCAGAGGCATTGATGGTGAGGTTATTGGCCTCAGAGAGGAAGGCGTCGCCGGATGTATTGAGGGAGGCTGCGGCGGCATTGGAATCGATGGCGTTGCCTGCGGTTCCGATGTTGCCAGAAGTCGCGCTCAGCGCAAGGGTTCCGGCGTTGAGGACGCCTGCGGATTGGGTGATATCGCCAGTACCTGAGGCAGAAATGGTGAGGGAAGTAGTGCCCGTGACGTTATGATTGAGGGTAATATCGCCATCGGGGTCAGAGGAGGCGATGGAGGCGGTATCGGCGGAGATGGCGCCAGCGGTGGTAATATCGCCAGCGGCGGAAATTTCAAGCGTGCCGCCGACGGCAGAGGCATTGAGGGTGAGGTTACTGGCTTCAGAGAGGAAGGCGTCGCCTGTGGTATTGAGAGAAGCTGCGGTGGCATTGGAATCGATGGCGTTGCCTGCGGTTCCGATGTCGCCGGAGGTCGCGCTCAGCGCGAGTGTTCCGGCGTTGAGTACGCCTGCGGACTGGGTAATATCGCCAGTGCCTGAGGCAGTAATGGTGAGGGAAGTAGTCCCTGTGACGTTATGATTGAGGGTAATATCGCCATCGGGGTCAGAGGAGGCGAGGGTTGTGGCATCGGCGGAGATGTCGCCAGCGGTGGTAATATCGCCAGCGGCGGCGATCTGGAGAGTGCCGCCGACGGCAGAGGCATTGATGGTGAGGCCGTTGGCTTCAGAGAGGAAGGCGTCGCCGGATGTATTGAGAGAGGCTGCGGTGGCATTGGAATCGATGGCGTTGCCTGCGGTTCCGATGTCGCCGGAGGTCGAGCTCAGCGCAAGGGTTCCGGCGTTGAGGACGCCTGCGGACTGGGTAATATCGCCAGTGCCTGAGGCGGTGATGGTGAGGGAAGTAGTGCCCGTAACGTTATGATTGAGGGCGATATCGCCATCGGGGTCAGAGGAGGCGAGGGTTGTGGCATCGGCGGAGATGTCGCCGGCGGTAGTAATATCGCCAGCGGCGGTGATATCGAGTGTTCCGGAGGCGGAAGAAGCGTTGATGGAGAGGTTATTGGCTTCGGCGAGGAAGAGGTGGTGAGCGGGCCCCTGGATAGTGGCGGAGAGGTTGGAGATATTGGTATCGAGCCTGTCGAGTGCGGAGCCGACGGAGGTATGGGTATCGAGGGAGAGAGTTTGCGCGGAGAGGACGCCTGCGGACTGGGTGAGGACGCCGGTTCCGTCGAGTGTGAGAGTGAGGTTGTTGGTGGCGGTGAGGTTGTCGTGCAGAGTGATATCGCCATTGGATTGAGTGATGAGTGAGATATTACTGGCGGAGAGGGTATTTGCGGCGTCGATATGTCCGAGGGCGGCGGTGATGGAGAGGTTGGTAGCGGCGGAGAGGGAGTTGAGGTTAAGATTGGAGGCGGTATCGGTGAGTGAGAAGCTGCCATTGGTGGCGTAGCCGGAGAGTTCGGCCTGGTTGAAGTTGCCTGAGAGGTTGAGGGAGTTATCGATATGGAACTGAACGCCGCCGGTGGCGTTAATGAGGAGTCCGGTTCCGGAGACGCTGTGGTTATTGGCGGTGGAAATGAGGACGTTGACGGAGTCGCCGAGGGCGGAGAGGGTTCCGTTATTGGCTGGGCCTGAGGGGAGGTCGTTGAGGAAGGTGATAGTACCGCCGCCGCCGCCGCCAGCGTTGATGGTGACGTTGGAGAGGTCGAGGTCAGAGTTCTGGTAGTCGATGGAGACGGTGCCGCCGGCTTGTGCCTGTAGGGTTCCGACGGAGGCGAAGTTGCCATCGATGGTGATGGTGCCGCCTGCTCCGAGAGCGTTAATGGTATCGCCGGGGTTGACGGCGGTTCCGCCGTGGTCGTCGAAGGAAGCGCCGCCGGAGTTGCCGATGGCGTGTACGAGAGTGCCGGCGTGAGCGATATCGATGTTATGTGCGGTAAAGGAGATGGTGGAGGACTGGTGAGTGAGCGCGGCTCCGTTATCGAGGTGGATATCGCCAGTGGCGGAGTTGAGGGTGAGGGTATCGGCGGCGTTGAGGTTGCCTTGCAGGGTGATATTGCCAGCGGCGGCGAGGTCGAGGGTATGGAGGGCGGTGGCGGCGTTGAGGGTAATGTTATCGGTTTCGTTGAGGAAGAGGTCGCCGGCGGTATTGAGTGTGAGTGTGGCGGCATTGATATCGAGTCTGTCGAGAGCGGTTCCGAGTCCGCCGTTTGAGTTAAAGGTGAGGAGTCCGCCTGTAATGGTTCCCGCGGACTGGGTAATATCGCCAGTGCCTGAGGCAGTAATGGTGAGGGAAGTAGTCCCTGTGACGTTATGATTGAGTGTAATATCGCCATCGGGGTCAGAGGAGGCGATGGAGGCGGCATCGGCGGAAATGGCGCCGGCGGTGGTAATATCGCCAGCGGCGGAAATTTCAAGCGTGCCGCCGACGGCAGAGGCATTGATGGTGAGGTTATTGGCCTCAGAGAGGAAGGCGTCGCCGGATGTATTGAGGGAGGCTGCGGCGGCATTGGAATCGATGGCGTTGCCTGCGGTTCCGATGTTGCCGGAGGTGGAGGAAAGCGCAAGGGTTCCGGCGTTGAGGACGCCTGCGGACTGGGTAATATCGCCAGTGCCTGAGGCAGTAATGGTGAGGGAAGTAGTGCCTGTGACGTTATGATTGAGGGAGATATCGCCATCGGGGTCAGAGGAGGCGAGGGTCGTGGCGTCGGCGGAAATGGCGCCAGCGGTGGTAATATCGCCAGCGGCGGAAATTTCAAGCGTGCCGCCGACGGCAGAGGCATTGAGGGTGAGGTTACTGGCTTCAGAGAGGAAGGCGTCGCCTGTGGTATTGAGAGAAGCGGCGGTGGCATTGGAATCGATGGCGTTGCCTGCGGTTCCGATGTCGCCGGAGGTCGCGCTCAGCGCGAGTGTTCCGGCGTTGAGTACGCCTGCGGACTGGGTAATATCGCCAGTGCCTGAGGCAGTAATGGTGAGGGAAGTAGTCCCTGTGACGTTATGATTGAGGGTAATATCGCCATCGGGGTCAGAGGAGGCGATGGAGGCGGCGTCGGCGGAAATGGCGCCAGCGGTGGCGATATCGCCAGCGGCGGCGATCTGGAGAGTGCCGCCGACGGCAGAGGCATTGATGGTGAGGTTATTGGCCTCAGAGAGGAAGGCGTCGCCTGTGGTATTGAGGGAGGCTGCGGTGGCATTGGAATCGATGGCGTTGCCTGCGGTTCCGATGTCGCCGGAGGTCGAGCTCAGCGCAAGGGTTCCGGCGTTGAGGACGCCTGCGGACTGGGTAATATCGCCAGTGCCTGAGGCAGTAATGGTAAGGGAAGTAGTGCCTGTGACGTTATGATTGAGGGTAATATCGCCATCGGGGTCAGAGGAGGCGAGGGTTGTGGCATCGGCGGAGATGTCGCCGGCGGTAGTAATATCGCCAGCGGCGGTGATATCGAGTGTTCCGGAGGCGGAAGAAGCGTTGATGGAGAGGTTATTGGCTTCGGCGAGGAAGAGGTGGTGAGCGGGCCCCTGGATAGTGGCGGAGAGGTTGGAGATATTGGTATCGAGCCTGTCGAGTGCGGAGCCGACGGAGGTATGGGTATCGAGGGAGAGAGTTTGCGCGGAGAGGACGCCTGCGGATTGGGTGAGGACGCCGGTTCCGTCGAGTGTGAGGGTGAGGTTGTTGGTGGCGGTGAGGTTGTCGTGCAGAGTGATATCGCCATTGGATTGAGTGATGAGTGAGATATTACTGGCGGAGAGGGTATTTGCGGCGTCGATATGTCCGAGGGCGGCGGTGATGGAGAGGTTGGTAGCGGCGGAGAGGGAGTTGAGGTTAAGATTGGAGGCGGTATCGGTGAGTGAGAAGCTGCCATTGGTGGCGTAGCCGGAGAGTTCGGCCTGGTTGAAGTTGCCTGAGAGGTTGAGGGAGTTATCGATATGGAACTGAACGCCGCCGGTGGCGTTAATGAGGAGTCCGGTTCCGGAGACGCTGTGGTTATTGGCGGTGGAAATGAGGACGTTGACGGAGTCGCCGAGGGCGGAGAGGGTTCCGTTATTGGCTGGGCCTGAGGGGAGGTCGTTGAGGAAGGTGATAGTACCGCCGCCGCCGCCGCCAGCGTTGATGGTGACGTTGGAGAGGTCGAGGTCAGAGTTCTGGTAGTCGATGGAGACGGTGCCGCCGGCTTGTGCCTGTAGGGTTCCGACGGAGGCGAAGTTGCCATCGATGGTGATGGTGCCGCCTGCTCCGAGAGCGTTAATGGTATCGCCGGGGTTGACGGCGGTTCCGCCGTGGTCGTCGAAGGAAGCGCCGCCGGAGTTGCCGATGGCGTGTACGAGAGTGCCGGCGTGAGCGATATCGATGTTATGTGCGGTAAAGGAGATGGTGGAGGACTGGTGAGTGAGCGCGGCTCCGTTATCGAGGTGGATATCGCCAGTGGCGGAGTTGAGGGTGAGGGTATCGGCGGCGTTGAGGTTGCCTTGCAGGGTGATATTGCCAGCGGCGGCGAGGTCGAGGGTATGGAGGGCGGTGGCGGCGTTGAGGGTAATGTTATCGGTTTCGTTGAGGAAGAGGTCGCCGGTGGTATTGAGTGTGAGTGTGGCGGCATTGATATCGAGTCTGTCGAGCGCGGTTCCGAGTCCGCCGTTTGAGTTAAAGGTGAGGAGTCCGCCTGTAATGGTTCCCGCGGATTGAGTAATATCGCCAGTGCCTGAGGCAGTAATGGTGAGGGAAGTAGTCCCTGTGACGTTATGATTGAGGGTAATATCGCCATCGGGGTCAGAGGAGGTGATGGAGGCGGCATCGGCGGAAATGGCGCCAGCGGTGGCGATATCGCCGGCGGCAGAGACTTGAAGCGTGCCGCCGACGGCAGAGGCATTGATGGTGAGGTTATTGGCCTCAGAGAGGAAGGCGTCGCCGGATGTATTGAGGGAGGCTGCGGCGGCATTGGAATCGATGGCGTTGCCTGCGGTTCCGATGTTGCCGGAGGTGGAGGAAAGCGCAAGGGTTCCGGCGTTGAGGACGCCTGCGGACTGGGTAATATCGCCAGTGCCTGAGGCAGTAATGGTGAGGGAAGTAGTGCCTGTGACGTTATGATTGAGGGTAATATCGCCATCGGGGTCAGAGGAGGCGAGGGTCGGTTCCGATGTCGCCGGAGGTCGCGCTCAGCGCGAGTGTTCCGGCGTTGAGTACGCCTGCGGACTGGGTAATATCGCCAGTGCCTGAGGCAGTAATGGTGAGGGAAGTAGTCCCTGTGACGTTATGATTGAGGGTAATATCGCCATCGGGGTCAGAGGAGGCGATGGAGGCGGCGTCGGCGGAAATGGCGCCAGCGGTGGCGATATCGCCAGCGGCGGCGATCTGGAGAGTGCCGCCGACGGCAGAGGCATTGATGGTGAGGTTATTGGCCTCAGAGAGGAAGGCGTCGCCTGTGGTATTGAGGGAGGCTGCGGTGGCATTGGAATCGATGGCGTTGCCTGCGGTTCCGATGTCGCCGGAGGTCGAGCTCAGCGCAAGGGTTCCGGCGTTGAGGACGCCTGCGGACTGGGTAATATCGCCAGTGCCTGAGGCAGTAATGGTGAGGGAAGTAGTCCCTGTGACGTTATGATTGAGGGCGATATCGCCATCGGGGTCAGAGGAGGCGAGGGTTGTGGCATCGGCGGAGATGTCGCCGGCGGTAGTAATATCGCCAGCGGCGGTGATATCGAGTGTTCCGGAGGCGGAAGAAGCGTTGATGGAGAGGTTATTGGCTTCGGCGAGGAAGAGGTGGTGAGCGGGCCCCTGGATAGTGGCGGAGAGGTTGGAGATATTGGTATCGAGCCTGTCGAGTGCGGAGCCGACGGAGGTATGGGTATCGAGGGAGAGAGTTTGCGCGGAGAGGACGCCTGCGGATTGGGTGAGGACGCCGGTTCCGTCGAGTGTGAGGGTGAGGTTGTTGGTGGCGGTGAGGTTGTCGTGCAGAGTGATATCGCCATTGGATTGAGTGATGAGTGAGATATTACTGGCGGAGAGGGTATTTGCGGCGTCGATATGTCCGAGGGCGGCGGTGATGGAGAGGTTGGTAGCGGCGGAGAGGGAGTTGAGGTTGATATTGGAGGCGGTATCGGTGAGTGAGAAGCTGCCATTGGTGGCGTAGCCGGAGAGTTCGGCCTGGTTGAAGTTGCCTGAGAGGTTGAGGGAGTTATCGATATGGAACTGAACGCCGCCGGTGGCGTTAATGAGGAGTCCGGTTCCGGAGACGCTGTGGTTATTGGCGGTGGAAATGAGGACGTTGACGGAGTCGCCGAGGGCGGAGAGGGTTCCGTTATTGGCTGGGCCTGAGGGGAGGTCGTTGAGGAAGGTGATAGTACCGCCGCCGCCGCCGCCAGCGTTGATGGTGACGTTGGAGAGGTCGAGGTCAGAGTTCTGGTAGTCGATGGAGACGGTGCCGCCGGCTTGTGCCTGTAGGGTTCCGACGGAGGCGAAGTTGCCATCGATGGTGATGGTGCCGCCTGCTCCGAGAGCGTTAATGGTATCGCCGGGGTTGACGGCGGTTCCGCCGTGGTCGTCGAAGGAAGCGCCGCCGGAGTTGCCGATGGCGTGTACGAGAGTGCCGGCGTGAGCGATATCGATGTTATGTGCGGTAAAGGAGATGGTGGAGGACTGGTGAGTGAGCGCGGCTCCGTTATCGAGGTGGATATCGCCAGTGGCGGAGTTGAGGGTGAGGGTATCGGCGGCGTTGAGGTTGCCTTGCAGGGTGATATTGCCAGCGGCGGCGAGGTCGAGGGTATGGAGGGCGGTGGCGGCGTTGAGGGTAATGTTATCGGATTCGTTGAGGAAGAGGTCGCCGGTGGTATTGAGCGTGAGGGTGGCGGCATTGATATCGAGCCTGTCGAGAGCGGTTCCGAGTCCGCCGTTGGAATTAAAGGTGAGGAGTCCGCCTGTAATGGTTCCTGCGGATTGGGTGATATCGCCCGTGCCTGAGGCGGTAATGGTGAGGGAAGTGGTCCCTGTGACGTTATGATTGAGGGTAATATCGCCATCGGGGTCAGAGGAGGTGATGGAGGCGGCATCGGCGGAAATGGCGCCAGCGGTGGCGATATCGCCAGCGGCGGAAATTTCAAGCGTGCCGCCGACGGCAGAGGCATTGATGGTGAGGTTATTGGCCTCAGAGAGGAAGGCGTCGCCGGATGTATTGAGGGAGGCTGCGGCGGCATTGGAATCGATGGCGTTGCCTGCGGTTCCGATGTTGCCGGAAGGTGGCGCTCAGCGCGAGGGATCCGGCGTTGAGTACGCCTGCGGACCGGGAAATATAGCCAGTGCCTGAGGCAGAAATGGTGAGGGACGTAGTCACTGTGACGGTAGGATAGAGGGTAATATCGGCAGCGGGATCAGAGGAGGCGAGGGACGTGGTGTCGGCGGAGATGGCGCCAGCGGTGGTAATATCGCCAGCGGCGGAAATTTCAAGCGTGCCGCCGACGGCAGAGGCATTGAGGGTGAGGTTACTGGCTTCAGAGAGGAAGGCGTCGCCTGTGGTATTGAGAGAAGCTGCGGTGGCATTGGAATCGATGGCGTTGCCTGCGGTTCCGATGTCGCCGGAGGTCGCGCTCAGCGCGAGTGTTCCGGCGTTGAGTACGCCTGCGGACTGGGTAATATCGCCAGTGCCTGAGGCAGTAATGGTGAGGGAAGTAGTCCCTGTGACGTTATGATTGAGGGTAATATCGCCATCGGGGTCAGAGGAGGCGATGGAGGCGGCGTCGGCGGAGATGGCGCCAGCGGTGGCGATATCGCCAGCGGCGGCGATCTGGAGAGTGCCGCCGACGGCAGAGGCATTGATGGTGAGGTTGTTGGCCTCAGAGAGGAAGGCGTCGCCTGAGGTATTGAGAGAGGCTGCGGTGGCATTGGAATCGATGGCGTTGCCTGCGGTTCCGATGTCGCCGGAGGTCGAGCTCAGCGCAAGGGTTCCGGCGTTGAGGACGCCTGCGGACTGGGTAATATCGCCAGTGCCTGAGGCGGTGATGGTGAGGGAAGTAGTGCCTGTGACGTTATGATTGAGGGCGATATCGCCATCGGGGTCAGAGGAGGCGAGGGTTGTGGCATCGGCGGAGATGTCGCCGGCGGTAGTAATATCGCCAGCGGCGGTGATATCGAGTGTTCCGGAGGCGGAAGAAGCGTTGATGGAGAGGTTATTGGCTTCGGCGAGGAAGAGGTGGTGAGCGGGCCCCTGGATAGTGGCGGAGAGGTTGGAGATATTGGTATCGAGCCTGTCGAGTGCGGAGCCGACGGAGGTATGGGTATCGAGGGAGAGAGTTTGCGCGGAGAGGACGCCTGCGGATTGGGTGAGGACGCCGGTTCCGTCGAGTGTGAGGGTGAGGTTGTTGGTGGCGGTGAGGTTGTCGTGCAGAGTGATATCGCCATTGGATTGAGTGATGAGTGAGATATTACTGGCGGAGAGGGTATTTGCGGCGTCGATATGTCCGAGGGCGGCGGTGATGGAGAGGTTGGTAGCGGCGGAGAGGGAGTTGAGGTTGATATTGGAGGCGGTATCGGTGAGTGAGAAGCTGCCATTGGTGGCGTAGCCGGAGAGTTCGGCCTGGTTGAAGTTGCCTGAGAGGTTGAGGGAGTTATCGATATGGAACTGAACGCCGCCGGTGGCGTTAATGAGGAGTCCGGTTCCGGAGACGCTGTGGTTATTGGCGGTGGAAATGAGGACGTTGACGGAGTCGCCGAGGGCGGAGAGGGTTCCGTTATTGGCTGGGCCTGAGGGGAGGTCGTTGAGGAAGGTGATAGTACCGCCGCCGCCGCCGCCAGCGTTGATGGTGACGTTGGAGAGGTCGAGGTCAGAGTTCTGGTAGTCGATGGAGACGGTGCCGCCGGCTTGTGCCTGTAGGGTTCCGACGGAGGCGAAGTTGCCATCGATGGTGATGGTGCCGCCTGCTCCGAGAGCGTTAATGGTATCGCCGGGGTTGACGGCGGTTCCGCCGTGGTCGTCGAAGGAAGCGCCGCCGGAGTTGCCGATGGCGTGTACGAGAGTGCCGGCGTGAGCGATATCGATGTTATGTGCGGTAAAGGAGATGGTGGAGGACTGGTGAGTGAGCGCGGCTCCGTTATCGAGGTGGATATCGCCAGTGGCGGAGTTGAGGGTGAGGGTATCGGCGGCGTTGAGGTTGCCTTGCAGGGTGATATTGCCAGCGGCGGCGAGGTCGAGGGTATGGAGGGCGGTGGCGGCGTTGAGGGTAATGTTATCGGATTCGTTGAGGAAGAGGTCGCCGGTGGTATTGAGCGTGAGGGTGGCGGCATTGATATCGAGCCTGTCGAGAGCGGTACCGAGTCCGCCGTTGGTATTAAAGGTGAGGAGTCCGCCTGTAATGGTTCCTGCGGATTGGGTGATATCGCCCGTGCCTGAGGCGGTAATGGTGAGGGACGTGGTGCCTGTGACGTTATGATTGAGGGTAATATCGCCATCGGGGTCAGAGGAGGCGATGGAGGCGGTATCGGCGGAAATGGCGCCAGCGGTGGCGATATCGCCAGCGGCGGAAATTTCAAGCGTGCCGCCGACGGCAGAGGCATTGATGGTGAGGTTATTGGCCTCAGAGAGGAAGGCGTCGCCGGATGTATTGAGGGAGGCTGCGGCGGCATTGGAATCGATGGCGTTGCCTGCGGTTCCGATGTTGCCAGAAGTCGCGCTCAGCGCAAGGGTTCCGGCGTTGAGGACGCCTGCGGATTGGGTGATATCGCCAGTACCTGAGGCAGAAATGGTGAGGGAAGTAGTGCCCGTGACGTTATGATTGAGGGTAATATCGCCATCGGGGTCAGAGGAGGCGATGGAGGCGGTATCGGCGGAGATGGCGCCAGCGGTGGTAATATCGCCAGCGGCGGAAATTTCAAGCGTGCCGCCGACGGCAGAGGCATTGAGGGTGAGGTTACTGGCTTCAGAGAGGAAGGCGTCGCCTGTGGTATTGAGAGAAGCTGCGGTGGCATTGGAATCGATGGCGTTGCCTGCGGTTCCGATGTCGCCGGAGGTCGCGCTCAGCGCGAGTGTTCCGGCGTTGAGTACGCCTGCGGACTGGGTAATATCGCCAGTGCCTGAGGCAGTAATGGTAAGGGAAGTAGTCCCTGTGACGTTATGATTGAGGGTAATATCGCCATCGGGGTCAGAGGAGGCGATGGAGGCGGCGTCGGCGGAAATGGCGCCAGCGGTGGCGATATCGCCAGCGGCGGCGATCTGGAGAGTGCCGCCGACGGCAGAGGCATTGATGGTGAGGTTATTGGCCTCAGAGAGGAAGGCGTCGCCTGTGGTATTGAGAGAGGCTGCGGTGGCATTGGAATCGATGGCGTTGCCTGCGGTTCCGATGTCGCCGGAGGTCGAGCTCAGCGCAAGGGTTCCGGCGTTGAGGACGCCTGCGGACTGGGTAATATCGCCAGTGCCTGAGGCGGTGATGGTGAGGGAAGTAGTGCCCGTAACGTTATGATTGAGGGCGATATCGCCATCGGGGTCAGAGGAGGCGAGGGTTGTGGCATCGGCGGAGATGTCGCCGGCGGTAGTAATATCGCCAGCGGCGGTGATATCGAGTGTTCCGGAGGCGGAAGAAGCGTTGATGGAGAGGTTATTGGCTTCGGCGAGGAAGAGGTGGTGAGCGGGCCCCTGGATAGTGGCGGAGAGGTTGGAGATATTGGTATCGAGCCTGTCGAGTGCGGAGCCGACGGAGGTATGGGTATCGAGGGAGAGAGTTTGCGCGGAGAGGACGCCTGCGGACTGGGTGAGGACGCCGGTTCCGTCGAGTGTGAGAGTGAGGTTGTTGGTGGCGGTGAGGTTGTCGTGCAGAGTGATATCGCCATTGGATTGAGTGATGAGTGAGATATTACTGGCGGAGAGGGTATTTGCGGCGTCGATATGTCCGAGGGCGGCGGTGATGGAGAGGTTGGTAGCGGCGGAGAGGGAGTTGAGGTTAAGATTGGAGGCGGTATCGGTGAGTGAGAAGCTGCCATTGGTGGCGTAGCCGGAGAGTTCGGCCTGGTTGAAGTTGCCTGAGAGGTTGAGGGAGTTATCGATATGGAACTGAACGCCGCCGGTGGCGTTAATGAGGAGTCCGGTTCCGGAGACGCTGTGGTTATTGGCGGTGGAAATGAGGACGTTGACGGAGTCGCCGAGGGCGGAGAGGGTTCCGTTATTGGCTGGGCCTGAGGGGAGGTCGTTGAGGAAGGTGATAGTACCGCCGCCGCCGCCGCCAGCGTTGATGGTGACGTTGGAGAGGTCGAGGTCAGAGTTCTGGTAGTCGATGGAGACGGTGCCGCCGGCTTGTGCCTGTAGGGTTCCGACGGAGGCGAAGTTGCCATCGATGGTGATGGTGCCGCCTGCTCCGAGAGCGTTAATGGTATCGCCGGGGTTGACGGCGGTTCCGCCGTGGTCGTCGAAGGAAGCGCCGCCGGAGTTGCCGATGGCGTGTACGAGAGTGCCGGCGTGAGCGATATCGATGTTATGTGCGGTAAAGGAGATGGTGGAGGACTGGTGAGTGAGCGCGGCTCCGTTATCGAGGTGGATATCGCCAGTGGCGGAGTTGAGGGTGAGGGTATCGGCGGCGTTGAGGTTGCCTTGCAGGGTGATATTGCCAGCGGCGGCGAGGTCGAGGGTATGGAGGGCGGTGGCGGCGTTGAGGGTAATGTTATCGGTTTCGTTGAGGAAGAGGTCGCCGGCGGTATTGAGTGTGAGTGTGGCGGCATTGATATCGAGTCTGTCGAGAGCGGTTCCGAGTCCGCCGTTTGAGTTAAAGGTGAGGAGTCCGCCTGTAATGGTTCCCGCGGACTGGGTAATATCGCCAGTGCCTGAGGCAGTAATGGTGAGGGAAGTAGTCCCTGTGACGTTATGATTGAGTGTAATATCGCCATCGGGGTCAGAGGAGGCGATGGAGGCGGCATCGGCGGAAATGGCGCCGGCGGTGGTAATATCGCCAGCGGCGGAAATTTCAAGCGTGCCGCCGACGGCAGAGGCATTGATGGTGAGGTTATTGGCCTCAGAGAGGAAGGCGTCGCCGGATGTATTGAGGGAGGCTGCGGCGGCATTGGAATCGATGGCGTTGCCTGCGGTTCCGATGTTGCCGGAGGTGGAGGAAAGCGCAAGGGTTCCGGCGTTGAGGACGCCTGCGGACTGGGTAATATCGCCAGTGCCTGAGGCAGTAATGGTGAGGGAAGTAGTGCCTGTGACGTTATGATTGAGGGAGATATCGCCATCGGGGTCAGAGGAGGCGAGGGTCGTGGCGTCGGCGGAAATGGCGCCAGCGGTGGTAATATCGCCAGCGGCGGAAATTTCAAGCGTGCCGCCGACGGCAGAGGCATTGAGGGTGAGGTTACTGGCTTCAGAGAGGAAGGCGTCGCCTGTGGTATTGAGAGAAGCGGCGGTGGCATTGGAATCGATGGCGTTGCCTGCGGTTCCGATGTCGCCGGAGGTCGCGCTCAGCGCGAGTGTTCCGGCGTTGAGTACGCCTGCGGACTGGGTAATATCGCCAGTGCCTGAGGCAGTAATGGTGAGGGAAGTAGTCCCTGTGACGTTATGATTGAGTGTAATATCGCCATCGGGGTCAGAGGAGGCGAGGGTTGTGGCATCGGCGGAGATGGCGCCAGCGGTGGCGATATCGCCAGCGGCGGAAATTTCAAGAGTGCCGCCGACGGCGGAGGCATTGATGGTGAGGTTATTGGCCTCAGAGAGGAAGGCGTCGCCGGATGTATTGAGAGAGGCTGCGGTGGCATTGGAATCGATGGCGTTGCCTGCGGTTCCGATGTCGCCGGAGGTCGAGCTCAGCGCAAGGGTTCCGGCGTTGAGGACGCCTGCGGACTGGGTAATATCGCCAGTGCCTGAGGCGGTGATGGTGAGGGAAGTAGTGCCCGTAACGTTATGATTGAGGGCGATATCGCCATCGGGGTCAGAGGAGGCGAGGGTTGTGGCATCGGCGGAGATGTCGCCGGCGGTAGTAATATCGCCAGCGGCGGTGATATCGAGTGTTCCGGAGGCGGAAGAAGCGTTGATGGAGAGGTTATTGGCTTCGGCGAGGAAGAGGTGGTGAGCGGGCCCCTGGATAGTGGCGGAGAGGTTGGAGATATTGGTATCGAGCCTGTCGAGTGCGGAGCCGACGGAGGTATGGGTATCGAGGGAGAGAGTTTGCGCGGAGAGGACGCCTGCGGACTGGGTGAGGACGCCGGTTCCGTCGAGTGTGAGAGTGAGGTTGTTGGTGGCGGTGAGGTTGTCGTGCAGAGTGATATCGCCATTGGATTGAGTGATGAGTGAGATATTACTGGCGGAGAGGGTATTTGCGGCGTCGATATGTCCGAGGGCGGCGGTGATGGAGAGGTTGGTAGCGGCGGAGAGGGAGTTGAGGTTGAGACTGGAGGCGGTATCAGTGAGTGAGAAGCTGCCGCCCGAGGAGCCTGACAAAATTCCATTATGGAAATTTCCGCTCAACGTGCTATTACCGGCAACATTGAAAACAATATTATTGGCCGTGATGTTGGTATTGGTTCCTGAAACATTATGCCCATTGGTGATGTTCAGGGTGACCGTGCCGCCGCTGCTCCCGGCTTGAGCGTCAATAGTGCCATTATCTCCCGCGCCCGACGGCAGGTCGTTTAAAATGCTAATGCTTCCATTTGCAGCCGTTGCGGTATCAATTGTGACGTTATTGAGGTTTAAGTCGCTGCTGCTATAATTAATCGTAATATCGCCGCTGCCAGATGACGCGCGCAGCGTGCCGACGCTTGAGAAGTTTCCGTCGACTGTCAGTGCGCCTGCGCCTCCCACTGCGGCGCCGATGCTATCCCCTGGATTAATCGGCAGATAAGGCGTCCCGCCGTTATCATCATAAGTGGCGCCGATGCCGGTTCCGGTCGCCTGCACGAGAGAGCCAGCGTTGGACATGCTGATGGTTCCGCCGCCAGTGGCGGTAATGGTGACGTTTTGCCCTTTGTGCGTGCGCGCGCTTCCGGCGTCGTCCAGCGTAATATTACCGCCGCCGTTGGCTGTTAACGTTAAATTGCCGCCGGTCGTTTGAATATTGCCGTTGAGGTCAAGAAGTCCATTGGATTGCAGGATTAAATTGCCAAGGCTGGTAATCGCGCCATTCTGGGTGAGTCCACCGGTGCGGGCGTAAAGTCCTAAATTGTTGGCTCCGGTGGTAATGCTTCCGGCTCCGGTAATGCTGCCGCCGTACACGTCGATATCGTACGCTTTGCCGCTGAAATCCCAGCCGGTTGCGATGTTGACGGCGCCGGTCCCTGCGGCGCTGTCGCCGAGAATTATTTTGCTGGGCGAGGCCGTGGTGGTATCAATATAATTAAAGAAATTGGCGTTGGTAAAGCTTAATGCGCCTGCGCCGCCGTTAATGCCGATAGTCGTGCTGGCGGTTCGCGGTTTAAAGATAATATTACCGCCATTATTGCGAATCTGGCCGTAAGTAAAATCAAAACTGTTGCCAATCATGACGATATCACCCGTCATCGTGTTGGCGCCAATTGTGCTGGTTGCGCTGGGAAATGGCATGCCGATATCGGCTGAGTTGCCGTCAATGGCAGTGCCTGTAATCGTGAGCGTGCCGCTGGCGGTATAAACCTGGGCTGAACCATCAAATTCAACGCCGTTATTTTCCCAAATGCCGCCGCCATCAAAAGTGCCGAGTCCGCCCGTACCTGTCAGGGTGATATTGCCTGTGCCAGTGGTGAACACTTGTGCAGAGTTATAGATGCTAATTCCATTTACATATGCAGCGCTAGGATTATTACTCCCGCCCGTGCCGACCATGCTAATCAGTCCGTCAGCAGACGATATCGTTGAACTCTGTATTACAATTCCACTGCCTGCCCCGACGCTATTTCCAACTAGAGAAATATTACCCGTCGATGAAGAGATGGTTTGTCCAGACAAATGTATTCCCTCATCTCCTCCTAATCCAATGCCGGAAGTCCCCGTGATGGTCATAATGCCATCTTGCGTGGTTAGAGAACCCGATAAATAAATCCCCTTATTGTTTCCTCCGGTGCCATTGCCGCCAGTACCCGTCAGCGTGATGTCTCCGTTTTGCGTGCTGGCCGCAAGAGAGCCAAATATCCCGAAAAGATTGTCGCGTCCTGTGCCTCCGCTGCCAATCAGGGAGACATCGCCTGTGGTAGTGCTAATGACTGCACTCAGGTTGATCCCGTAATGGTTATCGGTTCCGGCCTGACTGAAGCCTTGCCCTCGGACAGAGATATTGCCGGCGCCTGTGTCCAGGCTGCCATTTAAATAAACGCCGTCATAATAAGTTGCGTTTCCTCTGGCTGCGCTCAGGCTCGGGTCGGCGCCGCCGCCGATGGTGATATTGCCGTTATTGGTGGTGAAATCAACATAATCCAGAAATACAGCCCCACTGCCGGAGGCGTCGCTGTCGGAGTTGATAACGACATGGAGTTTGTTGCTGCTGGAAGAGACAGTGTTATAGTTGCCGACGGTGGAATCCAGAATGACATTCCCGGCGGCCTTCAGGGTGAGTGTTGCGTCGCCGCCGGCGCTTTTGGTGATATCTCTTCCGGCGGTCAGTTGAACGTTGTTGGCGCTGGAATAAGCCGTAAAGTCATAGCCGCCCAGCGTAATATTGTTTTGCAGATTGATTTTATTCATATTCTGTAAGGTGAGCGCGAATTTACCGGCGCCGGCGCCGGACATGTTCAGCACGCCCATGGCGTAAAGCTGATTGTTGGTGGTGGTTGTATCGCCGATGGTGACGCTGGCGGCGGTGATTCGGTTGAGTTCCGGGTTTGAAACGTCAAAAAGCGTTGCCGTGTCGTTATTGTCGGTCGCATTGCCAACATCTATTCGAATATTATTACTGGCGGTAATGCTGACGCTGCCGCTTCCGGCGTTGAGCGCGTTGTTGAGGTCAAATTGATCGCCTTTGAGCGTGACATTGGCATTGCCGGAAGTGATATTGCCGCTGATCGTCAAGGCTCCGGCGCCGCTGCCGTCGTTGTCTGCCGTCAGGGTAATGGCGCCATTGCTGGTGGTGATGCCGCTGTTGAGCGTCACGTCGTCATTGGCGGTAAGGGTGACGGTATGGGCGCCAGCGGTAATGCCGGTGGCGGCGTCGAAAATAACATCGCGCTTATTCAGCAGTTGAAGATTAAATTTGCCAGCGCCGGAACCGGAGAGATCCAGCGCGCCTTTCAGGATGGTATCCGAATTGGGCGTCGTCGTATCGCCGATGGTGACGGTCGCGGCAGTGATTCTGCCTAATTCCGCGCTGGAAACGTCGAATATCGTGCCGCTGTCGGCGTTATCCGTTGCGCCTGCCACGTCAATTTCCTTATCGCTCATGGCCGTGAGCGTGACGGTGGAGGAACCGGCGTTGACGCTGGCGTTTATATCGGCTTGTGCGCCTTTGAGGGTAATGGCGTTATTATTACTGGTGAGAACGCCGTTGCTGGTGAGGGAGCCGGTGTTATTGCCGTCGCTGTCGGCAATTAACGTTAAAGCGCCGGTAGAAGTCAGCGCGCCGCCTGCGGTCAGGTGCGTGATGCTGGACAGGCTCAAGGCGCTCCCGGCGGTCAGGGCGCCGGTGGTAATGTCACTGGCGGTGTCGGTAAGCGAAAAGCTGCTTCCAGACGAGCCCGACAGAATACCGTTATGGAAATTCCCGCTCAAGTTGGCGCTGCCCGAAACGCCGAATATAATATTGCTGCTGGTGATATTCACGTTGCTTCCAGAAACGCCGTATCCGCCGGTTGTATTGAGGGTGACCGTGGAGCCGCCGGTTTGTTGCGTGAGCGTGCCGTTATTGCCGCTGCCCGATACGTCGCCCGATAAATTAATGGATCCGCTGCTGCCGGTGACGGTTATCGTAACGTTATTCAGGTTTAAATTGCTGCTGTCATAATTAACCGTGACGCTGCCGGTTTTGCCAAGAGCGCGAAGCGTCCCTGCATTCGCCAGATCGCCGGTGCTGTTAATAATGCCGCCTGCGCCGCCGGTTGCGCTAATGGTATCGCCGGGCGTGATGGGTAAAATGCCGGCCGTACCCGCATTGTCATCGTAACTTAAGGTTGTATTGCTGCCGCTGCCGGTGGCTTCAACAACGGTACCGCTGTTGGCCACGGTAATGCTGCTGCCGGTTAAATTAATATTTTTCGCCTGATGCGTTCTGCTCGTCCCGGCTGTATCGAGCGTTAAAGCCCCGGTCGCGCTCAGGCTCAAGTCTCCTGAGGACGTGAGATTCCCGCCCGCGGCGTCCAGCGTGCCGGCCGTGGTTTGAAGCGTCAGGTTGCCCGTGGTGGTAATGGCGCCGGCGGTTGTAATATTACCGCCCGCAATCACGCTGACGGCTTGCGTTGCGCTGGAAGCGTTAATGGTGATGGCATTCGCTTCGGTAATACTGATGCTGCCGGCTCCTGTGCCATTAATTGCGAGCGAGCCCACTGACGTATTAAAAGTAGAGGTATTGCCGACGTTGCCGCCCGCATTCAGCGTAAGAAGTCCAGAGGTCGACACGCGATCGGTTGCGCCGTCGTCGTTAATCGTGCCAGAAGCCTGTAATAACACGTTACCTGTTCCGCTGATGGTATTATTCAGCAACAAATTGCCGCTGAGCGCATAGAGTCCCGCATCGTTGGCGCCGGTGGTCAAGGCGCCTGCCAGCGTCACGCTGCCGCCGGCGATATCAATATCATAGGCCTTGGCGCTGTAGTTATACGCGTTAATATTCACCGCGCCGCTGCCCAGCGATTTATCGCCCAGGATAATTTTGCCCGGAGAAACCGTCGCCGTATCGATAAAATTAAAGAAGCTGGCGTCCGTAAAACTCAGCGCCCCCGCGCCGCCTGCCACGCCAATGCTGGTGCTGGCGGTTCTGGGTTTAAACGTCAGCGTCCCGCCGTTATTCTGGAATTTAAAATCCGAGAACGTGTAACTATTGCCAATCAGCGTAATATTACCCGTCATGGTATTGGCGCCGATCACATTACCCGTTCCGGTAGAGAGCGATTCAAACCGAAGGTCGTTATTGGCGCCGCCGCCCGTGCCAGTCAGCGTAATATTGCCAGAGGCTGCAATCACCTTGCTGCTGCCTTCGAGCCAGATCCCATACGAGTCTGCGGCGCTGCCGGTGGCGGTTCCGGTAATCGAGATGTTCCCAGTGCCGGTGGCTTGAATCGTGGACAGGTCCCACATATCAATACCCGCGCCGCCGCCGGAGCTGCCGCCCCCGGTGGCGGTGATGTTGATGTTACCATTCTGAGAAGAAATACCAGAAGAATACCCTAATAGCACTCCTAGATTCCAACTGCCCGTCGCGCTAGCCAGTCCGTTCCCCACGATGGTGAGGTCCCCAGACGCCGTACTCACGCTGGACGTCTGGCGAATATCGACCCCATGGTTATCATTGGTCCCCTTACCCCCGGTCCCGGTTAAGCTCAACGTCCCCGCGCCGGTCGTAGAGACAGACGATGCATTGATAAAAACGCCATGATTCTCAATTCCCGTAGCTGTGCTACTGCCGGTCCCGGTAAACGCAATATTCCCGCCCAGAGTATTGATGGTAGAAGCGTCAACAGAGACGCCATTGTTATAATTCGCGCCGGTGCCGTTGCTAGTGCCTGACAGGCTGATAGCGCCCGTATTGGTCTGAAAGGTATTAACAACTTTAACCGCGACGCCATAAGCATTATTGCCGCTCCCGGTTCCGGTTCCCGTGATACTGATTCCCCCAGAACCGCTGGCGGAAAAGGAGCCGTAGTTGAACTCTACGCCTGTATTTTCTGTTGCTGCGCTAGCCCCGCCTGTGCCGGTTAAAGAAATCGCGCCATCTGCGGTCGTGAGTGTGAGGTAAGAGGTTAGAATTCCGCGGTTTCCGGTGCTACTATTGCCGGTGCCGCCTGTTCCGACGAGGGTCATATTTCCGCTGGTGCTGGAAAGTGTTGTGCCGTCAATATTAATCCCATGATGAGCGCCGGACGTACCGATACTATAGCCTTGGCCCCGAATGCCGAGATTGCCGGCGCCTAATGTAAAGGCGCTCTGACTGATGTTGACGCCATTGAAATAAGTTGCGTTTCCGCGGGCGGCTGTTGTGGTGGGGTCTGCGCCGCCGCCGAAGGTTACGTTGCCGCTATTGCTGGTGAGGTTGACATAATTTAAATAGATGGCCCCACTGCCAGAAGCGTCGCTATCCGAATTGAAAATGACATTGAGTTTATTGCTGCTGGAGGTAAGGTCACTGGTTGCGCCTGCTGCCGCGTTGAGAATAATATTGCCCGCAGCTTTGAACGTGAGCGTCGCGTCTCCCCCGGTGGTTTTGGTGATGTCTTTATTACTGGTCAGTTGAACGTCGCCGGCGCTGGAGTAGGCAGTAAAGTTATAACCGCCCAGCGTGATATTATTCTGCAGATTGATTTTGTTCATATTCTGCAGGGTGAGCGCGAATTTACCGGCGCCGCTTCCAGAGAGATCCAGATCGCCCATCGTATAGAGCTGGTTGTTGGTGGTGGTGGTATCGCCGATAGTGACGCTGGCGGCGGTAATACGGTTGAGTTCCGGGTTGGAGACGTCAAAAAGCGTGGCGCCGTCGCCGTTATCTGTCGCGTTGCCCACGTTAATACGAATATTATTACTGGCCGTGATGCTCACGCTGCCGCTTCCGGCGTCGAGCGCGTTATTCAGGTCAAATTGATCGCCTTTGAGCGTGACGTTGCCGCCGCCGGAGGTGACGTTGGCGCTGACGGTGAGGGTCCCGGCGCCGCTGCCGTCAGAATCCGCATTGAGGCTAATGGCGCCGTTGCCGGTATCAATCGTCCCGCTGGCAGTGAGCGCATCGCGCGAACTGACGCTGATCGCGCCGCCGGTTTTATCGCCCGCCGCGCCCTTGGTGCTGAGTTTGCCCAGCGTGACCGACGCGCCGCTGATGGTGATATTACCGCCCTCTGTGCGAATGACGTCGGCCGTATCGGCCATCGAGAACGTCCCGGCCCCGCTGTTGTCGGCGTCGGCGGTCAGCGTGATGGATCCGGTGGTGGCGGCCAGCCCCAGCGTGTTATCCGTCAGGTTGTTTACGGTGATGTTGTTGTTGGCCTGAAGCACCACGTTGGAAGTGGCGGCCATCGATTCCAGCTTGGTTTCGCCGATGTTCATGGTGGCGGGCGCGTCTGCGGCGAGAATCTGGTCGTCATTGAGTTGCGCGTCGTCCGCCCCGGCGCCGTCGACGATGTTGATATCCGTCGGATCCAGCAGGACGGTCCCCATGGCGCCGTTGACGGCGCGGGTGTCGACGTCGCCCATAAAGGCGAGGTTTTCTTTGCCGGAGACTTCTACCAGGCCGCCGTCGCCGCCTTGTGCGCCGCCTTGGGCGCTGATATGGCCATAGTATTGGGTCGATTGATCCGCCCAGACGATGACTTTACCGCCGTCGCCCTGTTGCGTGGCG
Source organism: Vampirovibrionales bacterium (assembly GCA_016712355.1). Lineage (NCBI taxonomy): Bacteria > Bacillati > Candidatus Melainabacteria > Vampirovibriophyceae > Vampirovibrionales > Vampirovibrionales bacterium. The sequence goes on along the minus strand of JADJRF010000005.1, from coordinate 2,303,513 downwards.
TCCGCCTTGATTTGAACGTCGCGGGTCACCCATGTTTTCTGCGCATTGCGGATTGCGGGGTTTTGGCCCTGGAAGTCGCCGCCGATAAGCACTTCGCCGCCGCCGGTCCCGCCGGATGCATCTACAATGGCGGTTCCATGAAACGCCACCTGTCCGCCCAAGGCGTGAATACGGCCGCCGTGGCCCGTGTCGGCCCCGCGCGCCAGCAGGTTGCCCGTATTATCAACCCGATCGCCTTCCATCGTCAGTTCGCCGCCGTCAAATGTCGTGACGGCGTTGGCGCTTACGTCGAGGGTTCCGGCGTTGCGGATCTGCGCGAGCTGATTATCCGTGTAGCCCAGGACCTTGATGCTGGCGCCTTCGCGCGTGGCGCTGACGGTACGCATCACGCCTTCATTGTTGATCGTGCGTTCATAAAGCGCTTCGCTCAGCTTGGCCTGAAGCTCAATGGTATGAGCGTCAATCACGCCCGTGTTGCCGATCGCGTCGCGCAGGCCCTCTATCGCGCTGAGCAGACTCTGGTCGATGGTGACTTCTACCGCCTGCTGCCCACTCATCGACAGGCGGATTCGGTCGCCGACCGCGAGTTTTACCGCGCCATCAGGCGCAAAGATATTGCCGCTGTTGCTGACAGCCCCGCCCGACAGGACGACAAAGCCGCCTGATTGCGCGGCGATGTTGCCGCTGTTCTGGATCGCGCCGGGGCCCATCCCGTCCACCCGCCCGAAGGTCCAGTTATTGGCGAGGTAGTCGGCGCTGGACAGATGCAGACTGGACGCAATCAGGCTCCCGACGTTCACGTTGGCCGTGGCGCCAAAGTTAATGCCCGCCGGGTTGGTCAAAATGACGGTTCCGGTATTGGCGCTGAGGTTGCCCATAATCGAGCTCGTCCCCCCGCCCAGAATCCGGTTGAGAATAGAGGAGAAGTTATTGCCCAGAAAGAAGTTGACGCTTTCTCCCTGGGCGATATGAAAGCTCTGGTAATTGACGATAGCCTGCTGGCTCTGGCTGGTGATATTGAGCGTATTGCCGTTGACGACCTCGAAATTGACGTCGCCGCTCTCGACCTGCCAGCCGGTGGGAAGGGCCTGAACCTGCTGCATAATCATCATCGAGAGCAGCAGCGCGCCCACAAAGCGTTTGAGGGCTTTTCCCCAAGTCAGGCCGCCGTTGAGGACGCCGAAAAGGCGTCCAATCCATCCCACCAGGTCGTCTTCGTGGGTCTGAAGGGTGCGTGCGCCTTTGGCGGTCAGGCAAATATACCGGTGTTGATTCCCGGCTCGTCTGACTATGCGGTTTTCCGAAGGAGGCGGCATGCGCGCAATACCCATATCACACCCATCTGATACGCTATCGGCGCCCGGTCAAATTTCTTGAGGGTCCGCCGTGGGCGCGCGCCCTGCGCCGTGGGCGCGAGAATGCGGGCGGCGAGGGCGCTTGTGGTAAACTGGCGGGAGTTGGTCGGATCCTCTTTTCACAGTAGTTATTGGCAGGAGAGTCGTGGTGACTGCTTCTTTTTCTCCTCAGGATGCTTTTCCGTCAGATTCTGGCTCGCCCAGCGCTTCTGCGGGGTTTTCCCGGGCGGCGATTCGGGTGGTTTTCGGGGCCGATCATGCGGGATTCCCGCTCAAGCAGGCGCTGATTCAAGCCCTGACGGCTCAAAACGTCGCAGTTCAGGATATGGGCTGCTATGACGCTGCGCCCGTCGATTACCCGCCGGTCGCCGCGCGGGTGGCGCAGGCGGTTTTACAGGCCGGGGCCGACGAAACCGTCATGGGCGTGCTGTGCTGCGGTAGCGGCGTGGGGATGGGCATCGCCGCCAATCGATTTGACGGCGTGCGGGCCGTAGTCGCCCATGACGTGACCACTGCGCGACTCAGTCGCCAGCATAACGACGCCAACGTCTTGTGTCTGGGCGCGCGTTTTCTCGCCGCGCCGCTGGCTCAGGAGATTCTCGACGTATTTCTGGCGACGGACTTCGACGGCGCTCGTCACGCCGATCGCGTCGCCCAGCTCGATTGTCTGATACGACCGCAAGGAGACGCCCTTTCGCCATGTTGAATCTTGATGCCCTTCGCCGCTGTGATCCCGACATTCACGCGCTGATTCTGCGTGAACTGGCGCGCGAGCAGCAAACGCTGGAGATGATCGCCAGCGAGAACTTCACCAGCATGGCGGTGATGCAGGCCATGGGAACGGTTCTCACCAACAAATACGCCGAAGGCCTGCCCCATAAACGCTATTATGGCGGATGCGAGTTTGTCGACGAGGTGGAAGTTCTGGCAATCGAACGCGCCAAACGTATTTTTGGCTGCGATCATGTCAATGTTCAGCCTCACAGTGGCGCTCAGGCCAACATGGCGGCCTTTCTCGCCGCCGGGCTTCAGGCCGGCGATACCATTCTGGGCATGAACCTCTCTCATGGCGGCCATTTAACCCATGGCTCGCCGGTGAATTTCTCCGGTCTGTTTTTCAACATTGTGCCTTACGGCGTGAATCCGCAAACAGGGCGCATCGATTACGACGCTGTGCGCCAACTGGCGCTGGAACATCGTCCCAGGCTGATCATCTGCGGCGCGAGCGCCTACGCCCGTACGCTCGACTTCCCCGCCTTCCGCGCCATTGCCGATGAAGCGGGCGCGCTCTTGCTGGCCGATATCGCCCATATTGCCGGTCTGGTGGCCACAGGCCATCACCCGAGCCCGTTCCCGCATTGCCAGTTGGTGACCACTACGACGCACAAGACCTTACGCGGTCCGCGCGGCGGTATCGTCATGTGTCAGGCGGATCTCGCCAAGGCTGTCGATAAGGCCGTCTTCCCCGGCATTCAGGGCGGCCCGCTGATGCATGTGATTGCCGCCAAGGCTGTTGCGTTTCAGGAAATCCTCTCTCCGGCCTTCAATGCCTACTCCGCCGCCGTGATTGCCAATGCCAGGGCGCTGGCCGCCGCACTAAGCGCCGATGGCGTCGATCTGCTCAGCGGCGGTACCGACAATCACTTGATGGTGCTGGATCTGCGCCGCCTCAATCTCACCGGTAAAGAGGCTCAGGCCCGCCTTGAAGCCATCGGCATCACCGCCAACAAGAATACCGTCCCCGATGACCCGCAAAGCCCCTTTGTTACCAGCGGCATCCGTTTGGGGACGCCCGCGCTCACGACCCGTGGCTTCGACGTCGACGCCATGGCCCAGATCGGCGCGATTATTGCGCGCTCCTTGAAGCCGGCGTATGACGAATCCCAGCTCGCTCAGGCCGTGGCGGCGCTGGCGCAACGATTCCCGCTGTACCCGGAACTCTCTGCGTCGGCCGCTGTCGTCTAGGCCGCCCACTTACAGGAGACCGCCGCTATCGTCCCTCACGTGTTTACCGACTTGCAACTGACGGGGTTTCTGCTCGCCCTGACGCTGGCGCTGATTCTGGCGCCTCTTGTTGCGCGGACCGCCTTGCGTCTGGGTCTGGTCGATCAGCCCGGCGAACGTAAAATTCACCAGACGCCCGTACCGCGTTTTGGCGGCGTGGCGATCTGGATGGCCTACATGATTGCCATCCTCATCCTGATGCTGCTGTCGGGCGGCTATCCGCACGGGGCCAGCATGTTCGGCATCCTCACAGGCGCAACGCTGATGTTTTGCGTGGGCGTGCTGGACGATCGTTTCAACTTGTCGCCGTATGTCAAGTTTGCCGGTCAGATTGCTGCCGCCTGCGCCGCTTTTTATCTCGGGGTGCAGATTCAGACCATTGATCTGCCCGGAAACGTTGTCCTGTTGCTGCATGCCTTTAGTCTGCCGGTGACCGTGCTGTGGCTGGTGGGCATTGCCAACGCCATGAATTTTATCGATGGCGTAGACGGTCTGGCGGGCGGCGTCGCGACGATTTCCGCCGTGACGATGGCTGTTGCCGCCGGATTTACGCATCAGCCAATCGCGGCTGTAATGGCGGCGTTGCTGGCCGGGGCCACGCTGGGTTTTCTGGTCTACAACTTCTTTCCCGCGCGGATTTTTATGGGCGACAGCGGGTCGCTCTTCTGCGGCTTCGTGTTGGCCAGCATCGCGGTGACAGGGGTGATGAAAACCCCGGTCGTCGTCGTCGTCGCGCCCGTGGCGATTCTGGCCGTCCCGATTCTGGATGTCGCCTATTCCACACTGCGGCGGGTTTTTAAGGGGCGTAATCCATTTATTGCGGACGCTGGGCATATTCACCATAAACTGCTCGACGCGGGGCTAACGCAGGTGCGCATTGTCGGCCTGTTATACGCCGTCTGCGCCGTCACGGGGATGGCTGCGACCTATTATCTGCATCTGTTAGGGTCGTACCTGCTGCTGTTGGGCGGCCTGCTGGCCTTGACCCTGGGGCTGCTGATGCTGCGCTTTTCTTCCAACGTTGAAGAATTCCGAAAGCTGGAGACTGCCGAGCGTCGCCGGGCTGCCCGTATCGTTACCCCAGACGCCCGCTCGCCGCAAGCATTGACGCCTTCCTCGTAAAAATTTAATATTCAATTTTTCTCCGTCGGCGCCGATAGGCCATTCACGACCCCCAATGAGGGATGTGTTGCGTGATGCGTCTATCTCTGTCTCGATTTCTGACGGCTGTGCTGTGTTTAAGCGCTCTGCTGCTTCCTGCTGACGTCTGGAGTGTGGCTTTAACGCCTGCGGATGCCTCGTCTGCCGATATTGCCATTGTCTCCGGGCTGGAGCCGCTTGAACTCATCAGCGATCCCGCTGTGGAGAAGTCCGGGGCGGTGCAGTACGGCGAGGTTTCCAATCAAACCCGCGTGCGTATTGCGGTCGTTCCCTTCGATTATCGCGATCCGTACAACGTCGGCCCCTTCGATGAGCGCCTGGGCGCGGTCGACTGCTCGATGAAAGGCGTCTATGCCCGCTGCACCTATACCCAAAGCGACGCCGACGCGCCGCAACTCGCCGACGATCTGCCGCCCGAGCCCGCAAAAATCGCCTCGCACTAAGGCTGCCAGTTTTTCCGCTCTATGGTAAAAGGCTCCCTGCATCAAACAGGGAGCCTTTTATCGGACCGACTGGATTCGAACCAGCGACCCCTACCACCCCAAGGTAGTGCGCTACCAAACTGCGCTACGGCCCGTCGTGACAAAGCGTCCAGAAAAAGCGGGGGGGTCTCGAAGCCTCTATTATGATCGAAAGCCACAGGCGCTGACAAGGGGAGGTCCTCGCCGCAGGGCCTGCGGCGTCTGGGGGGCGGGTTACCGCGCGGGCGTAGGGCGCGTGATGACGAAAAGCCCCGACGCGGCCAGCACATTGGCTGAGCGCTGGGCAAGCGTCCCCATGCGCCAGTGGCCGCCAATCAGATACTCGCCGTGGATGACCTCAATGCCTTCCTGGGCGCACAGATCAAAGAAGTCGAGCATCGTACACAGGTGAATATTGGGCGTGTCGTACCACGAGAACGGCAAAACGTCCGACTTGGGCATGCGTCCGCGCGACAGAAAGCTCAGACGAATGCGCCAGTGAGCAAAATTGGGGAAGCTGACCACGCCGTAGCGCCCGACGCGCAGCATTTCCAGCATCACCTCGCGGGGGCGGGTCAGCACTTGCAGGGTCTGGTTGAGGATGACGAAATCAAAGGCCCCGTCAGGATATTCGGCGAGCCCCTCGTCGATATTCGATTGATAGGCCGATAATCCTTGCTCGACGCAACGGATGACGTTTTCTTCGTTGAGTTCGACGCCACAGGCCTGCGCGTTTCTCTCGTGGGTCAGACGGCGCAGGAGTTGGCCGTCGCCGCAGCCCAGGTCCAATACCTGCGCCTGGGGTGGAATCAGCGCGAGAATGCGGTCATAGTCCGAACGGAAGACGTTGGGACCGACTCCCGCGCCCGGGCGGTTCAAAGACGATGGGGGGGCGGGAGACGCCATGGGCCGCAAAAGCCTCCGATTTCATGCGCTTGACGGTTTCGACCTTGTTCAGAAACGACTGAATCAGCCGCGTCATTTGGGCGGTTTCCAACAGGAAGGCGTCGTGGCCGTAGTCGGAATCCAGCGTCACAAACGTAACATCCTTGCGGTTCTGTTTCAAAGCGTTGGCGATCTCGCGCGACTGCTCCACCGGAAACAGCCAGTCGCTGCTATAGGCGATGACCAGCGCGCTGGCCTGAATTCGCGCGAAGGCTTCCTGTAAAGGCCCGTACTTCTGGCGTAAATCGAAGTAGTCCATCGCCTTGGTGAGATATAGATAGCTGTTGGCGTCAAATCGCTCGATGAAACGCTGTCCCTGATGATGTAAATACGATTCAACGGCGAATTCGGCGGCAAAGTCGTAACGAATGCGGTCGGCCCACTGGAGCTTGCGTCCGAATTTGCGCTCCAGCGATAGTTCCGACAGGTAGGTAATATGCCCGAGCATGCGCGCCGTCGCCAGACCGATATCCGGGCCGGGGCCGGTCTCGTAATACGCGCCCTCGCGCCAGTTCGGGTCGTTGATGATGGCATGACGCCCTACCGCATTGAACGCGATCCCCTGCGCCGATAAGCGCGCCGCGCTGGCGACGCAAATCGCCGAGGCGACCGCTTGCGGGTAGCGCAGCATCCACTCCAGCGCCTGAAATCCGCCTAGGGATCCGCCGGCCAGCGAGTGCCACTGCGTAATACCCAGATGCGTCATGAGCGCATGCTGCGTGTCGACGATATCGCCGATGGTTACCATCGGGAAGGTCGCCCCATAGGACGCGCCCGTGGCCGGATTCATCGACGAAGGGCCCGTGGAACCCTGGCACCCGCCAATCGCGTTGGCGCAAATGACCCAGTAACGGCGCGTATCGAAGGCCTTACCGGGACCGATCATATTGTCCCACCAGCCAGGCTTGCGATCGTCTCGGGTATAGAAGCCCGCCGCGTGCGAATCGCCCGTCAACGCATGTAGAATCAGGATAGCGTTGTCGCGCGCTTCATTGGGTTCGCCAAACGTCTCGTAGGCAAGCGTAACCGGCCCCAGCGTCGCGCCGGATTCCAGCCGCATGGGGCTTTCCGCCGAGGCGAAGGTGAAATAGCGTTTCTCGCTAAGGCCGACCGATTCGGGTGGCGCGGGATGCGGCGTCATTGCGCGATGCGCTAGGCGCTTGCGCCGACAGGCTGACCCACGCGCGCCAGCGCCTGATCCAGATCGCCGATAATATCGTCAATCGACTCAATGCCGACGCTCAAGCGGATGAAATCCGGCGTGACGCCTGCGCTGAGCTGCTCGGCTTCGCTGAGCTGCGAGTGCGTGGTCGACGAGGGGTGAATAATCAGGCTTTTGGAGTCGCCGATATTGGCCAGATGGCTGAAGAGCTTGACGGATTCAATCAAGCGAATCGCCGACTCGCGGCCTCCCTGAATGCCGAAGCCCACCAGCGCTCCATGGCCATTGGGCAGATAGCGCGCGTTGAGGTGCGCCGTGGGAGACGAGGCCAGACCCGGGTAATTGACCCACGAGACTTTGGCATGCGATTCCAGAAATTGCGCGACTTTCAGCGCGTTTTCAGAATGCCGTTGCATCCGCAGCGAGAGGGTTTCCAGCCCTTGGCAGAACAGCCATGCGTTAAACGGGCTCATACAGGCGCCGACGTCTCTCAAAAACAGGGTCCGCGCTCGCAGGATAAAGGCCAGCGGGCCAAACGCGTCAACAAAGCGCAGGCCGTGATAGGCAGGTTCCGGATCGACGAATTCGCTGAAGCGGCCTGACGCCGCCCAGTCAAAGCGCCCCGAATCGACAATCAGCCCGCCGATGGAGGTGCCATGTCCGCCGATAAACTTGGTGGCCGAGTGCAGGACAATCGCCGCGCCGTGATCAATCGGGCGTTGCAGGAACGGCGTCGTCACCGTGCTGTCGACGACCAGCGGAACGCCGTGACGCTGGCCGATCTCGGCGATTCTCTCCAGCTCGACGACTTGCAACCGGGGATTGCCGATGGTTTCTGCGTAAAGCGCCTTGGTGCGCGGGGTAATAGCTGCTTCCCATGCTTCAAGATCGTTACCCGGAACGAATTTAACCGTGATGCCAAACCGCTTGAGCGTGTTGGAAAACAGGCTGACCGTGCCGCCATAGAGATCCGTGGAGGATACGATTTCGTCTCCGGCTTTGGCAAGCGTCAGGATCGCCCCGGTGATTGCTGACTGGCCTGAGGAAACGGCCAATGCCCCAACCCCGCCTTCCATTTCGGCGATACGCTTTTCCAGAACATCCGTAGTGGGGTTCATCAGCCGGGTATAGATATTGCCGAAGGCTTGCAGGGCAAACAGATTCGCCGCATGGGCCGTATCATCGAAGACATACGATGTCGTCTGATAAATGGGAACGGCGCGCGAATGCGTCGTCGGGTCGGGGGTATAGCCGCCGTGTAAGGCCTTGGTTTCAAGCCCCTTGCAAGATTCCGTCATTAGAGCCAGTCTCCTCTCACGCGTCTCCAAGCAAAATAGCCCTCCATCGTAGGGGAAACCTTGCCGAAATTCAATCCGGGCAGACTGTGACGATTTATCGCGCGGAGCGTGACGAAAGACAATCTTGTCATTTAGCTTGTTTTAATATATTATAGAGAAGGGCTCTGATACCCTGCTAAATCGTCCCTTCCCCAGCCGCGTCCAGTGCAGGTCAGAGCAACATAAGATCCGCGGGAAGCAGAATGTACGATTCAGCTTAAACGCTTCAATTACGCGCTGTGACGGCGCGCGCATCTGTCATGCCTGCTGAAGGCGTGGAATGCGCGTTCATGTGTTCCGTGCGCGTTTGCCTCGCCTGGCTTTCAGGCTTTTGCGTCGTGATAATTCAATGGAGGGTTCCGCTAGCGATACAGTCCCCACGCTTTTAGATCTGATTCTCTACCCGATTCGTGTTTAAGGAGGAAACAATGGGCAAACGTCGTCATGAGAAATTCGACGCCTTCGACACCCAAGGAAAATACAGCGCTCGCAAGGCCCCGCGCTGGAATCGCCAGATGACGGGCCGCGAATTATACGATTATCTCGAAAGCTTTTCACAAGAAACCGTCATGGAGGACGTTTTAAACGGCCTGCTACCCCAGCCTCCCGTGTGGCAGCCGCTCGCGGACACCTAAGAACGGCGCGAACAACTGAATACAAGAAAAAGGCGATGTCGTTGCTTCGACGTCGCCTTTTTCCTGTTTTTAATGGGGACCGGGGGAAACGAGAGGCTCAGGCTGCGTTTGCGCGCGCCAGCAAGGACGCCCGGCGTCTCAAGGGAATCGACAGGGGGAATCCAGCCGTCGCTTTAAGGCGGATGACGACTGTCGTCCGCGACGCGGCGCGGTTCCCGGCTTTGGAGATCGTTCTGTAACTGCTTCAGGACGCGGTGATCACGATCGCTGATCGTGAGAATTCTCTTTTCTGGCGCTGATTCTGGCGGCAAGGGATCATCGCTTTTCGGGTCGGGTAGCGCCTGAGGCCGTGGTCGTGGCTGCAACGCGCGGGCGATATCGTCGAGACGTTCGGGGCGAATGTCGGCGTCGCGCCACCAGCCCTCATACTGGGCGCCGCCCCATGCCGGGTTGCTGAGCAGAATACGCTGGCGCTGAAGCAGATCCATCCAGCGCAGGCGCGGAAAATTCGGGGATTTTTCCGCAAGGGCGCGTGGATTGGGAGCGGGCTCGCCCCATTGTGATGGGACGGCCTCCCAGTGGACCTGTGGGCCGCTCATGAGGTCATCGTCATCGCCCGATTCGTTTAAGAACGCCCCGTCCACGCGGCCTATGCCCGCTTCATACGGCTTGGGCGTCGCGGGATCCAGCGCCTGGAGCATGCTCAGCAGGCGGTCGATCAGGGCAACGGCCGCTTCGCCCTGCGCATCCGTCTCGGCGCCGGGCTTTTTCTCGCTCGCCATGCGGCGTATGACCCGCGTCATCAGGACCGGAAACCAATACTTACTGAAATGACTGGCCCAGGCGCGGACTTTGGCTTGAGAATCCGAATACAGCGCGTCCATCAGCGTGCTGAACAGGCTGATGTTGGTGAGCAGCGCCATAAAAAACGGCGCATATCGATAAGAAGGCGAACGCGCCCACATCGTCGAAAAAGACCTCTTCGTGTGACCCCTGTATAAGTATATAAAAAATATAGCTGATTTCGCGCTGCGTGTCTAGCCTTTTTTGAAAAATTCTTGTCCTGCTTTCGAATTTTCTGTCTGACGCGCGCTTGCCGTGGGTCGGCGTAAAGGCGATAGGCAATGCCTGCGCAAGCGCCTATTCTCAAGGACGAAAGCCTGATTAAAAAACGAAAATCCTTTTGGGGCCAGATTAAGCGGCGTCTGAGGCGACATGATGCCCCTGTAGAAGCGGCTGGAGCAGATGTCTCGCCAGATGATCGACCACGGGAACAGCCACGCCGTCGCCCAGCAGGTGATACGCCTCGTTATAGCGAGGCGGCAGACGGTAGACGTCCGGTAAACCCATCAGGCGGGCGGCTTCGCGGCTGGAAAGCAGGCGCGAGCGCACGCAATCGCCCGTCACGCTGAGAATTCGCTGACGGCTGGAGCCGCCCGCAGGCGTGCGCAGACAACCGGCGATGCCGTCAAAACGGACTTCTGCGCGCTGGATTTTTCGGCCTGAGGCGTCGCAACGCGTTCGTTTGTAAAGGGTTCCGAACGTCGGCGCGCCGCAAAGGCGGGCGTCTTCAATCTTTTTGAGCTGACAATCGCTCATCATCGCCAGTAACTGCGCGGTTTCTTCCGGCGACTGCCAGCGAACGTCCGGGGGGTTGTCCTCTAGTAGGTCGCTCAGGCGCAAGGACCGTGGGCTGGGGGCGGGTAGACGCCACCAGCGCCAACGCGAGCGCAGCGGCGAAGGCAGCCGATCATAAGCGGCGCGAAGCCCCGGCGGCGCCCACAGGCAATGAGGATGCTCGTCGGTCAGCGCCGCCGAAAAAGGCGTATCGTGGCGAACGCCGATAATAAACAGTCGGGGGCGCGATTGCGGCAAGAACAGCGCAGCGTCGACGGCCAGCGCGCCGATCGTATAGCCCGCCCCGCAGAGCGCGGCGCAAATCGCGGTGAAATCCTGTCCGCCGTGTGCGCTGAGGGCGCCCAGGACGTTTTCCAGCGCAATGACGCGGGGCGCCCGCTTTTCGGCGACAAGGCCTTCTATCAGCGACCAGAACGGCCAGAAGACGCCCGATCGCGCGCCTGCTAACCCGGCGCCCGGGCCTGCCAGCGATAAATCCTGACACGGGAACGAGGCCCAGACCAAGGCCGCGCGCCCCGGCAGGTCGCGCGGGCGCAGCGTCCCAACGTCAGCGGTCCGCAAGCTGTCGTCGCCCCAGTTATCGGCATAGGCGCGGGTTTTGCGCGGATCGATGTCGTTGGCGAACAGGCAGCGCCAAGGCGAGCCGTTCAGCGCGGCGCGCGCCATGCCGCCGCCGCAAAAAAATTCGTAGTAACCCAGACGCGCGCTCATCCCGTCATTTTATCCCATCTTTTCGGCCTTGGGGGGCGGCTTTTGCGGGGCGCGCAAGGCATCGAGAAGCGCTTCGGCGACGCTGAGAGGCATGCCGCCTTCTCGCGCCAAATCGGCGGCAGAGGCTTCGCGCATGCGGGCTAGTGCGCCATAGCGGGCTATCAGTCGCTCGCGGCGTCTGGGACCCAGGCCGGGGACGGTTTCCAGAAGAGAAATCTTCGCGCCTTTCTGGCGCAGCAAGCGGTGATAGGTGATGGCGAAGCGGTGCGCCTCGTCACGAATCTGTTGCAGCAGGTGTAAGGCCGGATCATCGTGAGAGAGCCTGACAGATTGCGATTCGCCCGGCGTAAAAACCTCTTCCAGCCGTTTGGCCAGCGAGATGATCGGCTGATCGCCGAAACCGTGGGCGATGAGGGCTTCCTGAGCCGCGTGGAGCTGGCCCTTGCCGCCGTCAATCACCACGAGATCCGGCGCGCGCCAGGCGCTTTGCCCCGGATCAGGCGATGCCGCCCGCGCAAAGCGGCGACGGATGACTTCCGCCATCGATTTGAAATCGTCCGGCTTGCCTTCCGCCAGGCGAATCTTAAAACGTCGATACTCGGCCCGATCGCTCACGCCGTCGGTGAAAACGACCATCGAGGCAACGGTGTAAGCGCCCTGAACGTGCGAAATGTCATAGCACTCCATACGCTGCGGGTAGCGGGGCAGGTGCAGCGCGTGTTGCAGCGCGCTCAGCGCTCGGGCCGGGTCGGCTCGCAGGCGGCCCGCGTCAAGGAGCGCGGCTTGTTGCAAGGCCTCTTGCGCGTTGCGCTCGGCCAACGCCAACAGGTCGCGTTTGGGCCCTTTTTGCGGATGCAGCAGGCGCGTGCGGGCGCGACTCAGGCCTGCGGCCCGGCGTCGATCGCTCAGCCACTGGCTCAGCGCCTCTTCGCCGTCTTCCCATTCGCGCGGCATCGCAGGCAAGAGCAGCTCTTCGGGCAGATCGTCGTCTTCCACGGCGGCGTAGCGCTGACGGATGAAAGCGCTCAGCGCCTCTTCGCGGCTGGCTCCGAAGGGGAGCGGAAGCTCAAAGGTTTGACTGCCAATCATCCGGCCTTCGCGAATGCGCATCACGACGGCCCAGCAGCGTCGCTCGTCACTGTCGGCGCCGATTGCGTCAATGCTGAGCGCAGGATCGTCGAAGGCGACCGATTGTTGATAGCCCATGACGGCCTTAACGGCTTGCGCGCGATCGCGCAGACGGGCGGCCCGCTCGAAATTCAGGGCGTCGCTGGCGGCCTGCATCTGCGCTTCAATCTCGCGGAGCAGTTCCTGATTCCGGCCTTTTAAAAATAAGGCCGCCTGGGCGACTGTCTGGGCGTAAGCGTCCGGCGTTACCAGCGACTGACAAGGGCCGGGGCAGGCGCCAATAAAATAATTCATACAGGGGCGCTCTTTAAACAGCGGCTTGCGGCGCTGGCGCATCGGAAAATGCTTGCGCAGGACGCGCAGCGCTTCGTAGAGCGCGCCGGGATTACTATACGGCCCGAAATAGCGCTCTTTCCCGGATTTTTTGGCGCGCCGGGTGACAATCAGGCGCGGAAAGGGCTCGTCAGTGATGCAAAGCCACGGGTAGCGCTTGTCATCGCGCAGCAGGATATTAAACGGCGGCCGGTGCGCCTTGATCAGGCTGTCTTCCAGCACCAGCGCCTCGACTTCGCTGGCGGTCACGATGGCCTCAAAGCGATGAATGCGCTCGCACAACGCGCGCGTCTTGGGCGATGCGTCGGGGTTTTTCTGGAAATACTGCCGCACGCGGGATCTCAGGCGCTTGGCTTTGCCGACGTAGAGCAGGCGTCCGTCGGCGTCCAGCATACGGTACACGCCGGGCGACTGCGGCAGGCGCGCCAATGCGGCGGCGATATCAAAACAGGACGACGCGTCCGGCTCGGTCATGAGCGCTATTCGAGGACGTCGTCTGGGTCTTGCGTCATCGTTGCCCGATCGCGCGCGCGGCGCGATCCCGACGACTGAAGGCGCGGCGGCGCGCCGGATTTTCGCCCGCGCGAGCTGGTATGAACGGCGCTGGGCGCGCCATAAATCACGCGATTCTTGCCCTGATGCTTGGCTTCATACAAGGCCGCGTCAGCGACTTCCACCAGCTCAAAAGCGGTGTGATTCAGTAAATCCAGCTCGGCGAAGCCCACGCTGAGCGTCAGCGTCAGGGGATTGTCCGGCAGGCAGAACACATGGCGCTCTACTGTGGCGCGCAGACGCTCCAGCAGTTCATAGGCTTCTCCCTGCCTGGTTTCTGGGAGAATCAGCGCGAATTCCTCCCCGCCGTAGCGCGCTGCAACGTCCGATTCGCGAACATTCTCCAGTAGCAGGGCTCCCAGCTCTTTGAGAATGCGATCGCCCACCGGGTGGCCGTAAAAATCGTTCAGGCGCTTGAAATTATCGATATCAAACAGCGCCAGCGTCAGATACGCGTGATGACGCCGCGCGCGCGCCATTTCGGCGTGCAGGCGGTGATTAAACTGGCGTCGGTTAATCAGGCCGGTGAGTCCGTCCGTGGTCGCCAGCGATTGCAGATGCGTCACCTGTGAAGACGTACTGCGCACCAGCGTGGATACAAACGATCCATAATGAAACAGCGCCAGCGTCAGCGGAATTGCCATCGCCACGCGCGCCAGCGTCGCGTGCAGCGGGTTGGCGGTCATCACGCCTTCATGCGGATAGCCCAGCGTCACGCCGAGCAGGGCCAGCCCCAGCGCGGCCAGCGCCAGCGTGCGCGCCATGCGCGTATGACCGAAGAATTGCGCCTGCAACGCCGGGAGAATCAAAAACGGTAACGTCCACGTCTGGCCCGTTAGCAGGTAGCCCCAACTGATAAACGACAGGAGAATAATCGGCAGAAAGACGCTGACCTTCTCAAACGGCTGCGATTCCGTCTCGCCGAACTGCTTGAGCATGGCGCGCGCCAGTTCGTTGGCGGCAATAAAGGCCAGCGCCGAGACGCCCAGCGCCAGCGTCGCCCAGAATGGCGGTGGGGCGGTCCAGGTCGGCATCAGCGCCGGAAAAACGGCGTAAAACAGGAACGCGCCGCCAATGGTGCGGTTCAGACGCAGGGTTTTCTTGAGATTTCCGTATAACATGGCCTGTTATTCCGCCAGAGCGGCTTGGGGCGTCGGCGCCGAGAGCGCGTTTTGGGCGTCCGCGCTGTCAGAGGCGTGCGAGCGCTTCTCTTTTTTACGGTCTTTCTGACGATTCTCATCGCGCTCGCGGTCCTGCTCGCGCGATTTCGCCGCTGATGCCGCGTTTTGCTCGCTCTGGATCTGTTTTTTCAGCGAGTCGATGGCCTGGATGCGATGAACTGCCTCCAACCCGACGGGATTACTGATATCAACCGCCTTGGCCTTCTGATAATAGCCGACCGCGCCGTCATAATCGCCCTGATTCTCCAGCAGCGTGGCCAGATTAAACAACGCGCGCTGGTCCTTGGGATCGAGCTTTAACGCCTGTAAATAGGCGGCCTGAGCTTCTTCTGCGCGCGCCGCTTTTTGCAGCACGCTGCCGCGATTGAAAAAATACTGCGGATTGGTCGGATCAAGCGTTGTCAGACGGTCAAACGTCTGTAACGATTGCGGCAGCCGGTCGGCGAGCGCATACGCTGTCGCCAGCCCGTTGAGCGAGTTGAGATGATTGGGATTTACGGCGAGCGCATCCACAAACGCGCGAATCGCGGGCTTATAATCGTTGAGCGTCAGATAAACGAAGCCCAGATTGCTTTGCGCGTTCACCTGTTTGGGATCCAGCGCCGCCGCTTTTCGAAACGCGTCGGCGGCCTCTTTCAACAATGCCTTCTGCCCTTGCGGATTGCCTTTTTCTGCCTGGATCTGCGCGACTTGAAATAGCTCCACGCCGCGGTTATAAGGCTCCAGCGCCTGCGATTCCGGCGAGTCGGAGGCTGGTGTGGTAGAAGCCTCTGGCGCTTTGGGCCTCTCTGTCGTGGGCGCGGGCGGCTCTGCTTGAGGGCGGCGCTTGGCGAGCGCAGCGTCTGGCCGTGTTGCCGCGAGACTGCTGACGCACGCCAGCAAGACGAGGATCCAGCTCCCGCGACTGCGGTAACGGGCGAAAAGTGAGATACTCACGGCAAAACTCCTGCGATTAGACGGTATCGCGCCACGTCTCAGGGTGATTCAGCACGTCGCGTTTGAGCTCGCCCTCGTTGGCCGCCACGATCGCCGCAACCACCACGCTGCCCACGACGTTAATCACCGTTCGGCACATATCCAGTACGCGATCAATCGACCACAACAAGGCGACGCCCCCGGCGAACATTTCGACGGTAAAGCCCTGGCCCAGACTGTTGAGAATGATGCTCATGGTAATCAGGCCCGCGCTGGGAACCCCGGCTGCGGCAATCGAGGCGATGACGGCCATCACCATAATCACGCCGGCAGTCATCGGCGTCAGCGGCATGCCGTAGACCTGCATCAGAAACATCACCGCCATTACTTCGAACATTGTCGTGGCAGTTTTATTGAGCGAGGCGCCCGTAGGCAGGACAAAACTGGCGATGCGATTGGAGATACCCGCGCGCAGCTCGCTGTTGGCGATGGTAATGGGCAGGGTCGCCGAGCTGCTGGCGGTCCCGAAGGCGACCAGCATGGCTTCCGATACGGCGCGATACAGATTCAGCGGATCGATGCGGGCGAAAAGCTGCAGAAATAACGGGAATACAACGACCAGCAACAGTAAAAAGCCTGCAATGACCATCCCGACAAAGGGCAGCAGCTTGATAAAGACCGTGGTGCCGGTGGACGCGACGGTGACGAACGTCAGGGCGAAAACCCCCGGCACGGCCAGCATCATCACCCAGTCGGTCAGCTTCATCATGGCGGTAAAGAGGGATTCAAACAGGGCGATCATGGGACGGCCGGCCTGACCGATGAAGGCGAGCGCAAAGCCCATCAACAGGGTGAAGACCAGCGCGGCAATCAGGTTATCGCTGCCCAGCGCCTGCACGGGATTGAGCGGGATCATTTGCAGAAACAGGTTTTTCAGGCTGTGAGACTGGGCGCCGAGATGCGTCAGATCAATCGGCGCCGTGGACATGACGCCGTGCAGATTCTGCGTAATAAGGCCTAAGTCCTGATGCAGCAAGCGTCCCGGTTGAATCAGCATGGCGAGCGTTGCGCCCAGCGCAGATGAAATCCCCATAAAGGACAGGAAAATCAGCACGACTTTGACGCCCAGGCGTCCAAGCTGGCGGGCGTCCTTGAGAGAAGAAATCCCGACGATCAGCGAGCTGACCACCAGTGGGATGACGATCATGGAGATCAGTCGGATAAACCCCTGGCCGATGAACTCAAAGCACTTGTAAAAGGCTTGTCCACGCGGATCATGGCTCCAGCCTGCGTCATAAAACGCGACGCCCAGCGCAAATCCGGCCAGAATGGCCAGGAGGATTCCCCAGTGGCGCTTGACGCCGAAAAACAGCGCCATCAGCACCTTGATGACAAATTCCATAAAAGTGACGCCCTTTCCGCCGAAGACACAGACTAACGGCCCGCCGTCTCGCACTTGCATCCGTCGCGGGCCGGGGTTTCCCTATTATAATCCAAGCGCGTCGTCGCGCGCGTCGACTTTGCGGCCCCCAATAGAAAGGCCTCCTCGCCCGAAAGGCTGGGAGGCCGGTCGAATTTTCAGGTTGGGAGTGAGGGGGATAAAACCATGGCCGCGCGAAAATCCCGCGCGTCTAACGCGTTTACAGGCCAAAGACGTCTAAAGCCAGCCCCAGCGAGGGCAGCAAAACGCCGCTTAACTGAAAAAGCGCCGGGCGCTACGCCCTGACTCAATACCCTGTTCCATACCCCGAATCTTATTGCGTATTGTGTTACATTTCTTTATTTTTGTCAAGCCGCTCGACGCGGGCCCGATGCGAGGGTAACCTCAGACGCGCTTCCCCCCAAAACGGAATTTCCGTGTACACTAGTGGGGAAAGAAACCGTTACGGCATTTTGACAAAGGGGATTACGCGTGTTTACCGTTGACACCGTATTAGAGAGTTTACAGAAGTTTGATATTGATGAAGATACCTTGCGTCAGTGGGAAGGCGAGCTGGGCCTGAATATTCCCACCGATGAGTTCGGGCGTCGCCAGTATAGCCCGCATCATATCAATCTGTTCAAGAATATCCGCAAGAATCTGGCCTTGGGGCGCACGTTGCAGGAGATTCGCGAAATTGTCTCCCTGCCGCCAGAAAACGCATCCCGTCCCGCGCCGATTAGTCGCGTCACGCGACCTTATGCCCAAATGCCCGCCCGCTCGGCGCGTGGCGCACAGGCCATGTCGTCGGAGCGCTCCACGCAAGTCGTGCAGATGCTCGATCGCCTGATGGCCGAAAAAGACTCGCTGCAAGGCAAGCTCGTTGAAACCGAGAAGCTCAACTCGCACCTGTACAATGCCAACAGCATGTTTCACCGGAAGGTGAAAGAGCTCAGCGGCATGATCGGCAGTCTGAAAGAGCAGCTCGACGAGAACCGCCATTTTAAACTGCTCGATGAGAAATCGCGCCTGCACGCCCAGTTAATCGAGTCCGAAAAGAACGCGCACCTGATGCAGCGCGATCTTGAACGCGTGCAGCAGGATCTGGCCGTCGCGCGGACGCAGACGCAAGAAACCGAGGCCATTCTCAATACCCGCGTGGAAGAACTCAAACAGCAACTCGAAGCCGCCACCCGTCGTTTTGACCCCAAACGCTTCTGCGGCGATTGGGAGGAGCAGGCGTCGTTGATGCAGGTGGACTACGATAATTTCGGCATCAACGTGGAGCCTTCGCGCAACCGGGTGTTTCGCCTCAGCGAAGCGCCGGAGCTGACCTTCGGCAATACGGCGGTGATTACCACCCAGTACGAATATGAAGCCAATCCGCTGTGGAAGCGTGTTGAGACCATCGCTCTGTGCTACGTCGAAGACGCCCGCTTGGAAGGGATTCTGACGGCAGAATACATGATCGATGGCGTTCCGGTCGCCAAAGCGAGCTATCGCGTGCAATGCGCGCGCGTGCGAACGCCCCGAATCTGACGGGATCTGGCGCGTCAGCCGTAGTCGCCCCCCTGAGCAGAGGGCTTCCTGAAAATAAGACCTCTGTCCGTTGCTCGCCGCTGATTACAGCGGGCGCGTCTGCGGCGATGGCAGTATGCTGTGGCCGTTAGGCTTTTGCCCGCGCACTAACGAACGTTCGCCCGGAAAACTCGCCATTGGCGACGATTCGCGCGGGGTGGAAGCGGGCGGAAGACCCTTTTGGAGAAATTCCAGTAGGCACGCTTCGTTCAGGTTTAAATTGGTTTGCGTCACGGTCCAGACGTCCCACTCGCGCTGAAAACTCACGGCGGCGATCCGCAGAGGCCGCGCCAGTTTTATTATGGGGTCTGGCGCGGCGCTTTTCATCCATCAAGGGATTTAAACCCGGCTGAATGGGCGAGCCCTGCGCATGGCGCGGGTCTGTGATTTAATAGAACGTATGACGGACGTATGCCAACCTTCCGTAGGCCGATTGGGTCTTCTCGCCGGTAGCGGCGAGTTGCCGGCGCGCGTGGCTCAAAATGCCATGGCGTATGGCTGGGACGTCGCCGCCTTTACCATGGATCGCGATAACGCCGCCGCCTTGCGCGCGCTGGGCGTGAGCAGCCTGGATGCGATTTCTCCCGGCCTGCTGGGGCAGAATCTGGCGCTGTTTAAACAGCGCGGGGTGTCGCATATCGTGTTTGCGGGCAAGGTCAGCAAATGGCTGTTGTTTCGCAATCCGCGCCTCGACGCAGTTGCGCTGAACGCCTTGCGTCGTCTTGCCCTGCGGAACGACGATCGCATGATGCTGGGCCTGATTGATATTATCGAGGCCGAGGGGCTTCAAGTGCTGCCGCAAACGGCTTTTTTGAAGGACCTGATTCTGCCCGCCTGCCGCCTGAGTCAGCGCTCGCTGTTCGATGAAGAAGTGCGCGATGCCGCCTATGGCTTTCATCTGGCCAAGGAGATGGGGCGACTGGATATCGGACAGACGGTCGTGGTCAGCCAGGGGATGACGCTGGCCGTAGAAGCCATTGAAGGGACTGACGAATGCCTGCGCCGCGCCGGAAAATGGGGCGGTCGCAAGGGCGGCGTTGCCGTTAAAGTCGCAAAACCCTCTCAAGATCAGCGTTTTGACGTGCCAACCGTCGGCGTGCGTACGCTCAAAATGATGCGCGACGCCGGCTTGCGCGCGCTGGTCACCGAGGCGGATGCGACTCTGTATCTCGACCCCCAGGAGATGGCGGCTTTTGCCGATCGCGCGGGCATGACGGTAATTTCTGTGACGGCGGACGATTTGGGCGTGGCGGCTGATGCGGCGGCGCCGGGGCGCGCGTTGCGCGAGCGCGCAGTTGCTGAGCGCTAGTTCGCGCGCGTGGTTTTGAGGGTATGAATCGCGTCACTCGCTTGGCGATCATCACCGGGGATCCCTCGGGGGATCAGCATGCGGCCAGCGTCGTGGCCAAGTTGCGGGCCTTGCGGCCGGATGTGGAAATTGCCGCAGTGGGCGGCGCGTCGCTTGCGGCGCAAGGCGTGCGATTGATCGCCGATCAGACCGGGATGGGGCGCGTCGGCGCGGGCGCTGTGTGGGGCGCCTGGCATCATTATTGTCTGGGGCGCCAGATTTTGCGCTTTCTGGAGGATTTTCAGCCGCAGATTGTCTTGCTGATCGACTACGGCGGCTTTAATCTGCTGCTTGCAGAGCAGATTCGCCGTCGATTTGGGGCCGATTCGCCCGCGCTCTGGTATTTTATTCCGCCGCAAATCTGGGCGTCGCGTCCCGGACGCATCCGGCGGATTCAGGCGCATGTGGACCGGGTGTTCTGCATCTTTCCGTTTGAGGTTGCGCTCTATGAGACGCACGGCGTGCCGGTGACCTATGCGGGTCATCCGCTGACGGGCGTTTTGCCGCCGCCTGCCGATCGCGTCGCGTTTTGCGCCGAACATGGGCTTGATCCGGCCCGGCCCGTGCTGGCTCTGCTGCCCGGGTCGCGGGGGATGGAAATCTCGTATCTGCTCGCCCCGCTGATTGGCGCCGGGCGGCGGCTTCAGGAGACCATGGGTCTTCAGGCGCCGCAACTGGCCCTGTCGCGCTCGTCAGCTCTCTCGCTCACGGCGTTTGATCGCGCCTTGCAACAGGCTTACCGGCGCGAGGGGCGTCCGCCGCTGAGGTTTATTGACGGCGATGCGCGCGCGCTGCTTTCCATCGCCGATGCGGCTATTGTGAAATCCGGTACGTCGACGCTGGAAGCTGCGCTGTATCAGACGCCAATGATTATCGTGTATCGCGGGCACCCTCTGTTTGCGGCTATTGCCCGCCGCGTATGCCTTTTGCCCAGTATTGGCTTGCCGAACATTCTCACTGATCCGTATCATCCCTTTGTGATAGAGCGCTTGCAGGAATCCGTGACGCCGCAGCGCCTGAGCGAGGATATTCAACCCTTACTGCTCCCGGATACGCCCGAAAGAGAGGCATTAAGGGCGGGATATGCGCGCATTCGAGACGCGCTAGGCTCGCAGAGCGCCTCGCAGACAGTCGCAGGCGCGCTGGCCGACGCGCTGCCCCGTCTGCCCTGATTCCAAAGCTAAGCCTTGGCGAGAAATGCCGCCAGCGCGCGGGCCAATGCGTCGGCATCCTTCAGTTCGCATTCCCACAGAATCAGGACGCGCCATCCGTCGGCCCGGAGGCGCGCGAGATGATCGGCGTCACGAGCGCGGTTGCGGGCGAGTTTGGCGTCCCAGTAATCCTGGTTTGAACGCGGCGTGTTGCGCCCCGCCTTGCACGTATGGCTGTGCCAGAAGCAGCCGTGGACGAAAATCGCCTTGCGCTGCGCGCTGAATACGATATCGGGCGCGCCGGGAAGATCCCGGCGGTGGAGGCGATAGCGTGCGCCCATGGCGCATAAGGCGCGACGAACGCGGCGTTCGGGGCCGGTGTCGCGGCTGCGCACCCGGCGCATGGTTCGGCGACGCTGATCCGGCGTGAGCGTGTCCATGGCAAGAACGTTTCCTGTTTCGGCGCGCGATGCGCGTCTGGCAAAATCTTCAAAAGCCTGGCAGCGCTCCAGCCGCCAAACTCCTCCAGATGAACGAGGAAAGCGCCCGCAAGCGGCCCTAGACTAACACTATACAGATGTACGCGTGACGTGGGAATGATGTTGATGGATTGGGTGTCCTCGTTTACGAGCGACGTCGTGGGCAAATCGCTGGATGGGCTCGCGCTGCGGCATACCGCCATTGCCAGTAATCTGGCCAACGTCGACACGCCCGGCTATAAAAAGCGGGAAGTGTCGTTTGAGTCGCAATTGCGCTCGGCCATTGAAGCGCGACAGTCAGACGGCTCGCAACAGGCCGATAATTCGCGCCCGCTGGCGATGCGCGCGTCTTCAGCCAGCCATATCGCGCTGGATGCGGCGCCTGAGTCGCTGCAGCAGGTACAGCCGCAGCTCAACGAGCGAGACGGCGAACAGTTCCGCAATGACCGCAACGGCGTCGATGTGGAAGGCGAAATGGTCAGTCTGGCGCGTAATACTGAGCGCTATCTGGCGCTGAGCAACCTTCAGAGCCGGATTTTCCGCAGTACGCGAACCGTTATCAGCAACGGGGGCTAGGCGATAGATGGATATTTTTGACGTTACCGGCTCCGCTCTCAGCGCTCAGCGCCTGCGGCTCGACGTGATTGCGGGTAATCTGGCCAACGTCAACACGACGCGCAAGGCCGATGGCTCTATCGGCGCGTATCGGCGCAAAAACGTGGTGTTTGCGCCGTTGCTCAATGAAGCTTCGCAATCGTTTGCGGCCGCTTCCAAAGGCGGACGCGGCGACGGCGCGCTGGAAATGACCAGTGGCTCCAGTGGCATGAGCATCGGTCCCGACGGCAAGCCGATGCTGCGCGCCAGTATTTCCGCCAGCCCGGCGGGCGGGGTTGGGGTGCAGGTCGACGCAATTACTGACGATTCCAGGACGCCGATGCGTAAAGTCTTCGACCCGTCTCACCCAGACGCCGACGCGCAAGGCTACGTCGAGCTGCCCAACATCAATGTGGTCAGCGAAATGGTCGATATGATTTCCGCTACGCGGGCTTATGAGGCCAATGTCACGGCCTTGCAGTCGGCCAAGAGCATGATTCAAAGCGCGCTCGAAATTTAAGGCTTGAGCCGCGTCGGCTTGTGGGTTCGGGCGTTATAATAGCGGGATGCGGATAGAGGGTGATCTGGAAAGCGCGCTGGCGCCATTTGACGAGGGCGCGCAAGCCTTTACGACCTATATCGCCCTCAACCGCAATTTATCGCCGCATACGCTGCGCGCCTACGAAGCCGACTTGCAGGATTTTCTGCCATGGCTGCGTCAGACCTTGCGCGAGGCGCTGGGCGATCAGTCGCTGATATCGCCGGCGGGCTTTGCCCAAGCCTTGCGCGAAACGCCGAATCGCTATATGGGGGCGCTGGCCAATCGCGGGCTGTCACGTACCAGCGTTGCGCGACGCATGTCGGCGGTTCGGACGTTTTTCAAGTTTCTGGCGCGTGAGCACTACGTAGAGGCCGCGACGCTGCCGTTGCAATTCCGTCGCCCCAAGACGCTCAAGCGCTTGCCGGATTTTCTCAGTGAGGAAGAAGTCGATCGCTTACTGCGCGCCGCCGACCCGTTTGAAGCTGACGGATCCCATGACGACGGGCATCATCTCACCGGGCATGACGCGAAAGCCGTTCGCGCGCGCGCTATTGTCGATGCGTTGTTCTCGTCAGGGTTGCGCGTCAGCGAACTCGTGTCGCTGAATACCGACGATATCGCCTGGGAAAACGCTGAGCTGCGCGTGACGGGCAAAGGGGGACACGAACGGGTCGCATTTGTCAGCGACCGCGCGTTGTCTGCCCTGCGTCAAACCATTGCCCTGCGGCCCGATGCGCGACAACGAGCCGTCTTTCAAAACAGCCGGGGCGGACGGATGACCGCGCGCAGCGTGGCCCGGATCCTGAATGCGCTGGCAGAGGCGGCGTCCCTGGGCAAGGCGGTTCATCCGCATATGTTTCGCCACGGGTTTGCGACCCATTTGCTGAATCATGGGGTGGATTTACGCGTGGTCCAGGAGCTGCTTGGGCATGCGAGCATCCGCAGCACGCAGATCTATACCCATGTCAGCACGGAGCGCCTGCGCCGCGCTTATCTGGGAGCGCACCCCAGAGCGCAGCAGGCAGATAGCAAGCCGTCGGGAGACGCTTGCGCCGGGTAACGGAAAATTCTCAAAACAAAACTGACAGCCGGCCCTCCGTTGAATGGCTGTCAGTAAACCCTTAGCAGGTGAATGCTGTTAACAAATGCAGCCCATGCGCCTATCACGGTCGCCTGGCGAAAAATCCTTAAGTCGGGTCTGATCGAAGGTCTGCAGAAATTCGTAAAGAAGATGGACACGGCGTCCCGCTTCTCGCAGTCAATGCTTCGGGCATTGTCTATATACCCCATTCAGCCGGGACGCCGTAGTTATGAGTATGCCATTGCGAGGCCGATTTGAAAATGGGCTTTTGGGTACTATCCGCTCGGGTAGAAGAAAGATTAGCCGTCGTTACAATGCTCATTACAAAACGTAGCCATCAGAGCAGGGTCGTGGCGGGGCGTATTTTGGGCGATGATATGATGAAAGGGAAACGGCGCGCGTCTTGCCATGGCGGCGTTCGCTGTTCAGCCTGTCCCTGTTTGCCTTTGAAAGTTGCTGTTAAAGCCCCTGCTCTGCTGAAAAATGTCTGATTCTCACTCTCGTCGTCCCTGGTTTCCCTTTACGCGTCGCGCCTTAAGCGGCGTGGGGCGCGGCAGCGTCAGTTTTTTCAGGACCATTGGCGAAACCGTGGTTCTGGCCGGGCAGATGTTCGGTTTTCTGGTGCGCGGGCGTATTGGCTGGCGTCATACGATGGATCAGGCTGCGTTTGTGGGCGTCGACGCGCTGGGCGTGTCGATGATTCTGGTGACGTTTTCTGCGATGGTGATCGCGCTTCAGGTGGCCCAAGAGATGGCGCGCCAGGGCGCGGGCGAATACGTGGGCGCGCTGGTCTCGCTGGCGGTGCTGCGCGAGTTGGCCCCGATTATGACCGGGGTGGCCATCACGGCCATGGCGGGCTCGGCTTTTGCCGCAGAGCTGTCGACCATGCGTATTACAAGCCAGATTGACGCCTTGCGGACGTTGCAGATGAGTCCGGCGCGTTATCTCGCCTTGCCGCGCGTTCTGGCGAGCATCCTCGTGACGCCGATGATGACGCTGATGACCGCCATCGTCGGTATTCTGGCCGGAATGGTGATTAGTTACTGGCTGGCGGACGTTCAGTTTCTGGCGTATTTAGATTCAGTGTGGCGTCAGACGTCGTTTCGCGACGTGGGCGCGATGCTGATCAAATCAAGCGTCTTCGGCTTTCTGATCGCGATTCTGTCGACCAGTATTGGGCTGAATACGCGCGGTGGCGCAAAAGACGTGGGCGTGGCGACCACCCGCGCCGTGGTCTGGTCCTTCTTATCGGTCGCCGTGTGCGATTATATTCTGACGTATCTGATTTACGGGAGCGCCCTGTAATGGCTCAAACCGCGCCCGAATTGTCCCCCTCCTCTGACGATTTGCTGATCGATGTTCGACACGTCAGCAAGTCGTATGGCGAGCATCCCGTCATTCGCGACATCAGCATGGAGGTGAGCGAGGGCGAGGTTGTTTGTATCATCGGCGTGAGCGGTTGCGGCAAAAGCACGCTTCTCAAGCTCATTGGCGGGCTGGAAACGCCGGACGATGGCGAGATTATTCTGGGCGATCCCAATGTGGCGTTTGTGTTTCAGTATTCGGCGCTGTTTGATTCGCTCAATGTATTTGAGAACGTGGCCTTCTCGCTCCTTGAAGAACCGGATCAACGCCAGAA
Organism: Vampirovibrionales bacterium; assembly: GCA_016712355.1. NCBI lineage: Bacteria > Bacillati > Candidatus Melainabacteria > Vampirovibriophyceae > Vampirovibrionales > Vampirovibrionales bacterium. The sequence goes on along the minus strand of JADJRF010000005.1, from coordinate 2,278,164 downwards.
AAAACGCCCGACGCTTAAACCGCGCGAAATTCGCGCGCAGGCGGAAGAAAAACTGCGGCTTGTCGGGCTTGAAGGCATCGAGGATAAATTGCCCAGCGAGCTGTCCGGCGGGATGAAAAAACGCGTCAGTTTTGCGCGCGCCATTATGAGCAATCCGCGTATTATTCTCTACGACGAGCCGACCGCAGGCCTGGATCCCATCGCTTCGACAATGATTGAAGATTATATTTTAAAGCTGCGCGACGAATTGGGCGCTGCCAGCGTGGTCGTCACTCACCAGCATTCGACGATCCAGCGCACGGCGGACCGGGTGTTACTGCTGCACGAGGGTGTGGTGCAATGGAGCGGCTCGCCGAAAGAGTTGCTGAGCAGTGACAATCCTTACGCCCGTCAGTTTTCTCAGGCGTCACTGGAAGGCCCGCTGGCCGATTAATGGCGAGGCCCTCCGTCGAGTATGATCCCATGATAAAGTCAGCCTCTTGGGGGCGGGAACGGCCCCCAAGAGGCCGGCCTTATAATGGGATCAGTCCGGCGACGGCTGGCAAACAGGTAACAGAACGCTGAAGGTCGAGCCCTTGTCCGGCTCGCTCTTGACCAGAATCTCCCCGTGATGCAATTCAACCAGCGTTTTGCTGAGCGCCAGCCCCAGCCCGACGCCTTCCTGCTGGGAATGCAGCGTGCTGTAGACGCGATAGAATTCCTGAAAAAGTTGTTTCAGCGCCGCTTCGTCGATACCCGCGCCCTGATCCTGAAAATGCGTCCGCACGTAGCCGTCGGGCGCATCCCAATCTTGCGAGATCATGACCGCGCCGCCCTCAGGCGAATATTTAATAGCGTTGCTCAGCAGATTGATAAACACTTGCCGCAGGCGCTGTGGATCGGCCGTGATGCGTGGCAGTGACGCCAGCGGCGAAAAATGGAGCGTCATGGATCGCCGCCTGGCCTGCTCGCCGACGATCAGGAGGGCTTCTTCAATAACCTCATTGAGCGCCACCGACTGCATCGCCAAACGGATTTTGCCCGCCTCAATCGCGGCGATATCCAGAATATCCCCGACAAGGCCCTGAAGCTGATGAAGAGCGCGCTCAATGCTGTGAATCGCCTGTTGATGGCCGTCGCTCAGAGCGCCTTGCGCCGAAGAAGATTTCAGAATATCCGTAAAAAGCTGAATAGCGTGCAGCGGGTTTTTAAACTCATGCGCGACAAACGCCAGCACCTGGCTTTTACGGCGATTGGCCTGTTCGGCGAATTCCTTGGCTTTGGCTAAATCTTGCTGGGCCTGGGCTAATAAGCGGCGTTGTTCGGCCTCGTCAATTTCGCGCAGTACGACGCGCGATAGTTTGGAGAGCCGGTCTTTGAGCAGATAGTCGCTGGCTCCGGCCTTGAGGGCGGCGGCGGCGGTTTCTTCGCCGATTTTGCCGGACACCAGAATAAACGGAAGATGGGGGTGATGCTGCTTGGTCAGCGCCAGCGCGTCAGGGCCGCTAAAGCTGGGCAAATTGTAATCTGACAGCACAATATCCCACGGCTCGTTTTGCAGGGCCTGGTCTAATTCAGCAGCATTTTCGATGCGATGAAACCGGGTGAGCTCGATCTGCGCGTCGTATCGGAGTTGATTATGAATGAGAAGGGCGTCGCTTTCGTTGTCTTCAACCAGCAGGACGCGCAGCGCGTTAGCCATGAAGGGGGCTGAGTGCTTGGGCCTGAGACTGGTACGGAATTTCGTTTAACAGCAGCCAGAACATGCCCAGATGCTTAACCGCCTGCGTAAATTCCAGAAAATCAATCGGCTTTTGAACATATGCGTTGACGCCGAGGCGATAGCTTTCCACCAGATCTTTTTCTTCTCGCGAAGACGTCAGAATGACGACCGGCGTGAATTGTGTAAAGGGAGACGTGCGAATATAGCGCAGAACCTCAATGCCGTCGACTTTGGGCAACTTGAGATCCAGCACAATCAGTTGCGGAGGCGTCGACGGATCGCGGTCGGCGTATGCGCCCTGGCCGCTAATAAAGTCGATGGCTTCGGCGCCATCGCGCGCGACTTTAATGGGATTTAAAATGTTATTTTCGCGAAAGCCCATCAACGTTAAGCGTTCGTCATCCGGGTTGTCTTCAACAAGGAGGATGGTGCTTCGTTTTTCCATGACGCGCTCCTTTATGGCATTGTTCCCAGTACGGGCATTATAACGTAAACGAGAACGTAGCGCCTTTGCCGGGCTCGCCTTCGCACCAGATGGATCCCCCGTGGCGATGCAGAATCCGTTGGACGGTAGCCAGCCCAATCCCGTTGCCGGCAAACTCTGAAACCGAATGCAGGCGCTGAAACGCGCCGAAGAGCTTGTGCGCGTATTTCATATCGAAGCCGGCGCCGTTATCCTGGACGAAAAAGACGTTTCGATCGCCTTCAAGACGTTGTCCGACACGGATCTGGGCGTGGCTGGCCTTGGCAGTGAATTTCCACGCGTTGCCGATGAGATTTTCAAGAACCGCATATATCAGCGCTTTATCGGCCGTGGCCGTGAGATCGGGCGCAATGGCGATTTCGACCGAACGTTCCGGGTGGGTTGTTTTCAAATCGGCGGCGATGGCTTGGGCCATCTGCGAGAGATTAATCTCCTGCTTGTTGAGTTCGGCGCGGGAGAGTCGCGATAATTGCAGTAAGTCGTCAATCAGGCTGCCCATGCGCTGGGAGTTGGCCATAATGCGATCCAGAAATTCACGGGCCTCGTCATCTAACAGTGACGCTTTATGGCTCAGCAGCGCCTGACTGAATCCAGAAATGCTGCGCAGGGGCGCGCGTAAATCGTGAGAAACCGAGTAACTGAAGGCTTCCAGCTCTTTATTGAGTTTGCCTAAATCATCATTCATCTGCTGACGTTGATGAATTTCGCGGCTGAGCAGGTAAAACGCCCAGAGCTGAAGCGAAGTCGCCAAGAGAAACCCCAGTCCCATTAAAGCGCGGGACCACCAGTCTGCGTTTTTGCTGTCGGTTAAGGCATCTCGCTGGAGCTTGGTTTCGATAGCGCCCAGCGCGTCGATCTTTTGGCGGATCTGCCCTGATAGCAGCTGTCCTTGGCCTGTGAGCACAATGAGTCGAGCGTCCTGCTGCGAGGGTTGATCAATGATTCGCTCCATGTGGGTAATTTTTTGGTCGATCAACGTAAACAGAGACGGTAATTGCTGGATCACCCTTCTATCCTTGGCAATTGACATCAAACCTGTTTTGACGGACCTCACCTGAGAGCGTGCGTTGGCGAACGGCTCCAGAAAGCTTTTTTTACCCGTAATGGCGTATCCACGGGTATTTGATTCCATGTCAAGCACAAGAAAAAACAAATACGTCATTTGTTCGCGAATGGTGAGCGAGCGATAGAGCTGCTCCTTTGCGCGTCCCGCTTCCGACTGACTCCAGAATGTCACTCCTGCAATACATAAGAGCAGGATAAGAGAGCCCAGTAACATCGAAATAACACTTTTATGCATGCCAAAGTCCTAATGCTTTCAAGTCTTTAGGCTGGGGAAGGTCAAACGCCGGGGCAAGGCCCTTGGCGTCTTGTTGATTTTGGCAAAAAAAAAACGATGGTCAATGCCATCGTTCAGAGCCCAAGAGTTATAGCTAAAAAACCCGATTAAAAATCTCTCCTGCTAATTTTATGAGTTGCTAATTTTATGAGTGATCAAAATTGATCAGTTAATGTCTGAAGTATGGGATAGGCGCTACAAGGCGTCCCAGATATGGACAGGCTGCAATTCGCCTTGAATGCGATAATTAAAGCCCATTTTCTTGAATTCGCGTAAGGCCAGTTTGACTTCTTTGAGAGTCGTCTCGAACAAATTGGCGATGGTTACAATTGAGGGCAGCGTGACCATCTCGCTGTCTTTCTGTAGATAAATAATCCGTTGCAGGTATTCTTTGATGAGGATGATCGCAGAGGGCGTGACGGCTTCTGTCGTAACGGCGCTGAGGCGAAAAGCAATAGGGCCGTTCAGCTTGCGGAAGGCATCGAAAGAATCGCGTAATTGCGACTGGGGAGCAGAAAAAGTATTGGCTTGAGCGGCCATTTGCGTATCTCCTTTGCTTGGCGCGGTGGGTATGTCATTGGTTATACAGAATTTTTTGAACGCCCTCAATCCGACAATCGTCTAATTCTCAAATACCCGGTTGTCTATGCTGGACCGTTCTTCTCTGTTCTTACTTTTTCTCTATATAAGAATAACGCTGCGCGCCTTGGGAGCCTTTGGACAGCTTCTCCAGAATGGGAACGTCTGTAGTGAAGAGCTCCCCCAAGGCCCCGCGTCCACATGGAGATAGAGCGGGAGAATAAGGGATATCCTCTGTATGGGGCTCCAGGCGCTTGGCGCATCGATATCATGTCGCTTTCTTAATAATCGAGCGCCCACGAATGTTCACATTGGGAGTGAGAACCCTTTTTGTCGGCTCAGCGCATGGGTTTTGGCGTCAATAGTCAGTCGGCTATTTGTTTTTTAGCTGTTCGACGGATAGGCGAAACATACGCAAAGCGCGATGATAAACGCAGTCGCCGCGAGATGAACATCTCCAGCAGGCTGTCACTGCAAAAGTATTCCTCACATTTTCCCTTGTTCAGGTTTCTTTTGCGACGCGACGCCTGATTCTCATAGATGACCATTAAGAGACGACCCTTAAACCCTGTTGAATGCGTTGTGTACTGATTTTCGCTTTTTTTACCGTTTAGTTAATGAGTTAATGAAGGAGACTGTTATCATGACCATGCAAACGCCTGTTAAAACCAAAAATATTGCCGGTATTTTTTCGGAAGATGTGTTGAATTCTCTTTATCAAGAGCTTCAGCAGCGGCACGTTCCTGCTGACCAAATCAGCATTCTGATGTCCGAAAATACTGGCAACAAGATCAACGTCAAAGATGGCAATAAAGCCCCTGAGGGCGCCACTATCGGCGGTCTGAGCGGCGCGGCTATTGGGGCGATTATCGGCGGCCTGACGCTGGTTGGTTCCGTCCTGCTGCCCGGCGTGGGCTTGTTGGCGGCGGGTCCGCTGGTTGGCGCTCTGGCCGGAACGGCTGCTGGCGCTAGCGCGGGTGGTCTGTTGGGCGGTCTGATTGGCTTGGGCGTGCCTGAGCATGAAGCCAAAGTGTACGAAGACGCCTTGAAGCAGGAAGGCAACATGATGGTCGCCGTCCAGGCTTCCGAAGAGATGGTTCCTGAATTGAAGGCGCTGTTTGAGCGTCATCAGGGCAAGGCTATTAACATCTCTTAATCTTCTCCCACGGTTTCAACCAAGGGAGAATGCGCGCTCAGCCTGTCGTCCGATGGGCTGAGCGTCGCTTTTGGCGGGCGCGGCGTTTGCAGACAGAGCGTTCGGAAACGGCGAGCGCGTGCTATGATGGCCCGAGCGTTCAGAGCCTTCGTTAGATACTGTAATTTGTTGCCGTCGATCAGACCCGCTTTTTTGCAGGGTCAAAAGGGATCTTGCCATGCCTGACGCCAAGCGTCCCATTCGCATTGTGTTTACGGATGATTACGAGCTGATCCGCATGGGCGTCTCCGCTTATCTGGACGCCTTGCCCGATATGGACGTGCTGGCGCAGGCAGGCACTGCGAATGACGGAATCGAGGCCATTCGGCGTCACGAGCCCGATATTGCTTTAATGGACGTGACATTGCCGGATATGAGCGGTATTGAAGCCACGCGCCTGCTCAAAGCCGAAATGCCGCAATTAAAAGTGATTATGCTGACTTCTCACGAGTCCCAAGAGACGGTGATGGCCGCTCTGGGCGCGGGCGCTAACGCCTATTGTCTCAAGGGGATTCCCACCGAGCGCCTCGTAGAAGTCATTCGTTCGGTGATGGATGGGGCGGCTTGGCTCGACCCGGCGATTGCGACGGTTGCGCTGTCGGTGTTTTCTGAAAAAGCCCCTCGTTCTGGCGAAACCCTGGACGCGGCATCTGTCAAGCCTGCCGAGGAAGGCGCGTCGCCCTCTCTGGGCGCGCGAGAGCGAGAAGTGTTGCGACTACTGACCGAAGGCAAAAATAATCAGGAAATCGCCAATCAGTTATTCGTCAGCGTTCACACCGTGAAGTTCCAGGTTAGCGCTATCTTGCAGAAACTGGCGGTCCATGATCGCGTACAGGCCGCCGTGAAAGCCATTACTACCGGACTGATTCGACCAGAAGAACTGCACAGTCTTTAATTGCCCGATTTAAAACCTGATTTTCTGACGACGACGCGTATGGGCGGGCTAAAACAGGGCGCTTTGCAGCCCAAAATGAACGCGCAGCCGCTGAGAGTCGAGCCGATAGCGCAGCAGCGGGAGCGCGAGATCGAGTCGTCCGGTCAGCCGTTCGCTGAGACGGGCGCGAACGCCAAGGCCGCTGGCGGCCATGTATTCAGACTTGTCTCCGTTGGCCAGCGGCCGATTGGTCCAGCTCGCGCCGAAATCGCTGAAGGCAACCAACTGGATCGCATCTGCAAGAGGGTGCGGGGGGCGCAGGATTGTTTCGCCGTTAGCCCCGCCCGTTGTTTGCGCGCGTCCTAAAAACGCGGACAACGGCAGGTAGTACTCTGCATTGAACGACAGCCCGGCGTCGCCGATTTGCGATCCCTCCCGGTATCCTCGCACGGAGTACGCGCCGCCGAGTTGCATCTGTTCAGAAGAAACCAGCCGGTCGGGGCTCACCTGATAATTGAGTCGCAGCACGGCAATGGCCTTCAGTGGCAGGCGGTGGATGCGCATCAGTTGTCCGGCGTAGCGAAAAAATCGGCTTCCGGCGTTTCGTCGGCTGGCCATTCGACTGCCGCCGTCTGTGGCTCGAAAAATCGGCAGGCCCACGCCGATTTCCTGATGCAAAATTGTTCGTCCCAGACGGTCCCATTGTTCAATGTCCAGCCCGGATTGCCATACGCGGATATTATCCGCGTATAGAGGCTGATTGTGCAGGGCGGTTTCCATATTTTTAATATCAAGCGACTGGCTCCCTGTGATTTTGAGCCAGTCTCCGCGGTAGAGAGGCTGCGTCAGATTGATCGAATACGTTGTCGAATGGCCGCTGATCTCGTATTTCGTCAGATTGTTGCCCAGTCGCAGGGCGCTGCGCCCGAAATCAAAACCGACCTCGGCGCCATACGCGCCGACGGGGAGGCGGTAGCGCGAGAAATGGCCAAACGATCGACGGGTCCAGACCAGACTGCTGCTCAATTGATCGCCAAACCCCAATAAGTTGGTGTCTTGCGCCGTCAGACCAACGCGTAGATCGCCAATGGTCTCGCGTCCCATGTTATCCAGTGACGGCGATATGTGCAGCGGAAAACGCGTCTTGGCCGTGAGCGTCAGATCTGTTGCGCCGGGGGTTTGCGAGGCCCGGATCGTGGCGCCGACTTTCATGTCGGGATGCTCGTTAATCGTATTGAGTTGTGAGCGAATCGCCCGCAGATTGAAGATATCGTTTCGATCCAGATTCAAGCGCGGCGCGATCGCGCGACGGCCGACCAGCGGATGCGCGGGGTCCATCTCGAGTTGGACGTCGCCCAGACGTCCTTCGATTGCCTGAAGCTGAACGCTATGTCCTTCCAGCGTTTGAGGCGGCAAGACGACCTGGCTCGTGACAAAGCCCTGCTCGTGATACAGCGCCGTCAGGGAGTCCGCCAGAGCTTTCAATTGTCGAAACGTGACGTTGCTTTCTTGAAACGGAGCCAGCCGGCGCGCGAGCTCTTTACGGTTTAAGGCAGAGACGCCTTCCACGGAGACGCTTTGAACAAAAAACGGCGTGTCTTCGGTGATCGGGGACGCCTCCGGGGTGACCGTATCTGATTGGGAAACGGGCGCTTCCACGGGGGCCGCCAGACTGGCGGGTTTTTCGGCTTGGGGATGCGTTAGAGGCGAGCGCGGGTCCTGGCGCAGCGTCTGAATCAGATCGCCCAAAGCGGGCGTAGCAGAAGATGGCGGCGGCGATTCTGCGCTGGCAGGGGTATTCAGCGGGTTCAGCAGCCAGGCGCTGGCCAGTAAAACGCAGATGGCCCGCAGATTTGAGATGCGCGAAAAGCGCAGCGGCGCCAGCCTCCCGGCCCTGGAATCGTGTTGCCAGTCCGCTCGCCCCATTCCTGCCCACCTGTTCGTCTGATTTTAGGGTCGAATAAATTCAAGTCCCTATAAAAATAGTCGATAAGAATCATACGGAATTGTACGTTTCCACGCTCCGGGCGGGATCCTGCGTCTTCAGGAGGAAGGCGAAAAATCCTGCAATTGAAGGAGTAAGGCTTGCGTTAACAGGAGGTTTTGCTCGCTCAACGCCTCTGCCACGATGGAAGAAACGACTTTTCCGGTGAGGTCCCGGTAAAATCCATGACACGAGCGTTTTGCCATAACGGTTCTAAGCGGTCCGCGTCCCCGTCGGGGCGTTGGCTGTCTGCTGTGTTGGCTGGGATGCTATTATTTTCGGTTCCGTTTCTCAATTCACCTTCCGCCATGGCGTTACCGACTGGGTATGCTGTGGAATCCGGCGACGTGCAGTTTGATCAGCCAGACGCCAATACGCTGAACATTACCAGTCGTTCGCTTCAGTCGATCGTCCGTTATCAGCAATTTGATATCGCTGCCCACGAACGGGTTAATTTCTTTCTGTCGCTGCCGCAAGGCAGCCTGTTGAATTACGTGATCGGCGGTCAAACGTCTCGTATTCTGGGCGCGATGAACGCCAACGGTCATGTGTTTCTCGTGAATCCCGCCGGAATTGAGATTGGTCCCATGGCCCGGCTCAACGTGGGATCGCTGGTGTTGTCCACCCTGTCAATGAAGCCGCAGGACTTCATGGCGCGCGACTATACGTTTCGCCGCGATCCGGCGCAATTGGCGGCGGCGTTGAGGAACGAAGGCCACATTGAGGCGGCTCCCGGCGGCTATGTTGTTCTGAATGGCCCGGCGGTGGCCAATACGGGCAATATCCATGCGCCCGGCGGCAGCGTCCAGATTGCCGTCGGAGATGAGATTGCCATGCGTACGCCGGACGGCGTGGCGGTACAGGTGCGCGTCGACAAGGCTCTCAGCGGCAAGGTTGAAGGCTATCAGGACGCTATCCGCAATGCGGGCACGATTGCGGCCAACGACGGCCTGGTGCGACTTCAGGCAGATTTATCCAGGCAGCTTTATGCCCGCGCGATTAACAATACCGGCGTGATTCAGGCGCAGTCGATCACTCGCAACGGCCAGGGACAAATCGCCTTGCAGGCCGCCAGCGAAGATCGATCGGCGTTGGTGGTAAATACGGGCGTCATTGACGCCAGCGCGGCGACAGAGCAGGCGACGGCGGGAGATGTGTCGATTCAGGGTGACGCAATCACTTCTTCCGGTCAGGTATTGGCAACAGCGGCCGAAGACGGCGCGGGCGGCTCGATTGACATTGCCTCTCGTCAGCAAACGCGTCTGGAGTCGGGCGGCGTCACCTCGGTTGCGGCGGTGGGCGAGTCGGGTTCGGCGGGTAGCGTGCGCATCTGGTCGGATGTCGATACGCTTTTTCAACGCGACGCGCTGATCGATGTTCGTGGCGGACGACGCCATGGCGACGGTGGGTTTGCGGAAGTCAGCGCGCAAAACACCGTGATTTACGAGGGGCTTGCGCGAGGCGAGGCGCCGGGCGGTACGGCAGGCTCCCTCCTGATTGATCCGGTGAATATCGTAATTCAGAATGGCGGGAGCAACCCCGGTGGCGGGACAGTGGCTTATACCGTTAATCCGGGAGCAGATTCTGCGTTTGATCCGTCATTTTTTAGCGGATTTGCCACGGTTAACTTGCAGGCGACCAATGATATTACGATTGTCGATGCCTTTGATCTGCCTGCGACGACCAGTTTTACGCTGTCGGCCAATAATGACATCAATATCTACAACGCCTTAACCGTTGGCACGAATGCCACCGCTTCCACTCTTACCCTGACGGCCGATGCGGCCAATGGCAGCGCCAGTAACGGCGTGGGCAATATTTATCTGCGAAACGATGGCAGCATCACCAAGCTGGGTTCTGGCGCGATGACGCTGACGGGAAGCAATATCACCCTGGATGGCGCGATGACGCTGGGCTCCGGTTCCGTGACGATGAATGCCAGCAATCATCTCACCCTCAACAATACTTTGAGCGTCGCCGCCAATGCCGGTATTTCGCTGACCGCTGACGCCAATCTGGCCGGCGCGGCGAGCAATGGGGTTGGCGATTTGCAGATCACCGCAGCCGGCGTTATTTCCAAGCCAGGGACCGGGACTCTGACGCTGAATGGGGCCAACGTGACGTTGGACGGGACGTTCTCCTCCTTTGGCGCGGGTAACGTGGGCATTAACGCCAGTAATCATCTCACCCTGAATACCCTGCTGGCGATAGCCGCTAATGGGGCCGTATCCTTGACGGCGGACGCCAATCTGACCGGCGCCGCCAGCAACGGGGTCGGTGATTTATCGATTACCAGTCTGGGCGGTATCACCAAACCGGGAACCGGCGCGTTAACGCTGGCCGGAACCAACGTCTCAATCGATGGTGATATCAGCAATGGATCCGGCGCGTTAACGGCCAGTGCGAGTAACGATTTGACGCTGAATGCCGCGGTCGTCAACAGCGGGGCCAATACCTTCAATGCCGACGCCAACCTCACCGGCGCTGCAACCAACGGCGTCGGGATTCTGACGATTACGGGGGCAGGATCGATAGCGGCCAGCGGCAGTAGTACGCTTACTCTGAGCGCGCCGACGATAGATCTGGACGGAACGCTGAACCCCGGGACAGGCCCTATCGCCTTTCTCACCAGCCAGGTCTCCCGTCCTATCGAAGTTGGCGGCGGATCGTCGCTGGCTGATGCAGAGCCTGGCAGTGCGCTGTGGATCTCCGATCAGGAGTTAGATCGGATTACGGCGGTAAACTACAACACCATCTTCGGCAGCACGACGCATACGGCGGGGATTACCGCGGTAGGAACCTTCTCAAGCGGGCGTCAACTGGAATTCAGAACACTGGGAAGCTTTGTTTCCAATGTGGGCGCGCCGATTTCTACTACGAATCGCCAGTTGGTGATTACTGCCAATACGGTGGATATTAATGACACTATCAGCATCGGCAGCGGGGCGCTGTACATTCGCCCCACGACGCTGACCCGCGCGATCGAGCTAAACGCCGCCGGCGCCATCACGGACGCCGAACCTGCGCTGCTTTCGGTGAATGCTGCCGAACTGGCGCTCTTATCCACCACCGGCAGCCTGAATATCGGACAAACGACCACGACCGGCGGTCTTAGCATTTCAGGATCCATCAATCGCGGATTTGATCTTAATCTTTACAACAGCGCCAGCATCACGCAGCCCAGCGGCGTTACGATCACGCTCACTGGCTCAAAATCGCTGATTCTTCAGGCGGATAGCATTGATATTAACGACGCTATTAACGTGGGCGCCGGCAATATCACATTGAGCGCTTCCGGCGCCGCGCGAGCTACGCAAATCGGCGGCCCCGCCCTGCTGGGCGATGTCGAGCCCGGCGGTAACCTCCTGATTTCTGATGCGGAATTGGCCTTGCTCACCAATACGGGCACGCTCACGCTGGGCAATACGACATCGACGGGCGCCACCACGGTCACGACGCCTTACGGCTTTGGTAACCGCAACCTGTCGATTGCCAGCAACGGCTCGACCATTATTAACACTGGATCCGCGCTGTCAGTCTCTTCGGGTAAAAGTATTAGCCTGTACTCCCAGACGCTGGATCTCAACGCGACATTAGACACCGGCGCCGGGGTGGGGAACGTGAATTTTTATACGGCGCAAGCGGCGCGCAATATCGAGGTGGGCGGCGGCGTCAGTACCGCTGATGCCGAGCCGGGAGCGGCCATGCGCGTCAGTAATCCTGAGCTGGCGTTACTGACCACCGGCACGGTGACGATCGGTAACGATAATACCGGCACGTTTACCATTATCGGAGCGACTAATACGAATGCCGCCAATTTGTCGTTGTACGCCCGTAATCTCATTACAGTAAACGCTTCCAGTCCGATTACGCTGGCGAATAAAAACCTGACGGTGCGCGCCAATGATGTCGCCATTAACAGCGCGCTGGACGTCGGAACCGGCATAATGACGTTCGTTGCGCGAGATACGACCCGGCTGTTTAATTTGGGCGGGCTTTCGTCTCCGGGCGGAACTTTGGGGGTGAGCAATCCCGAATTCGCCTATCTCAGCGCCGGTACGATCGTTATTGGCAGTACAAGTTATACCAATGGACTGACAATATCGGGCGATGTGACGGTCAATAGTCCTTTGACGCTCATCAATACGGGAACGGTAGGCAGTTATACAGGTATTCGCCAGACCGCGGGGACCATTACGACCAATAACAGAAATCTGACCCTGCAAGGCAATCAGGTTGATCTGGATGGCGTCATTAACGCTGGAACGGCAACGGTGACAATTTTACCGGCCAGTGCGGCGCGTCCCGTTACTTTGGCCAGTAGTCTGGCGTCTGGGGCGAGTGAGACGGCGCTGAGCGACTTGAACATTTCTATCAATGAGATGAATGCCATTACCTCTGGGCAACTGACCGTCGGAACCACGTCCAACACCGGCGGAATCACCATTGCGGGGGATTTTGATCTGAGTTCGCGCTATAACCTGTCGCTCATCAATGCAGGCGTCGCCGGAACCACGCCCGGCTTGACGGCAAGCGATCGTTTTTTCAATACGGGCGCCAAGTGGATTGACGTCAACGCCGTCAGTTCGTCGATGAGCTGGACGACAGCGGGCGATAACCGGGCCATCTCGCTGCGCAACGTCACCGCCAATGGTGGAACGACATTTGGCGCGACGGGCGATAATAGCGGTATCAGCCTGAGCAGCTTGAGTTCGACCGGCGGAACGACGATTTCAACCGAAGGGCTGGCCAGTCCGGTGCAGATTGGCGCCTTGACGTCGTTTGGAACCGGCAATGTGAATGTGCTGATGGATGCGCTGCAAAGCGACCTGAGCATTACCGGGACTTTCATCCATAACGGTGTGGGCGGCAGTACCGTGCGCCTGAATGCGGGGCATAGCGCCGATGGACTGACGCTGTATAACGCCGCTGCGGCTTTGTCGCTGGGCGCTGGGTCGACGATTGCCAGCGGCGCGACCAAAAATCTGTCGGTTTTCACGGGCGGGGGGAGCGTGTTCAACACGACCAGCCTGTTTAACCGCAGTTTTACGTTTAATAACCTGCTTTTCAGGACCGCGGCCGATAACACGGGGCTCGATTTTTCAGCGGCAAGTAAGCCTTTGGCTGCTTTCACGGCCGCGAATCTGACGCTGCAAACGCAGGGGGCCAACAGCGCGATTCTGCTTGGGGGCTCTGTTTCCGCCAGCGGGAATCTGGATATTCTTGCCGCTCGCAGCAACGTGACGTTGGCGGGCGCCCTTTCGCAAAGCGGCGGCGCAGGGACATCGGCGCGACTATCCGCCGGATATGATGCATTGGGCGTTTCTCAAAATGCCTCTGCGGCGCTCTCTCTAGCGGGCGTGACGATTGCAAACGATGCCGCCAAAGATGTCAGCATCTGGAGCGGCGGCGGCGGGGTTTTCAGCAATGCTTACTTCAATAATGCCATTGTCCTGAACTCCCTGGACCTGCGCAGCGCCAGCGCAGCGACAATCAACGTGGGTTCAACGCTGGCCTCGACGATTAACGCGCTGACTTTCCAGACGCTGGGCGACGCGTCCGTCAATAACAGCGGGAGTCATCTGACGCTGGGCGGCGCAGGCGGTCAAACCCAGGTCGGCGGCGTCCTGACGGTTCAGAATACCCAAAATGTGCTGACGGGCGCAGATATGACCATCGGATCGCTGTCGCTCGCGACAACGGCCGCAAACGGCAGCGTAACCCTTGCGCATGACGTCTCCGCTACAAACGGGCTTGCCATTACGACCCATGGAACGGGCGCCCTGATCGCGCAGACCGGCGCCGATATCACGTCGATCAACGGTCCTGTGACCCTGCTGAGTCGAAGTCTGGAGATGCAGGGAGCCAGCCTGATTCAGGCGGGTAGTGGCGTATTGACGCTTGCGCCCAATGCCAGCGGCGTGGACATGGCGGTTGGCGATGCGGGCGCGGGGTCGGCGACATACGACATTAACGCCAGCGAGTTCTCGCGCCTGTCTGGGGCGTCGCTCGTGATCGGCGATACCGCCAAAACGGGCGGATTAACGCTGGCGGGCGATCTGTCGACCAGCAACCGGTTTAATTTAACGCTGCGTAATGGCGGCAATATAACCGGCTCAGGACGCGCCGTTACGGCGGATAATCAATCCATCGCGTTTGAAACGCCCGGCGCGGTGACCTTGGGCGCGGTCAGCGGCGCCAATACAATCCTGACGCTGGACGCGGGAACAGGGATCGCCACCCAGGGCGCCGTGGCGCTCACTGGAACGGGATCAGCGTCTTTCATCACCCGCAACAACGGCGCAATTGCCATTAACGAGAACGTGTCGGCTGCCAGCGGATTTTCTGCGACTGCGGATGGAAGCGGTACGCTGAGCGTGGCGACCGGCAAGAGCGTGTCGACGCAAAACGCCCTGTTGGCGATTACCGCACGTGATGTGGCGCTCAATGGAACCTCTACGCTGAATGCGGGCTTCACGGGCGCCGTAACGCTTAAGCCGAATGACAATGTGGCGATCTCGCTGGCTTCCGGCGGCGCGGGTGCGGGGCCGTTTGATGTCAACGCCAGTGAACTGGGACGTATCACGGCGGGGAGCCTGCAAGTAGGGGATACGGGCAAAACAGGCGGTCTGACGATTCTGGGCGATATTAATCTGGCGGGGCGTTATCATCTGGATCTTCAGAACGGCGGCGATATTACAGGCGCGGGCGTTTCGCTGGCAAGAGGCGGTAAGATTCTGACGCTGGCTTCAGGCGCAGATGTTACGCTGAGCAGCTCAGCCGTCGGCGGCCTTTTCGATATCAGCGGCATTACCGCAAATAATCTGTCGTTGATCGCGAGCGGCGCCAATGCGCCCATCACGTTGGGCAGCGACGTTAGCGCGCATCATCTCACGTTGAAAACCCTCGCCTCAGGAAGCTCGATTGCCACAGGCGCGCTTGCCAGCAGCGGAAATCTAGATGTTTTATCCGCATACGGCAATGTTACAGCCAGCGGGGCTGTCTCGCATACCGGCGGCGCGGGGACTTCCGCAAGATTGTCGGCGGGATATGATGAATTGGGCGTTTTACGCAACGCCGCCGCGCAGGCGTCGCTTCCTGCGGCGAGTCTCAGCATTAGTGCCGATGCAACGAAAGCGGTCCGCTTATGGGATGGGGCCGGGACGGTCCTGAGTCAGTCATGGCTGAATACAGGCGCTACGCTGTCCACGCTGGATCTGCGTACTGCCGCCAGCGCTAATCTGGGCTCGCAAGCCGCGCCGCTGACGCTGAATGCTTCGCAATTAATTTTAAAAACCTCGGGCGACGCCTTTCTGCAAACCAACGGCCCCTTGACGTTGGGCGGGGCGGCTGCGGGCGAGACGATCGCCATTGGTGGAACGTTTTCACTCGACTCGCTGGGCGATGTGACGGTTGCGAACGCGGTTACGGCGCAAACGATGCTGCTTAGCGCCGCTTCCGGGGGCGATCTTTATCTGGGCGATGGCTTAAGCGCTGCGCCGGGAGCCGTATGGCTTGACGGCTCCGAATTGGGCCTGCTCAGCGCCAACCAGATAACCTTTGGCCGCGACGTCGCCACCGGGGAAATCCGTCTGGGGACGGCGAATTTATCCGCATCAGGAGCGCATGTGACTTTAAACGCCTCCGGTCCGATTACCGATGGATTAAATAGCGCCAATACCGTGAATCTAACGCTCGCTTCCGGCAAAAATCTGTCGATTACGGGCGGCGGCGGCGTGGGCAGCGGCGTAGTGGGCGCGAGCGGGGCGGGCGATGTTGGCGTTCTCACCAGCGGCGGCGCAACGGTGAGTATTCTGACCAATGGACAGGATGTGCATCTGTATCACGGCGGTTCGTTGTTAATTGACGCCATTCAGGCAGGCGCCGGCGCTGTCCGTCTCGCCAGCGTCGCAGGACTCAGCGGTATTACGGGCGCAGGGCCTCACATTTCGACCACAGCGAACTTGTCTTTGTCGAGCGGCGGCGTCATTGGCGGGCCAAGCTCGAACGGCCTGATAATCGATGCGGGCGCGGTGACTATCACCGGTTCTGGCGGAAACGCGATTACCCTCACTGATGTGGGGACGCTGACCCTGGATCGCATCGTCACCGGCGGCGCGGGCGATATCAAGTTGAGCGCAGCGGGCGCAATCGATGATCTTGACGACGCAGGCGATAACATCGCGACCACGGGCACGCTATCGCTGACCAGCGCGGGCGCGATTGGCGGCGCGACGGCCCAAGGGCTGAACATCAACACCGGCGCCGTGACGGTCACCAGCACGGGCGGCCATCACGTGACGCTAAGTGACAGCGGCGCGCTGACGCTGGATCGCATCATCACCGGCGGCGCGGGTAATGTGAGCCTCACCGCAGCGGGCGCGATTGATGATCTTGACGACGTAGGCGACAACATCGCGACCACCGGGACGCTCTCGCTGACGAGCGCGGGCGCCATAGGCGGCGCGACGACGCAAGGGCTGAACATCAACACCGGCGCCGTGACGGTCAGCAGCACCGGAGGCCATCACGTGACGCTGGTCGATAGCGGCGCGCTGACGCTGGATCGCATCATCACCGGCGGCGCGGGTAATGTGAGCCTCACCGCAGCGGGCGCGATTGATGACCTTGACGACGTAGGCGACAACATCGCGACCACGGGCACGTTATCGCTGACGAGCGCGGGCGCAATAGGCGGCGCGACGGCGCAAGGGCTCAACATCAACACGGGCGCCGTGACGGTGAGCAGCACCGGCGGCCATCACGTGACGTTAAGCGACAGCGGCGCGCTGACGCTGGATCGCATCATCACCGGCGGCGCGGGCGATATCAAGTTGAGCGCAGCAGGCGCGATCGACGATCTTGACGACGTAGGCGACAACATCGCGACCACGGGCACGCTATCGTTCACAAGCGCGGGCGCGATTGGCGGCGCGACGGCGCAAGGGCTGAACATCAACACCGGCGCTGTGACGGTGAGCAGCACGGGCGGCCATCACGTGACGCTAAGCGACAGCGGCGCGCTGACGCTGGATCGCATCATCACAGGCGGCGCGGGCGATATCAAGTTGAGCGCAGCGGGCGCAATCGATGATCTTGACGACGTAGGCGACAACATCGCGACCACGGGCACGCTATCGCTCACAAGCGCGGGCGCGATTGGCGGCGCGACGGCCCAAGGGCTGAACATCAACACGGGCGCTGTGACGGTGAGCAGCACGGGCGGCCATCACGTGACGTTAAGCGACAGCGACGCGCTGACGCTGGATCGCATCATCACAGGCGGCGCGGGCGATATCAAGTTGAGCGCAGCGGGCGCAATCGATGATCTTGACGACGTAGGCGACAACATCGCGACCACCGGGACGCTCTCGTTGACGAGTATGGGCGCGATTGGCGGCTCAACTGCGCAAGGGCTGAATATCAACACCGGCGCCGTGACGGTCACCAGCACCGGCGGCCATCACGTGACGCTGGTCGATAGCGGCGCACTGACGCTGGATCGCATCATCACCGGCGGCGCGGGGAATGTCACCCTAAGCTCGGCGGGCGCGATTGACGATCTTGACGACGTGGGCGATAACATCGCGACCACCGGGACGCTCTCGCTGACGAGCGCGGGCGCCATAGGCGGCGCGACGGCCCAAGGGCTGAACATCAACACCGGCGCCGTGACGGTCACCAGCACCGGCGGCCATCACGTGACGCTGGTCGATAGCGGCGCACTGACGCTGGATCGCATCGTCACCGGCGGCGCGGGCGATATCAAGCTGAGCGCAGCAGGCGCAATCGATGATCTCGACGACGCAGGCGACAACATCGCGACCACCGGGACGCTCTCGCTGACGAGCGCGGGCGCGATTGGCGGCTCAACTGCCCAAGGGCTGAACATCAGCACCGGCGCAGTGACGGTCACCAGCACCGGCGGCCAGAATATCACGCTAAGCCATAGCGGCGCGCTGACGCTGGATCATATCGCGACCGGCGGCGGGGGCGATATCAAGCTGAGCGCAGCAAATGGCATAATCGACTTGAATCTCGCCGATACGGCGGCGCAATTGGTTACGACCGGCGCGATTGATCTGACGGCCCTGTCAGGCTCAATCGGTAGCGCCACGAATGCGCTCGGCGTTGCTCCCGGAACAGGGGCGAGCGCCTTAAAAGCTGCGGCCCCACAGGGAGGCGTCTATTTAAAAGCGTTTTCTGCGCAGACGCGTGTGGACAACATGACGGCCAATGCAAGCAGCGGCGCGATAGTCCTGACGGGCGGCCATGTCACGGTTGGGGCGGGGAAGATCCTGTCAGCTAAAGAGATTAGCCTGATAGTCGACGCGCTGACGTTAGATGGCAGCCTGAGCGCGCCCACCGGGACGATTGCCATTACGCCGGGCAATCGCTCGGCCTCCATCGGGCTGGATCATGCTGCCAGCGCATTTAATCTGACCACCGCAAATTTAGCGAATATTACAGCCGGAACGCTGGTCATGGGCGATGCCTTGACCCAGGGAGATATTACTCTCGGTGTGACGACCCTGGCTGGCGGATTAACGCTTTCGACCACAGGCCGCGTTCACAACGGGACGGCCGTGGGCTCGAACGCCGTCAACGCAACTCTGGGATCCGACTCCAACTTCCGGATTCAAGGCGGCGGCGCTATCGGCTCAGGGCAAGTAGGCGCTGCTGACAATGATTTAAAGATTCACTTGAGCGGCGTGGGCAAGTTGGATGTTAAAACCAACAACGCGCCCATTTATATTAATCTGACCCATGGCGGCTATCTGGGGCAGGTCAACGCCGGGAGCGCGGGGATTCAGCTTTCTGCCGGCAATACGGCGATCGGCAGTCATGGGAGTCTGTTAAATGGTAACGGAGCCGCTTATAACCTCGTTGCGGGGGCCGACTCTTCTTTAATAAGCGGTTATAACGGTTCGTCCAGTATCGGATCCCAAAATGACCCGATTCGGGTCCTGATGCCGAGCGGTCAGCTGCGAATTCAAACGTTTGGGGCCGATAATGGCACATCGATTAACCTGACCGGCAATGTCGCCAATCCCATTGTGGTGGTGAGTCCTCCGCCTGGCGCTATTGTGACCAATGATCTTCAGTTGATCCTGCCGGCTGCGGAGCCGACGGTACAGGCGGTGCAAACGCCCTATTTACTGGATCATAAAGTATTTCCCGGCGGATTCCTGGAAAAGCGGGATACGCATAGTTTTTCACTTCGAGGGTCAAGTGAGAACGAGGATGTGCTCACCGTCAGACGCATAGAGCCCGCGCCCATTCCTGAAGCGGATCTGCTTGACATGGGTCCTGCCCCTGTTCCACAAGCAGAGGAAGATCCGTCAGAACTATTGGATCAAAATCTGCGTGTTCGTAAACGCGTCAAAACTTCTGGTCTTTATGGCGCAGGAAGTCCAAGCGTCAAACGGGTCCTGGGATCAAATCCTCGTTAAGAGTAAAGACACAAAACAGGACTGCGTCGCTGAGATTTGTTACTTGCGATTTTCGTAATAAAATAATCGCTCGCTGAATGATTTGTGTTTTTTATGAGCGTTTTATCTTCTCTTTTACGCCCGGAAGTTCGCGGACATGAACGATGGCCCAGTCAAGGCCCGGCTGCCGTCCGACCTTTGCGCTTTGGGCAGGATTTCCTTGAAAATCCGGACGCTTTTTATAGCGAGCGGCTGAATCAGGCCATGGCGTTTGCGCTGGAAGCGCACCGGTCTCAAAAACGAAAAGGGCGTCAAACGCCCTATATGGCGCATTTGCTTACCGTCGCGGCTTATGTCTTGACGTTTGCGCCTATTCAAAAGGGACACTCCGTTATAGAGACGGACACTCTGCTGAAAAGCACCGGCCATCGCGTGGATATTACGCTGGAAGATGCCTACATTGCAGCCTTGCTGCACGATGCGATCGAAGATCAAGGCGGCGCGGAGATGAAAGCCCGGATTCGCCAGCGTTTTGATCAGGCGGCTTTTGGGCCTGTCGTCAGCGAGCTGGTCGATTACTGCACGACGCACGACCCGCCGGACGGCGCGCCGCCGATAGATTACAATGCCAAAAAGCGAGCTCAGCTGATACGCGTGGCCTACGAGGCTCCCCAAACCGCGACGCTCATCGCCGCTTGCGACAAGTTGGCCAATATTCGCGACACGGTTCAGGAATACGCAGAAGAGGGCGACCGCTTTTGGGAGAAGTTCAAGGTCAGTCGCGCCCAGAAATTGCGCTATATTGACGATATTGCGGAGGTCTTCACGGCGTGTGGTCGCGTTCCGCAAGTGGCCAATGAAATTTCGCAAACGGTTCGACGCTTGAAACGCCTGATCCGTCGCAACGAGAACCCGATTGTCCGGTTGTGGCGCCGCTGGGTGATATTGCCTTTGCAGAAAGCGTATCAGCAGGCCTCTCAAAAGATGCTGCATCGTCTGCGCGGCTTGCGCGGCGCGCCCGCTTCGGCTGAACCGGCGCTTGGGCTATAATAAACCCCAGCTCGTGAGAACTTGTCGAACTTACGCTCTGAAGCCCTATTCAGCCAAGAAAGACCGTTGCCATGGCCAGCGCCGTTACTCCTGCTACTACGTACGAAACCGTTATTGGGCTGGAGGTACACGTTCAGCTCAAAACCGCCTCCAAGCTGTTTTGCCCTGATTCGACGACGTTTGGTCAAGCGCCCAACGTCAATACCTGTACGGTCTGTCTGGGATATCCAGGCGCGCTGCCGGTTTTAAACCGTCAGGCGGTGGAATACGCCATTATGCTGGGCTTGGCGATTCATTGCGAGATTGCGGAAGTCTCAAAATTCGATCGCAAGCATTACTTTTATCCTGATTTACCGAAAGCGTATCAGATTTCGCAGTTTGATATGCCCCTGTGTCAGCACGGCTGGATGGAGCTGAACAGCGGGCGCCGGGTGCGGATTCTGCGCGCCCACCTCGAAGAGGATGCCGGCAAGCTGGTGCATGCGGGCGCCGATGGCTTGTCGGGTTCCGATTACAGCCTGTCGGACCTCAATCGCGCCGGAACCCCGCTGCTGGAAATTGTCAGCGAGCCCGACCTGCGATCCGGCGAAGAAGCGCGGGAGTATTTGACGCAACTGCGCAACATCGTGCGCTATCTGGGGGTGTGCGACGGCAATCTGGAAGAGGGGTCGATGCGCTGTGACGCCAATGTGAGCGTGCGTCCCCTCGGCGAGCAGGCGCTGGGCGTCAAGGCCGAGATCAAGAATATGAACAGCGCGCGCGCCCTGCAACGCGCCATTGAGTATGAAGCCCAGCGTCAGATCGAGCTGATTGAAAGCGGGGGACGCGTCATCCAGGAAACCCGCCTGTGGAATGAAGCCACCGGCGTGACGCTTTCGATGCGAGGCAAGGAGGGTTCCGCCGATTACCGCTATTTCCCCGAACCAGACCTGCGCCCGCTGGTCGTCTCGCGCGAATGGGTAGAACGCCTGCGCGCCGCCTCGCCGGAATTGCCGCATCATCGCTTTGAGCGGCTCACCGGAGAATTCGGTTTGAGCGCTTACGACGCAAATCTGTTGGTGGACGTCAAAGAACTGGGCGATTGCTTTGAGGCCGCCGCTGCGCTGACGCCGCGCTATAAAACGCTCGCCAACTGGCTGATTGGCGACATTACCGCCGCCCTGAAAGCCGACAGGCGCTCGCTGGCCGATACCCGCCTGACGCCGCAAGCCCTGGCCGAGCTGGCGGATCTGCTGGAAGAGAATGTTATTTCCTCGGCGATTGCCAAGAAAATACTCCCCGACGTTCTCAACGACGGCGCCTTGCCGCGCGTGCTGGTTGAAAGCCGGGGACTGGCTCAGGTGAGCGATACGGGCGCGTTGCGCGATCTCGTCGCTGCGGTGATCGCGGATAATCCGCAGCAGGTAGAGCAATACCGCGCCGGAAAAGACAAGCTGTTGGGCTTCTTCGTGGGGCAGGCCATGAAGCGCTCCAAAGGCTCCGCCAATCCTGAGCTATTGGCCCCGATTATTCAGGCCATGTTGGCGGAATAATCAGCGCTTTTTAGCGGCAGAAGCTTTAAATTAAGGCGTGGGCGGCTTCCAGCAGGCCGACAATGGCGCACCCGTCAGCGGCGTCGGTGCGAGGCGGATGATTGTCGCGCACACAGTTTAAAAAATGCTGACATTCCAGCTTTAAAGGCTCGATAGCCAGATAGTCGGCGAATTCGCGGACCGGAATGGGGTCGTCCTCTTTGCGGAAAATCTGAAGTTTGCCGCTCTCCAGCGTGTCATCCAGCACGGCGGTCCGCTCAGAGCCGCGCACGATGAGCTTGACGTGCTTATGCGGATGAATCCAGCTGACGTGAATATGCCCGCCGATGGGCCGTCCGTCCGCGCCGCCGGGAAACGCCAGTTCCAGGTGCGCCACGTCAATGCGCTGATCGGGGCTGGTGCGGTGGCCTTGCGCCGAAATAATCCGGTCCGGCTGTGCGCCGAGCAGATAGGCCATCATGGATAAATCATGCGGCGCCAGATCCCACAGGACGCTGACGTCTTGTCGCCACGGGTTAATATTGAGCCGATCGCTTTGAATATAGCGAATTTCACCCAGAAAGCCTTCTTCAATCAGTTGCCGCAGACGCGTCACGGCAGGATGATAAAGCAGCAAATGGCCCACCATCAGGATGCGATCCGTCTGATCCGCCAGCTCGCAGAGGGCTTGCGCATCATCGCGGCGAATCGCCATGGGTTTTTCGACGTAAACATGCTTGCCCGCCTGTAACGCTGCGCTGGCCAGCGCGAAATGCGAATGACTGGGTGTGGCGATGACCACGGCGTCGATATCCGGGTTCTGGAAAATCTTGTCCGGCCTGGAAGTGAGGGGAATCCCCTCGTAAGCCTTGCCAACGGCAAGCAAATGCTCTTTGTCGAGATCGCACAAGGCGCCGAGAGCTTCCAGATAGTGGAAGTTCCGCGCCAGATTGCGGCCCCAGCGACCGCAGCCGATGACGGCCACGTGAGGCGTTCTTTCGCGAAGAGGCGCGTCAAAATTGGAGGCGTACGGGGTGGGCGTCATTGAAGATAGCGTCATGTCACGCGAAGCCTTTCGCCGAAAAAGCGCTGGAAGCGGGCGGGCGCGGATCGCGTGAGACGCGCCTATTACAGGCTATCATAAAGGAGCGGTTCTGCGTAAAATAAGGGCTTCTCGCCCGGCGCGACGCCGCCCTTCGCTAAAAGCGACTCACAGGAAACGCGCGATTGAAATTTTTACGCGGGCAACCCGCCCAAACCCGACGCGACGCATGGCTGGAAGTAAATTTAAGCGCCATTGAGCGTAACGCGCGTGGTTTTCGCGCCGCAATGCCTTCTCATGCGGGCATGATGGCGATCGTCAAAGCGGATGCTTACGGCCATGGCGCAGCAACGCTTGCTCCTGTACTCGAAGCCGCAGGCGTGGCCATGGCAGGCGTCGCCTCGGTCGATGAAGCCTTGCATTTACGACGGGCCGGGCTCTCGATGCCCATCCTCGTGATCGGCTCCGTGCCCGATTGGGCGATGCGCCAGGCGGCGGAAGAAGATATTCGGCTCACGGTATTCGATGACCGTCATCTGGACGGCGTTCGCCGCACGTACGCGCAGACTGGCAGGCCCATGGCTGTTCATGTCAAGATCGACACCGGCATGCACCGTATCGGCGCGCCGTGGGAAGATGCCCCGGCCTTCGTGCGTCGTTGCCGGGCGACTCCCGGGCTGATTCTCGAAGGGATATTTTCGCATCTGGCGTGCGCTGAAACCCCGGATGCGCGAGAACGTCAGCAGTCCCGATTTTTTCAGACGCTGGCGCAATGCGGCCCTCTGCCGCCGTTATGTCATCTCGATAATACGGTCTCGACGCTGATGCGCTTAACCGAACCCGGGACATGGCCGTCTGAACTCGCGATGGCGCGTCTGGGGCTCGGACTTTACGGTTACAGCGGTTTCAGCCAGGGATTTTTGCCTGAGGCGGCTCTGGTTGATGTCCTACAGCGCCTGGCTCTGACGCCCGCCATGGGGCTGAAGGCCCGTATTGCGCACCTGCAACCTGTCGCCGCTGGGGAAGGCGTCAGCTATGGCGCTCATTTTGTCGCGCCGCGCGAGGGCGTCCGCCTGCTGGCCACCCTGCCCGTGGGCTACGCCGATGGCCTGCCCCGCGCCCTCTCCCAGCGCATATCAGGATGGCTGCGCGGCGCGCGCGTGCCGCAAGTGGGCGTGATTACCATGGATCAACTCATGATCGACGTGTCAGCGCTTGAATCGCCCGAAATTGGCGAAACCGTCACGCTATTGGGCCCGCAAGACGCCTGCGCCCAGTCGCCTCGCATCACTTTGGGCGACTGGACGCAGGCGTTGAGCGTCGTCGGGTATGACGCAATTGAGTATGAGCTGATGTGCGCCTTGCGCGTGAGACTCCCAAAAACCTATATCCGCGATTAAATTTCCAAAAGAAAAACCTGCTTTTGAAGACGACTGCCGGGAGGGGGCGGGGGAACCCAATGGGAGAGGAACCGGGACGTCAAAGCAGGTTGAATCGAGCGAGTGGTGAGAAAACCGGTTGAAAGAGAGTGGGGTGAGGAAGTGAGTCTGAATGCCAAAGTAGCTGCTACCAAAGCGAGCCTGATCCGGCCGGTAAGTTGATAGGCAAAAGCTCTCTCCTGAAACGAAGGGATGCCAACGCGGTGGCCCAGCGTGAGCATCGCTTGGGGATCAATCGGGAATGTCTTTGAGAGTGGGCGTTGTGATGCAAGGTAAACGGTAAGAGTGTAGATGAGACATCGGCCCGTTTATGGCGAGGCTTGCAATCTCATAAGGTTATAAAAACATTATTAAGGATAAATTTGTTATCGCCGCTAGATGTCTGTTACAAAAATTTTCTTCTACTGCTGTAATGACAGGCGCCCGATTTCTGGGGAGGCTGCCCCTCGGCGGAAATTTCTGTCAAAAGGTCGTTGGTTTTTTGTCCGGTCGGCTTGTCAGGGTTGAAGTATAAAACGACTGCTTCTAGCACCAGCTCTCTTAGCTGCTCTGCGCGCTGAAGGTTAATGCCTTCTTTTTTTGGTCCTAAACCGGGGATCAATGCGTTGCACACAAGGGGGCCCCCGGGAGATTGTTTAATATTCAATCCTTTGCCGCCTAACCCCTTTACCATACAGAGATGGCTATGCAGGCCCGTTGTGCTGATAGCGCTTTTGCTTGTTGAGGATTGTTCATGGATAAAGCGTGCTGCAGCCCCGTGAAATTGCACATCCCATTGCGCGCCATCGATGAGAACAGTCGCATTGAATGCAATAGGGCTATCCGCAGCTAATAAGCGCTCTAAAGTCAATGGCGGCGGGGGTTTTTCCTGAACGGGGGGAGGCGCGCCCAGCAATTGCTCGGCTATTTGAAAGGACCACATGATCCAGCCCATAAAGAAATTGGGCGGCGAAGGCGCGGCTTCTTCATTCTGGTTTTTTATACGCGCGTTGGCAACTTTACAGGTTGGCGCCTGCCCCTCTCCTTGCAGAAAAGTCAACACGGGTCCTGCGCCTGTTGTGCCGAAGCGCAAGCGCGGCGGGATGGCCCGGACGTAAGCAGGGGGGCGCGGGGTGGTTACGCGTGTCATGGGAGATCCATACAGTCAAAGATTTTTGGGGAGGACGGCTCGTTTATGCCGGGCTCGCCATACAGGGATGCTTCATGCAAAATCCCTGAATCCGGGCAATTGCGTGCGCCCGAAAAGACGCGAAGGCTCGCGCATCATACCGCAAGGTCGGCTATTCTCTGCGGGATAGCCGACCTTGCGCCGCTTTACTCGATGAATCGTTGCGGTTAAAGTGATTATCGACCGGATTCCAAAAAACTTGAGGGTTTTTTTGAAAATCCGGATCATCTTAATGATTCACCTTTCGGTGTGAGCCGAGACGGCTCCGGCGGCTGGTTTGGATTCCTGTTTGCTTAGCTTGTGTGATTTTAGAGAAGGGCGGAACGCGCCATGACGGCTCCCATTGATGCGCTGATTCGCGAAGGTAAGGCCAAGCGTCTGTTTCAAGGCGCGCAGCGAGAAGAAGTGCGCGTACAGTTTAAAAATTCGGCGACGGCCTTCAACGGCGAAAAATTTGCCGAGTTCCCCGGTAAAGGCGCGCTGAACGCAACGATTTCCGCCATGCTGTTTGAGTTTCTGGAGGCCAATGGTCTTCCGACGTGCTTCCTCGGACGCACTAACGCCGATGACGCCCTTATATACCGCTCATTGACGATGATTCCGCTGGAAGTCGTTGTGCGTAATCGCGCTTACGGCAGCGTGCGTAAACGGTTTGATCTGCAAGAGGGCGTTGTGTTTAGCGCGCCTCAGGTTGAGTTTTTCCTTAAAGACGATGCTCTGGGCGATCCGCAGATTTCCGAAGCCATGATCGTCGAGCGCGGTTTGCTGCCGTCTGGCGTCACGATCGACCTGCTGCGTCGGCGCGCCTTGCAGGCCAATGAGCTGTTCATCGCTTATTTCGCGGCCCGCGATATTGTCTGCGCCGATTTCAAACTGGAATTTGGCGTCGACGCTTCAGGCGCGCTGCGGGTAGGAGACGAACTCAGTCCCGATAATTTCCGTTTGCGGGACGCGCAAACCGCGCGCGTGCTGGACAAAGACGTCTTCCGTCAGGATCTTGCCGATCTGGTGGAAACCTATCAGGCGCTGCTCGCGCGTCTGCAATCGATTCCAAACCCGACGAACTTCCCTTTGCGTCGTTACGACGTCGAAGTCTTCATCTCCAGTCGCCAAAACATCTTGAATCCCGAAAGTCGCGCCGTCTTGAATTCCCTGCGCGCCCATGGCCATGCCGAAGTGAGCGCGCTTCGCGCAGGCAAGCGCTTTGAACTGACGCTGGAAGCGCCGACCATGATCGCTGCCGAGCGTCACGCTGCGGCTATCGCCGCCGAAGTGCTGTCCAATCCGGTGATTGAAGACGCGGATTTCCGTATTGCGCCTGCGCCCGCACTCGTTGGCGAGCGCTTGTCATGAAGATCGGCATCGTCGTTTTTCCCGGTTCCAATTGCGAGCAGGACTGTCTGGACGCCGTCACGCAGGCCATGGGCGCGCAAGGCGCATATTTATGGCATGACGAGACGGACTTGTGCGGCGTCGATGCGGTTCTGTTGCCCGGCGGATTTAGTTACGGCGACTATCTGCGCTCCGGCGCGCTGGCGCGCTTTTCGCCCGTATTGCGAAGCGTGCGCGCGTTTGCCGAAAAGGGCGGGCCGGTGCTGGGCATTTGTAACGGTTTTCAGATTCTCTGCGAGTGCGGTCTCTTGCCAGGCGCGCTGGTCAAAAACCGTTCGTTGCGCTTTCAATGCCAGGACGTCGCTGTGGAGGTTTGCCGCGCTGACACGCCCTTTACCAACGCGTATTCTGCCGGTCAGGTCCTGCGCTTGCCGATTGCGCACGCGGAAGGCAATTACTACGCGCCGCCCGAGACCATTCAGGCGTTAGAGGCGAACGGGCAGGTGATTTTCCGATATCAGCAAGACGTTAACGGTTCAGTGGGAAATATTGCGGGCATTTGCAACGAGAAGCGAAACGTCGTCGGCTTGATGCCGCACCCGGAGCGTAACCTGTCGGCGCAACCCCCCCTGTGGAACGGAGACGGCGCGGGGGCCTTCGAGTCGTTGAAGCGCTTCCTCTTGAAATCGTCGTTGGCTTCGCTATAGAATAGTCGCCACTGGAATCAAGGAGCCCGTTGCGGGAGTAATTCAGTGGTAGAATGCTTCCTTGCCAAGGAAGATGTCGCGAGTTCGAATCTCGTCTCCCGCTCCACCTTTATTTCAATCACCCCTCGTTAATTAAAAAGGGAATGGGACGCGCTGTGACGGTTAAATCTGAGATCAATCGCCAGGACAAGTTTCTCGCCAAAATCAACCTCGAAATCCCGCCAGAGCAGGCGTCTCAAGAATACAACAAGGCGTGCCGCCGCCTCAGCCAACGGATGAATATCCCTGGCTTCCGTCGCGGAAAAGCCCCGCGCGGCGTGATTGAAAAAACCGTCGGCATCGACCGTATTAAACAGGAAGCGATGGATCGGCTTCTGCCGCCCGCTTTTGCCGATGTTATCAGCGAGCATCAGCTTGATATCGTGGCTCCGCCACAGATCGAAGAGTTTAAATTCGACCTTGCCGCCGGTATTTCGATTCGCGCGCAAGTGGAACTGCGACCGGACTGCCAATTGCCGGATCTGGCTTCGCTAAAGGTGGCTGTCGAGCGCTTTGCTCACCCTCAAGATGCGATGGATAAGGAAATCAAGGCGCTATTGGAGCGCATGGCCTCTCTGGAGCCGGTCGTCAGCCGCGCTGCGGAAGCCGCTGATATCGTCAACATCGATTTTTCTGGCTCTGTCGATGGTCAGCCTGTCAAAGGTGGATCGGCGCGTAATTACCGCCTTGATCTTGCCAATAACAATTTTATTGATGGCTTCGCCCAGCAACTGATTGGTCATCGCGTGGGCGAGGAGTTCGTCATTCAGGTGACGTTCCCTGAGGCGTATCACGATGCTGATTTGGCCGGAAAGCCCGCGGAATTCAAGGTCAAGCTCAACGACATCCGTCAGCGCATCGTGCCCGAATTAAACGACGATCTGGTGCGCAAAATGGGTAAGCACGAGAGCGTCGACGCGTTCCGCGAGGAAGTGCGGCAAGCGATGGAGTCTGCTGCCGAGCGCGAAAACCAGTTCCGCAAGCAAAAAGCGCTGACTGAGCATCTTGTTCGCGAGGCTGATGTTGAAATCCCTGAGTCGATGGTCGCTCGCGAGGCGCGCCTGCTGATGGACGAGATTAAAAACCGTCTGCGCAGTCAGGGGCATTCGTGGGAACAGTTTATCGAAGCCCAGGGCCAGGAAAAAGTCTGGGACAACCTGCGTTCTGAAGCCGCCCAGCGGATTAAAACCAGTCTGGTATTTGGCGCTGTCGCCAAGCAGGAAAATATCGTGGTAGGCGAAGAAGAGTGGGCCGAGCAGGTGCGCGATTTGTCCATGAACGCTAACGTTGACGAAAAAACCGTCATGCGTCAGCTTGCCAATAACCCCGGCGCGTCGCAGTCGCTTAACGATCAGATTCTGAGCCAGAAAATTATTGAGCTTCTGTGCGACCGCGCGAAATTTGAATGGGTGGACGCGCCTCCATCAGAAGACGCGCCCTCGTCGCCGCCTGCCGCGCCTGAGAAAAAATCGGAACGGCCCGCCCCTAAAACTGAGAGCGAGCCATCTGCCGAGAAAGCCTCCGCAGAGGCCCGCGTCGAGCCCGCCCAGCCTGAGAAAGCGATTGCCGCCGCTCCCCCTGCCGCCGCTTTGGGCGACGACGAGGAGTTTGAAGTTCTCGAAGACGAAGACTAGCGTCGGCGCTCTCGTCGAGGGCCTGCTTGTCGCCCTGCCAACCTGCTTCATTCGCGTTTTTTACGAGAGAGGATCCTATGACCAGCTTGATTCAGCCCCCTGCGCACGCCTTTGTTCCCATTGTTATTGAGCAATCGAGCCGCGGCGAGCGATCCTTCGATATTTTCTCGCGCCTGTTACGCGAGCGCATTATTTTTCTGGGGACGCCGATCGATGATTACGTCGCCAACGCCATTGTGGCGCAATTGCTGCTGCTGGACTCTGAAAACCCTGAAAAAGACATCATGCTGTACATCAACAGCCCCGGCGGCAGCGTGACGGCCGGTTTTGCCATCTACGACACCATTCAGCACATCCGCTCCGATGTCTGTACGATTTGTCTGGGTCAGGCGGCGAGCATGGGCGCGTTTCTGCTGGCGGCCGGAGCAAAAGGCAAGCGTATGGCCCTGCCTCATTCGCGCGTGCTGATTCACCAGCCTCTGGGCGGCGCGCAAGGTCAGGCAACCGATATCGAGATTCAGGCTGCGGAAATCAACCGCATGAAAAAGCTGCTGAATGAGATTCTGGCGGAAAATACCGGCCAATCGCTCAAGAAAATCGAGAAAGACACGGACCGCGACTACATCATGTCCGCCGAAGAAGCCGTCGCTTACGGCATGGTCGATAAAGTCATTACAAAGGTGGAAGAGCCCAAAAAAGACTGATTGGGTCTTAATAAGGGCTCCCAAAGGATGACGTCTTCGTGAACGGCTCTCTGGAAATCGTCTCTCGACGCCCGGGCGTGCCGGTGGTCGTTGAGCAATCCTCGCGCGGCGAACGCGTGATGGATGTCTACTCTCGTCTGATGCGCGATCGCATTATCCTGATTGGCGACGAAGTCGACGAAGACGTAGCCAACGTCGCCATTGCGCAATTGCTGCTGCTCGACTCTGAAAATCCTGAAAAAGACATCATGTTGTACATCAATAGCCCCGGCGGCTCGATTTACGATGGTCTGGCTATTTATGACACCATGCAGCTTATTCGCGCCGATGTCTCGACCGTTTGCGTGGGCGAGGCGTGCAGCATGGGCGCCGTGCTGCTAGCCGCAGGCGCTCCGGGCAAGCGCTGCGCCTTGAAAAACAGCCGCGTGATGATTCACCAGAGCGCGGGCGGCAAACGCGGCCAGGCCAAGGATTTGGAGATTTACGCCGCTGAAATCAAGCGGCTGGAAAAAATGTGCAACGATATTATGGTGAAGCACACGGGTCAGTCGCTTTCTAAAATCGAAAAAGACCAGGATAGAGATTTTTTCATGTCCGCAGACGACGCGTGCGCCTATGGCATCGTCGACCGCGTGATCACTCGGGTTGAAGCCGCTGGATCAGGCGAGTAGAATACAAGTAGAATAGAGGAACCAATAGACCCGCAAAACCCAAACGCGTCGCGTCTGTGGATCCGGCGAAATGCCGAGGAGACGTTTCCCCATGGCCAAACAGGAAGATAGCCGACTTCGCTGCTCGTTTTGCGGCAAGAGCCAGGATCAGGTCAAAAAGCTGATCGCTGGGCCGGAAGTGTACATCTGCGACGAATGCGTCGAGCTGTGCAATGAGATCCTCGACGAGGAATTCTTTGAAGGCGAAGAAGGCGAAAAGCCCGCTGCGCCGCCGGAACTCACCAGCGTTCCCAAGCCTCAGGAAATCAAGGCCTTCCTCGACCAGCATATTGTCGGTCAGGATGACGCCAAAAAGATTCTCTCTGTGGCGGTCTATAACCACTACAAGCGTATCAACCATAATATTGCCGCCAGCGCCGAAAAAGGCGATATCGAGATTCAAAAGAGCAATATTCTGCTCATTGGGCCGACTGGCAGTGGTAAAACCCTTCTGGCCCAGACGCTTGCCAAGCTGCTCGACGTGCCTTTCGCTGTTGCGGACGCCACGACCCTGACTGAGGCAGGCTATGTGGGCGATGACGTTGAGAATATTCTGCTGCGCCTGTATCAGGCCGCCGACTACGACGCCGCCAAGGCCGAGCGCGGAATTGTCTATATTGACGAAATCGACAAAATCGCCCGCAAGTCCGAAAATCCCAGCATCACCCGCGATGTCTCCGGCGAGGGCGTTCAGCAGGCGCTGCTCAAGATGATTGAAGGCACGATTGCCAACGTTCCCCCTCAGGGCGGACGCAAGCACCCGCATCAGGAATTTATCCAGATCAATACGGGCAATATCCTGTTTGTCTGCGGCGGGGCCTTTGTCGGGCTGGATAAAATCGTCGAAAGCCGTCTGGTCGCCGGTAAATCCGTCGGCTTTGGCAGCGATCTCCCGCGCTCAGCGCTAGAACGCGAAATTCTGGCCGCGCGCCGTCTGAAAGAAATGCAACCGGATGATTTGCTCAAATACGGCATGATTCCCGAATTCGTGGGCCGCATTCCCGTTAACGCCGTTCTGGATCCGTTAGATGAGGATGCTCTGGTCCTGATCCTCACCGAGCCCAAGAACGCTATTTTCAAGCAGTATCAAGAATTGCTGTCGATGGACAATGTTGCCCTGCACTTTGATACCGGCGCAGCCCGCGCCATCGCCAAAGAGGCGATCAAGCGCAAAACCGGCGCGCGGGCCTTGCGCTCGATCGTTGAAGAGCTGATGCTCGATATCATGTATGAAGTGCCGTCTCGCGACGACGTCAAGTCCATCACCATCACTTGTGAGATGGTAGAGAAAAAGCAGTCGGCGCTGGCGCAGATTATTCCCTTGCCGGACAAAAAGCTGCGCGGCGAAACCGCTTAGCCCTTCTTCTCCCCGGAAACGCGCGTCATCCTGAGGCTGAGGGTTGGTATCTGGGCGCGCAAGCGTGCAGTGAAAAAGGCATGCGCACGTGTCTTTGCCGTTGCGATTTGGCTATGGCTTTGTTTGGGCGTTGGCTTTGTTTTCGCTACAATGAGAGCGACGAAAATAGATGCGTAAAGTTAAAGAAGATTCAGAAAGAAGACCCATTTTATGTCTATGACCGAAACTCCTACGGCGGACGCCGGCCTGCAATGTCAGACCCTGACTTTTAAAATCGGCGACAAGGATGTGCAACTGGAAACCGGACGCATGGCGCGCTCAGCTAGCGGCGCGGTAGTCGTGCGATGTGAAGATACCGTCATCCTGGTGACGGCCACCGGCAGCGAGGAACCGCGCTCCGGAATTGATTTTTTCCCCCTGCTCTGCGACTTCGAAGAAAAGATGTACGCAGTGGGCCGCATTCCCGGCGGCTTTATTAAACGCGAAGGCCGTCCCTCTGAAAAGGCTGTACTCACCTGCCGCCTGATGGACCGCCCCATTCGCCCCCTGTGGCCGGATAATTACTACAAAGATGTTCAGGTGGTGGCCTCGCCTCTCAGCGCCGACAGCGTTAACCAACTGGATACCCTGGCGATGTTTGGCGCCGCAGCAGCGTTGGAACTGTCCGGCTTGCCGTTTGAAGGCCCTATCGGCGCCATCCGCGTGGGGCGTATCGACGGTCGGATGATCCCCAACCCCACCTATCAGGAAACGGAACAGAGCGACCTTGATCTGATTGTCGCCGGAACCGAAGACTCCATCATGATGGTGGAAGCGGGCGCAAAATTCGTCTCGGAAGCCGATATGCTGGACGCGCTTGCTTTCGCTCATGAAGAGATCAAAAAACAAGTCGCCGTGATTCGGCGTTTCCGCGAACAGTGCGGCATTGCGCCTCGCGCCCAGTACGTTTGCCCCTACGACGTCTCACCGTTGAAAGCCTTCGTCGAGTCGCAAGTCGGTGACGATATTCGCGCGGCGTATCGCAATTTCAATCGCGATGAACGCAAGGCCTTGCTGAAGACCGCAAAAGACAAGCTCAAAGCCGCGATCGCAGCTTTGGCTGATGACCATGACATCCGCAAATTCATTGCCGAACAGCCGCTGGATCACGTGAGCGCTTGCTTCAAGGGTCTCGAAAAACGCGTTATGCGCGCGATGGTGCTGGACGAAGGCGTTCGCGCCGATGGTCGTAAAACGACCGAAATCCGTCCGATTACCTGCGAAGTGGGTGTTCTGCCCCGCGTCCACGGTTCAGCGCTGTTTACGCGCGGCAACACCCAGGTGTTGTCCATCTGTACGCTGGGCGCTCCCGGCGACAAACAGGATCTCGACGGCGTGGATCCGGCCACAGAGAAGCGCTGGATTCATCACTATTCTTTCCCGGCCTACTCGGTCGGAGAAGTGCGCCCGACGCGCGGCCCTGGACGGCGTGAAATCGGTCACGGCGCCTTGGCGGCACGCGCCATTGAAGCCGCCCTGCCGGAAAAAGAAGCCTTCCCTTATACGATTCGCGTGAATTCCGAAGTATTGGAATCCAACGGGTCGACGAGTATGGCCTCTACCTGCGGATCATCGATGGCCTTGATGCATGCCGGCGTGCCGCTTTGCTCTCCTATCAGCGGCATTGCGATGGGCCTGATTAAAGAAGGCGATCGCTATGTGGTGCTGTCCGATATCCAGGGTGTCGAGGATTTCCTCGGCGATATGGATTTCAAGGTGACAGGCAACGACACCGGCATTACAGCGCTGCAAATGGATATTAAAATCCGCGGCATCTCGCTGGAAATTATGCGCGAGGCGCTTGAGCAGGCGCGTCAGGGCCGGCTTCATATTCTGGGTAAAATGAACGCCGCCATTGCGCAGCCTAACGCCGAACTCTCTCCGTATGCGCCGCGTATTCTGACCTGGCGCATCGACAAAGAGCAGATTGGCTCGGTCATTGGCCCCGGCGGCAAAACGATTCGCGGCATCATCGAGCAGACCGGCGCAACGATTGATATCGAAGACGACGGCCTGGTCACGATTACCTCCGTGGGAGAAGGCGGCGAACGTGCACTGGCCATCGTTCAGCAAATGACGATGAAAATCGAGGCCGGCATGCTGTTCAAAGGCAAGGTCGTGCGGATTATTCCCATCGGCGCCTTTGTTGAGCTGACGCCCGGCAAAGATGGCATGGTGCATATCTCACAGGTCTCCAACGAACGTATTCAGGCCGTGGAAGAGTATCTGGCCGTCGATGACGAAGTTCTCGTCAAAGTCAAAGAAATCGACGAGATGGGTCGCGTGAACCTTACCATCAAGGGCATTGCGCCCGAGGAATGGGAACAGTTCGATATGTCGCCTCCCCAGGCGCGCCCGGATCGCGAAGAGCGTGCGGCGGCTGCGGCTGCGGCGGCTGCCAACAACGAACGCGGCGGATTCCGCGGTGGACGCGGCGGCGGTGGCGATAGAGGCGGACGCGGTGGCGGACGGCCCTATCGCTAAGGCGATTGCCCACTATTTAACGCTTCAAAGAAGGCGCTTTCATGTCCCTGGACATGCAGGGCGCCTTCTTTTTGAATCTCCTGGCTTGAGCGAAGCCTTGCTGGCCGCTGATCTCAGTGAAGTCGAAGGACTGGACGTTCTTTCACAACCAGAGGGTTGTATTGCGACGTCTCAGGCGCTGGCGGCGTCTATATACGGCGTAGGGCATAGCTTTTATTTAATCAATGGGGCTTCTGTGGGACTTCAGGCCGCCATGTTGGCGACGCTCAGGCCGGGCGATGACGTGCTGATCGCGCGCAATGCACATCGTTCGCTCATCAGCGGGCTGATTCTCACCGGGGCTAACCCCATCTGGCTGTGGCCCGAGCGCTTATCCGAATGGGGACTCTGGGCAGCGCTGACGTCTCAGACGGTTCGCTCCGCCCTGGAGGCTCACCCGAATGCGCGTCTGGTGGCCATGACCTCTCCAACCTATGAAGGCATCGGCTCCGATATCGATGCTATTGCCGAAATTTGTCGCGCATATGGCGCGCTGACGCTGGTGGATGAGGCGCATGGCGCGCTTTGGCCTTTCTCAGAAGACTTGCCCCCCACCGCTGCGCATGCCCGGGTCGATGTTGTCGTTCATTCCCTGCATAAATCTGCGGGAAGCCTGACCCAAACGGCGATTGCGCATCTACCGCATGGATCAGGCGTCTCGCCGTCGCAATTCCAGCAAGCGCTTAACGCGCTGCAGACGACCAGCCCTTCTTATCCCCTGTTGGCGAGCGCCGAAGCCGCCGTGTTACATCTGGCAAGCCCTGCCGGTCGGGCGCAGCTCCAGAACTGCATTGACTGCGCAACGCGCGTTCGTCACGAACTTCAGCGCGAATTGCGGCATTTACGTCTGTTTTCGCCGAAACCTCCCAGTGATGCCATCGCGTCGGCGGATTTAACCGCGCTTTATCTGGCTATTCCCGATGTCGCTGGGGATGAATGGGGCGTTCGACTCGAACAGGAATGCGGCATTGCCTTCGAGGCGACCACCTCGGCGGGGGCCCTCTACAAGCGAAGTCTGGGACTCCTGGAGAGCGATGATACGGCCCTGATACGAGCCCTTTGTTCTGAGGATCAGCGTTTACGCAGTCTGGGCGCTTGCTGTGCGCCCGAGTTGGCAGAAGGAGACGCAAGGCGGCTGGATTCAAATCAGTGGAGGTCAGCGAACGTCGCGATGACGCCGCGCGACGCCTTTTTCTCTGCCGGAGAACGCGTGTGCGCCGATGATGCCGTAGGGCGTATTGCCCAGGAAACCCTTGTTCATTGTCCACCGGGCATCCCCATTACGGTTCCGGGCGAGCGTATCTCATCCGCTCTTCGAGAGGCGCTGCCTGACACGGTCACAGTGGTCCGAGAACCATAGAGGGTGTAAATTTTTGATAACAAACCTTCAATAAATCGATTGGGCTGTCGATAGCAACTCTATTCGCTTCCTTTGCCGATTATTTCCCGGAGGTCTCCTGAATGCGGAAGGCCCTTAAAGGCAACGCCATGATGGAATATGGCTTATCGGGCGTCTTATTGTTGACGCTGGTCGGCTCTGCCTTTTCGCAAACCGACTGGGTCAGTAAAGTCGGGACGCTGCAACAAAACCTGCTCAACGCGGGCGTTGGCGCTGGTGGTAAAACCCTGACAGTTGAGCCCTTAGGAAGTGTCATTCGCCCGCACGCGGTGAGTTCGATCAAGTCTGAACAAGTTTGTTTTGCCAGCGGTACATGTGTGGACTTGCCTGTTATTCCGGCGGGGGCTACCGTCGCGGATACCACCGGCGCCATGGGCGGCGAGTTAACGGAGTCCTTCTCTTCGGTGATGACGAAACTTGCCGAAGAATTGGCGGCCAAAGGCGCGGATCCTATTTTGGTTCAATTAATCACGGATCTTGCGAATTCAGGGCATAACACGGCGAGATACGTTAAAAACGTGGAAGCTCTTATTAATCAATACGACTGTGATATCAGGACGTGTACGGACGAATTTGTCCCTTATAAAAGTCTCTGGACGATTGCCAGAGGCATGAGGGAGGCTAAAAACGTTTATTACGGGACGATTATGGCCGGTAAATACACGCTACTCAACGATTATTTAGCCAACAATCCCGATGTGACGGCGTCTTTTCCGGAAGCAAAAGCCATTATCGATTTGGAATACAAACAAATCGGCGTCCTTTTGGATGGAAATACAGACTACGGATGTTCTGATCCCAGTTCGTCCTGTTCTCAAACGACAGAGCCTGTCGAGTACGCGATTGTCCCCAAAACCACGAATTATTATGATAGCAATACGGGCGAAACCGTTTCGCTGGTTACGTATTATTCGGACGCTTCCAAAATCCCGTTATACGAAACCGTGACCATGAACGGGGTGAGTACCACGTATAAAATCGGCTTGGGGAATGTGCGTACCGTTTATACGGATCCCATTCCTGCAACGATTACGGCCAATTCAGGACTTTCGATGGTGGCGAATATTTCCAATAAAACGGTCGCTAATACGGCAGAACTCATTCATCAGGATAGTAATGTAATTTGCGGCGCGGGTGGCAATACGGGCAGTTGCGTCGTCGATCCCAATCTGGCCAGCAGTCTTCCTTAAGGACGGGAAATAGCTGCGGTTGTTGTCATCATTAAAACCGTGACGCTGGCGGCTACGGCTTCGCAACGCCCGAGCGGGCCAAGTTGTTCAGCTGTTTTGGCTTTGACGCTGACGCAATCGTCCTCGATTTGAAGCAGCTGCGCAATAGTCTGTGCCATGGCGCGCTTATAGGGGCCTAGTTTGGGAGCTTCCAGAAAGACTGTGGCATCTACGTTAATGAGCTCATAACCGCGTTGTTGCGCCTGACGCATCGCGCCATTAACAAACAGGGCGCTGTCCGCATCTCGCCATTGGGGATCGCTGGGCGGAAAAAAATCGCCGATATCGCCCAACGCCAGGGCTCCTAAAATCGCGTCGGTGAGGGCGTGAAGCAGAGCGTCCCCATCCGAATGCGCTTGTGCGCCGACGGGACTTTCCAGCGTGACGCCTCCTAAACGAAACGGCAGGCCTTCTGCAAGTCGATGCCAGTCAAAGCCTTGGCCAACGCGAAACGCAGCGGCGGGTTTCATCGCGTTAAAACGGTAGCTTGGGGCGCTTGTTGGGTATTGCCGGCGGCCTGAGGCAGTAGCCAGCGTTCAATGGCTGCGGCGACGCCGTCTTCGTCAACGGAGCGCGTTACGGCATTGGCACAGGCTTTAACGGTCTCAGGCGCATTGCCCATCGCGACGCCCCATCCGGCCTGTTCGATCATCGAACGATCGTTTTCCTGGTCGCCGATGGCCATGATATCTTCTGTCGCAATTCCCCAGCGATCGGCCAGACACCGTAATGCGGTCCATTTCGACACGTCGCGATTGACGATCTCGCAGAAACTGGGGCGAGAAAGACAGATATCCAGCCGCCCTTCAAAACGCGATGCCAGTTGGCGGCGGATCTCGGGCATGCGGTCCGCTTCGATGATCATCATTTTAGAAGGCGGCGCGACAAGGCGTTCTTCCAATTGATCGCAGACCACCGGGGTAATGCCAGAAATGGCTTCGTATTGGGCTGCATACGCATTTTCTGGATTCGTATACAGAACGTCGTCTACATACAGATTAACGGCGAGTCGTTCCGTCTGCGCAAACGCCAGAATTTGCCGGGCCAGCCCCAACGGAATCGGTGAGTGGTAATAACGTTCATACGGCGTCTGCACGTCTTGCGCCAGTGCGCCCTGATAGGCAATGAGAGGTTCTGCCAATCCCAGATCGCGCGCAATGGGCAAGGCCGAGCGAAACATGCGCCCGGTTGCGATGACCACGCGAACTTCTGTCTGCGTCTGAACGACGCGAATCGCCTCTCGCACGGCGGACGTCGGTTTTAGCGATTCCCCCAGAACGGTTCCATCGAGATCCAACGCCAGTAAACGATAGGCCATAACGACAGGCAACCTTTCGTAAGAGCGGAAATCCGCCCTATTGTATCCAAAAAACGAAAAAGCCTCCGGGAGGGGGCCGGGGGCTTTTTCGAGAGGGTCGCCATCATCTCGAGTCTTCTATTCAAGCGAATCGCATCCGGCGTGATCTGGTCACAGATCAGGGTGGCTTGCGAAAAACCGATTCCCTAAAGACGGTTGGCTAGTGGAGGGAAGGCTCAAGGGCGCTCTGCTGAATCACTGTCTCAGCAAGAGTGGGAGAAATTCTAGCAGAGAGTGCCTTGTAAAGCAAATCTTTGGCTTTTTTTGCTGAAACATGACTTTAGAAAGCAGGTCGCGATCTTTGCGTTCAAAAAACGCTCCAAATAAAAAACCTCTTCATCACTGCAACGTGACCAAGAGGGAGAATCTGTACGATTCGAGGAGAGAGAGAAGAGCGTGTGATTGTCGTGTGAAGTCTGTGATTTCTTCGACTGGGCGAATGAAATCTTGTACAGGCATAAAAACAACAAATTGCGCGATGAGAACCGTTTGTGAAGTTTTTAAATATAAAAAAATAATAAACTCCGTGGACTTGACCCCCAGAGCGTTGGTTTTGCGTATAATCGGGCTCTGATGACATTGCCTGAGATTGACAGTGACGCCGTTCTGCGGACGTTTTTATCGCTGGCGCGCCTCGACAGTCCCAGCGGTGCGGAAGGGCCTGTCAGGGACTATCTGGCTCAGCGTCTCGACGCGCTCGGCGTTTGCCATCGTACGGACGCAACGGGCAACCTCATTGCGGAAATTCCGCCCAGTCGATGCCCGCACCCTGTTGTACTGGTGGTGTGCGCTCATATGGATGTAGTGCCTCCATGTCTGGGGGTTCAGCCTCAGGTGTGCGGCGAGGGAGATGCCCGCTGGATACAAAGCGACGGAACGACCGTGCTGGGGGCGGACGATAAAGCGGCTTTGGCGCCGATTCTGGAGGCGCTGGAGTGCTCTCTTGCTTGCGCAGCGCCGCGTCCGGCGGTTCGCCTGATATTTACCGTGGAAGAAGAAACCCATCTGAAAGGCGCGCGCCAACTGGATGACGATGCCCTGCGCGCCGGGTTTGCAATCACGTTCGATCACACGGGCCCGCCGGGGACGCTGATTCAGCGGGCGCCGTTTTTAACCACGTTTGAAATTACGGTGCGAGGACGCGCCGCCCATGCGGGAATCGCCCCTGAAGAAGGCCTCAATGCTATTGTGCTGGCGGCGCGGGTCGTTACGCGCCTGCGTCAAGGCCGCCTGGAAGGCGAAACCACCGCCAATATCGGGCGAATTGAGGGCGGCAAGGCTACTAATATTGTGCCGGACTGTGTGCTGATTAGTGGGGAGATTCGCAGTTATCGTCCCGAGGCGATTCAAGACGAACTTGATTGTATCGAGCGCGTCTTGCGCGAAGAGACCGCCTCGATGCCGGGGACTTCGTTTCTGCTGACGCGTGAGCGCGCTTTTGACGGCTATGCCCATGCGCCTGACTCTCCGGCTATACAGCGGCTTACCCATATTATCGAGTCTCAAGGACTAACGCCTGCCGTGATTGCCAGCCATGGCGGCAGCGATAACAACGTCTTTATGACGCGCGGACTGGCCGGGGTGGTTCTGTCGGCGGCCATGGAAGCGCCACATACGGTAAACGAGCGCGCGCATCTGACGGATATGATGCAAACGGCTCGCCTGTTATTGGCCATTTGGGAGGATTTTGCCCGTGAACCCTTCTGAGTTGCGACAGATAGCCATTCGACCCCATTCGATGGCGGACGTTCGCAAGCTGTTAGA
The DNA here is from genome assembly GCA_016712355.1 of Vampirovibrionales bacterium. Classification (NCBI taxonomy): domain Bacteria; kingdom Bacillati; phylum Candidatus Melainabacteria; class Vampirovibriophyceae; order Vampirovibrionales; species Vampirovibrionales bacterium. The sequence goes on along the minus strand of JADJRF010000005.1, from coordinate 2,237,571 downwards.
GCAAGGACCGACGGAAACGCGCGTTTCTTCCACCGTTCGTTGTCGGGGGCGGGTCGTGACCATGCGTGAAGATCAGGCGCGCTTGCCCGATGGCGCTATTCGCCCGCGCGATGTGCTGGAACATCCCGGCGGGATGGTGATGCTGCCGATTCTCGACGACGGTTGCGTCGTGATGATTCGCCAGTTTCGTTACGCCTTGGGTCACGCGCTAATCGAATTGCCCGCTGGCAAACTGGATCCGGGAGAGACGCCCCTGGAAGGCGCATATCGCGAATTGGCGGAAGAAACCGGCTATTGCGCCGAAAAAATGGATGAAATCACGTTTATCTATACGTCTCCCGGCTTCTGTAACGAGCGCCTGTGGCTATTTCGTGCGACCGGTCTTAAACCGCTCGATCACGTTGCAACCGGCGACGATGAAGAATACCTCCGCCCTCTGATTCTCACGCCAGCACAGGTCCGCGAGGCCATTGACCAGCGCCTGATCGTGGACGCTAAATCGATTTGCCTGTTGAGCCTGGGCTTATGAGTCGATGGCCGTCGACCAACGGCCTAGACGCGTAAAAGGCTTTTTGGATAAGATACCGGTATTCGGCACATTTACGCGAAGGAGGCCCGATGGCCACGATTGCCGCCCCGTCTGATGTTCGCGACGCTTACATGCGTCGTTCGGGCAGCGCATTAGCTGCTATTTATGACAAGGTTCTGCACGGCGAGCGTCTCACCGGAGAAGACGGCATGCGCGTCTACGATGACGCCGATTTGATTGCCATTGGTATTCTGGCCGATACCGCCCGGGCGCTGCGAACCCCGGAAAACACCCGCGATTACGTCTACTGGGCCCATAACTTCCATATCAACCCAACCAATATTTGCGAGGCGCACTGTCGCTTCTGCTCCTTCAAAAAAGGGCCGGGTTCGCCGCATGCCTATGTCCTCAGCGTCGATGACATCGTGGCCTCTGTCGAGGCCTATCCTGAACGCGAGCATCTGGCGGAGTTTCATATTGTGTCCGGCCTTTACGAGAAACAAGGTCTGGATTACTACGTGTCGCTGTTTCGCGCATTGTCACAGCGTTTTCCGCATGTTCATATCAAGGGGCTGACGGCCGTTGAAATTCATTACCTGTCGCAACTGGCGGGCGTGTCGCATGAAACGGCGCTACGCGAGTTGCAGGCGGTTGGTTTAAAGTCGATGCCCGGCGGCGGCGCGGAAGTGTTCGCCGAGCGCGTGCGCAAAGACGTATGCGCCGATAAAATCACGGCGGAGGAATGGTTGTCAGTACACGAAACCGCTCATGGGCTGGGAATTCGCACCAATGCAACGCTTTTGGCGGGACTGGGTGAAACGCCCCAGGAGCGGGTTGAGCACATGCTCAGTATTCGCGCTCAGCAGGATCGCTCCGGCGGGTTTATGTCCTTTATCCCGCTCAACTGCTATTACGACAATAACCAGATTGACCCGCGCCATGCGCTTACCGGGGTCGAAAATCTCAAAAACTTCGCCGTGAGCCGTCTGCTGTTGGATAACGTCCCGCATATCAAGTCGTTCTGGATTCATATCGGCGAAAAGCTCTCACAAGTGAGTTTGAGTTTTGGGGTGGATGATTTGGACGGCACCGTCTCGCAAGAGAAAATTGCCCACGCCGCCGGTTCCGATGCGCCCCAGGCCCTGACGCGCGAAGCCCTGATGACGCTGATCTGGCGCGCTGGCAAGATTCCCGTTGAGCGCGACAGTCTTTACGGCGTTAAACAGGTTTTTCCTGCCCCTGAACCGGCGCTCCCTTAAGGCTTTATAACGCTTCTGCTTTTGCGGCGCTATGAACCGGCTCTATCACGACGGCGGCTAAATCGTCCGGGCCAATATCCAATGAAGCCCCCATATGCGCCTGCGCTGCGCGGACCAACGCCATGGCGTCGAGGCCGTAGGCGGCCATTAAGTAGGATTTGGATCCCCCATGGGCGAACGTATCGCGTAATCCAAGCCGCGTCAATTTACGAGATAATCCGGCTTCCGCCAGCGTTTCTGCGATTCTTGATCCCAGGCCGCCGACGATGCTGTGATTTTCCAGGCTGATTACGCCTAAACGCGCGCGCGCGGCCAGCTCTAAAATAGGTTGCGATGGAAAAGGCTTCAGCGTACTGACGTGCGCATGAATCAGGCTGACGCCGCTGCGGCGCAACGCGGGCGCGGCGCGCAGGGCTTCTTCCACGCATGCTCCGCTGGAGACAATCAGCAGATCTGCCTGCGTATCTTCGCAAGATAGGCGACATTCGCCTAAGCGCATGGGGGTCGAGAACAATCGCGGCAGCTCTCCGCGCAGCATTCGAATATAGACGGGGCCATCCACGCTATCGGCGGCATCGAGCGCAGATTCCACGTCGCTGGCGTCAGCGCATTCCAGAATGGTCATATTGGGGAGGGCAGACAGAATTGCAACATCCTCAATCGCCTGATGCGTCGCTCCGCCCGGCGTGGTGATGCCAGGAAGGAAGCCAAATAGCTTTACGTTGAGATGCGGATACGCGATCGACATCGCGAGCTGGTCGTAAGCCCGCCGATACAGAAACACGGCAAACGTGTGAACGAGCGGCGTAAATCCTTCCCGCGCAAGCCCGCCTGCAAAGCTCATCATGTTCTGTTCGGCGACGCCGAAGGAGAGAAAACGATCGGGATAGGCCTGTGCGAAGGCGTCGGCTTCGCAAGAACTGGTGAGATCGGCGGACAAAACAAGGGCGTCCGGCCTGTTTTCAGCCCATGCGACCAAATTACGCGCATGAACGCGCGACAGGCGCTCGGTCATGACGCCGCCTCCCATTGCGCCAGAATCTGTGCGTAGCGCTGACGTTCAGCGTCATCTGAGAAGCGAATGTAATGCAGCTTCGGCGCGCGCGCTTCCAGTAAAGGCAAATCACGCGTGGGATCCGTCCGCGCAACAATCACCAACGGCTTTCCGTCGCAGGGAGACAGAGCGGCTTCAGCCAATGCGTCGAGATCATGGCCGTCGACTTCGGCCACTTGCGCGCCAAATGCGCTGAGACGCTCGGCAAGAGGCTCGATTGGCATAACCGTTTGCACTCGTCCGTCACACTGCTGGCCATTGGCGTCAATAATCACCCGCATGGCGTCCAGCTTTAAAAATGCCATGGTCTGAAGCGCTTCCCATGTCTGGCCGCATTGCAGTTCACCGTCAGACAATAGCGTCCAGACGCGCCCTGTTTCGCCTTTTCGCTGGCGAGCGAAGGCGACGCCTGCCGCCTGACTCAACCCTTGACCCAGCGAGCCGGTCATCGCTTCCATTCCCGGAGAATGCTCCGCCCCGATCATTTCCACAGTGGCGCCGTCCTGATTAAATTGCGCCAGTCCCTGTGGGTCCATGCGTTCGGCCTCGACCAGCGCCGCGTATAGAATCAGGGCGTATTGGGCAGGCGACATGAAAAACCGATCGCGATCCGGCCCGCGTTCGCCATGGAAGACGGCTCCGCTCGCATGGTTTGCCGTCTGCTGGGGAACCCCTGTAAACGCCGGTGGCATCAAGGGGCTATTGAGGGGCCCTAAATGCAGTAAGCGGCTGTAAAGCGCCGCGAAAATCTCTGCGCTGGAGCATGCCTGACTCAGATAACCGCCATTGTGGGCAATCACATGAGCGAGTACCCGACGGCGAATGCCTGCGGCCATCGTGCGCGCGCGCGGTCGCCAATCATCCGCGTCTGAGGCTGGGCAATGGGCAGATTGCTGGTAAGAAGGCGAATGCATAGAAGCGCTTCCTCGTCCGGGGCGCAGGCGGCGACCCTTCTCATATTCTACCGCTATTGCCTGCTCGCTGAAAACACGCGCCGCTGGCTCTTCTCAGGATTGCGTCATAAAATGGACCTTGATGATGACCCTTCGACTCCCTGCTTTTTTACAATCGCCCCCGCAACGCTTTCTGTGGATTATGCTGGCTTCGGCGCTGGTCTATGGCGCGATGCTTTGCTTTTATGGGGCGGATGCGCATCATCAGACGCGTTTGGCGCGCGAGTTGTTTATCTGGCCCGTCATTATTGCCTTGCTGGGGCTGTATGTTGCGGGCTATCAGGCCCTCAAGGCGTCGGGGCGCTTCCAGACGCATTTTCTCGTCATCAGCGTCGCTCTGGTGGCCTTGGCGGCGACGGCTATTCAGCCCTTTCATTCGACGGATCTCTACGGCTACGTGAATC